>NZ_CADCUP010000149.1 GCF_902805925.1 uncultured Nocardioides sp.
TCCACGCACGTGAGCACCGAGCGCCTGCGTTCGGCGTACCGGCAGGCGCACCCACGCTCCTGAGTCGCGGGCCCGACTACGTAGCGACACCTACGCAACGGGTAGGCAGCTCCGCCGATGTGGCGAGGGGCCCGGCGGAGCGACAGTGCTCGTGGGGCGGTCGTCCGGCCGCCAGGGAGCAAGGGGAAGTCCGATGAAGCACACACCATCTCGCAAGGCACTGGGCCTGGTCGCGGCCTCCGCGGTCATGATGACCGGTGCCGTGGCGGTCACGCCCGCGGGCGCGGCCGTGCAGGACCGCGCAGCACAGGGCTGGGGCAAGATCTGGAAGAAGAAGCTCCAGGACAAGGCCGACCAGCGCTACTACACCAAGACCCAGTCCGACACGAAATACGCCGGCAAGGGTGGCTCGTACACCAAGCCGGAGTCCGACGCGAGGTACTACTCGAAGACCGACGCCGACGCCAGGTACCAGGCGAGGCAGAGGACCTACCGGGGCACCTACCTCGTGGGATCGCCCTCCACGGTGGCGGGGGCCTACGTGTTCGGCGACCTGTCCTACGGCGTCACGCTGGCGGCGGCGCCCACCGCCCACTACATCCAGGTGGGTGCCGCAGTGCCGCCCGGCTGCTCCGGCACGGCCGCGGCCCCCAGCGCCGACCCCGGTCACCTGTGCGTGTTCGAGTCGCAGGCGCTCAACGTCGGCGCCACCCGCTACGTGACGAACCTGGCGTTCGACGCGAGCACCGCGACGCCGACCGGGGCCTGGTTGTACTCCACCACGGTGGGAGGGGCCTACGGCTTCTTCGGCGGCACCTGGGCCATGCAGCCCGGGGGCGCCGCCACCGTCGCCGCGAAGGGCGCCGTGCCCGAGGTCGGGCCCACCGAGGGGCTGCCGCGCGTCCACTGAACCAGCTGCCGCACGACCAGCACGGTGACCGGCACCTCCGCGAGGGGGAGCCGGTCACCACTGCGTCGAAAGCCGCCACCAGCCCTCGAGGGGGAGGGCCGGACGTGCGGGTCGCGAGGGGACCGGCACGGGCTCGTCGCGCCACAGGGGGAGGAGGCGGACCGGACCGGTGTCGCCGACGAGCGTGAGCGGGTCGAGGTAGAGGTCTCCCCGCTTCCAGCCCCAGTGCAGGCACGCGCGGGGGAAGCAGTGCGAGAACGCGACGGTGAGCCGGCCGATGTCGGCGCCGGCGGCGACCTCGGCGCCCACCTCGACGGTCGCGGACACGGGCTCGTAGGTGGTGCGGGTGTCGCCGTGGTCGACGACCACCACGCCTCGGCCCGCCAGGTGCCCGGCGAAGGCGACCCGGCCCGCCATGGCGGCGCGCACCGCCTGCCCCGGCCGACCCGCGAGGTCGACGCCTCGGTGACCGGCGCCCCAGGGGTCCTCGGGCGGGTCGAACCCCGACTCGACCGCGGGCTCGGGCCGGAGCGGCCACACCCCGGCGGGATCGGTCGCGGCTGACGCCGGACCGGCCCGGGCGAGCAGCAGCGGGACGACGAGGAGGAGTGCCAGGACGCGGATGACCATGGCGGTAGCCTCGTCAAGGCTCCGGTGCGGGCGCCGGACTCCTCCATGGGCTTGTGGACGACCACCGGCACCGGGCTCCTGTGGACACCGAGCGGCCCCTGCGCCGATTGGTTCCGCCGCTCGCGTTCGCCTAGGATCCAAGCAGCAGCCCTCCGGGGCTGACTTCGCACGCTCGCAGACCGCGACGGGGCCGCCTTCCTGGGCCCCGACCACCCGTGGGCGCCGATCCTCGGTTCCGCTCCAGCTGGGGCGGATCGGGTCGCGCGTGGGCGTCAGGGCCGCCGGCACCCGCCGGAGGCACGAACCGAGCCGACCGGAGCACGCTCCCGGTCCGTCCTGTCGCAAGGGCGGGCACCACGGGGCCGGGCTCCTCACACAGGAGACACACCCATGGCAGTCGTCACCATGCGCCAGCTTCTCGAGAGCGGCGTCCACTTCGGGCACCAGACCCGTCGCTGGAACCCCAAGATGAAGCGCTTCATCATGACCGAGCGCAACGGCATCTACATCATCGACCTGCAGCAGTCGCTGGCCTACATCGACCGCAGCTACGCCTTCGTCAAGGAGACCGTCGCCAAGGGCGGCGTCGTGATGTTCGTCGGCACCAAGAAGCAGGCCCAGGAGGCCATCGCCGAGCAGGCGATGCGCGTCGGCATGCCCTTCGTCAACCAGCGTTGGCTCGGCGGCATGCTCACCAACTTCCAGACCGTGCACCAGCGGATCAACCGCCTCAAGGAGCTCGACGAGGTCGACTTCGACAACGTGGCGGGCTCCGGTCGCACGAAGAAGGAGCTCCTGCAGATGAAGCGGGAGCGCGACAAGCTCGACAAGACCCTCGGTGGCATCCGCGAGATGACCCGTACGCCGTCCGCGGTGTGGATCGTCGACACCAACAAGGAGCACCTGGCCGTCGAGGAGGCGCGCAAGCTGCGCATCCCGATCATCGGCATCCTCGACTCCAACTGCGACCCCGACGTCGTCGACTTCCCCATCCCGGGCAACGACGACGCCATCCGCGCGGTCGGGCTGCTGACCCGCGTGGTCGCCGACGCCGTGGCCGAGGGCCTGATCGCCCGCTCCGGTGCCAAGACCGGCGACGCCGCCGCGACCGCGGAGGAGCCGCTGGCCGAGTGGGAGCGCGAGCTCCTCGCCGGTGACGCCGACAAGGCCGCCGTGGCCGCCACCGGCGGCGACGTCGCGACCGAGGACACCCCGGCTGCCGAGGGCACCGGCGCCTCCACCGAGGGTGGGGCGGCTGCCGACGTGGCCGATGGCCCGACCGCCGAGACGCCCGCGCCCCTGGCCGGCACGCCCGACGCCACGCCCGACGAGGTGACCGCCGACCTCGACGCCGCCGTCGTCGAGGCGCAGTCGGTCGACACCGCTGTCGCCGACACCGCCGTCGCCGACACCGACGCCTGACACTCCGGGCACGGCCCGCCCGGCGGGCCGTGCCGACCGGACGACCTCTCGGGCGCGGCCGGGTGCCGCGCCGTACCCCCACCGAACTGCAAAGGAAGAGGGATCATGGCCAACTTCTCCGCTCAGGACGTCAAGAGGCTCCGCGAGCTCACCGGCGCCGGGATGATGGACTGCAAGAAGGCGCTCGAGGAGACCGACGGCGACTTCGAGAAGTCCGTCGAGCTGCTCCGCGTCAAGGGGGCCGCCAAGGCCGCCAAGCGCGGCGCCGAGCGCGAGGCCTCCGCGGGCCTGGTCGCCCACGCCACCGGGGTGCTCGTCGAGCTCAAGTGCGAGACCGACTTCGTCGCCAAGGGCGAGGACTTCGTCGCCACCGCGCAGAAGATCGCGGACGCCGCCTCGGAGGCGAGGCCCGCCGACCTCGAGGCGCTCAAGCGCGTCCCGCTGGACGGCCGGACCGTCGGCGAGGTCGTCGAGAGCCTGGCCATCTCCATCGGTGAGAAGATCGAGCTCGGCCAGTACGTCCACTTCGAGGGTGACGTCGTCGCCTACATGCACAAGCGTGCGGCCGACCTGCCGCCCGCCGTCGGGGTGCTCGTGGAGTACTCCGGCGACGCCGACGCCGCCCGCGGCGCGGCCATGCAGGTCGCCGCCATGCGTCCGCAGTTCCTCACCCGTGACGAGGTCCCGGCCGACGTCGTGGCCAAGGAGCGTCAGATCGCCGAGGCCACCTCGCGCGAGGAGGGCAAGCCCGAGCAGGCGATCGCCAAGATCACCGAGGGGCGCCTCAACGGCTTCTTCAAGGACGTCGTCCTGCTGGAGCAGCCGTCGGTCACCGAGAGCAAGAAGACCGTCAAGGCGGTCCTCGACGAGGCCGGCACCACCATCACCCGGTTCGCCCGGTTCGAGGTCGGTGCCTGAGCGGCGATAGGGTTCCTCCCACGTAGCACGAGGAGGCCGGTTCGATGACTCGCACAGGGATCATCGAGCCGGCCTCCTCGCACGTCGCCCACGCCTGACCCACCACCGAAGGGAAACCCGTGCCCGCCTACTCGCGCGTCCTGCTCAAGCTCTCCGGTGAGGTCTTCGGCGGCGGCAGGATCGGCGTCGACCCCGACGTCGTGTCCACGATCGCCAAGGAGATCGCGGCGGTGGTGCGGTCCGGCGTCGGCGTCGCGATCGTGGTGGGCGGTGGCAACTTCTTCCGGGGCGCTGAGATGCAGCAGCGCGGGATGGACCGCTCCCGCGCCGACTACATGGGCATGCTCGGCACGGTGATGAACTGCCTGGCCCTCCAGGACTTCCTGGAGAAGGAGGGCATCGAGACCCGGGTCCAGACCGCGATCGCGATGGGCCAGGTCGCCGAGCCCTACATCCCGCGCCGCGCCATGCGCCACCTCGAGAAGGGCCGGGTCGTCATCTTCGGCGCCGGTGCCGGCATGCCGTTCTTCTCGACCGACACGGTCGCCGCCCAGCGGGCGCTGGAGACCAGGTGCGAGGTCGTGCTGATGGCCAAGCAGGGTGTCGACGGCGTCTACAGCGCCGACCCCAAGAAGGACCCCACGGCGACGAAGTACGACACCCTCAGCTTCCAGGAGGCCCTGCGGCAGAACATCCAGATCGCCGACGCCACCGCGTTCGCCCTGTGCATGGAGAACGACCTGCCGCTCATCGTCTTCGGCGCCGACGACGAGGGCACCATCCTGCGCGTCACCCAGGGTGAGAAGATGGGCACGCTCGTCAGCACCGAGGGCTGAGCGTCCTCCACTAGGCTCGACCGGCCGGTCGCCGTACGCCCGCTGCCCCCGCACACACGTCAGGAGTCTGCTGTGATCAACGAGATCCTCACCGAGGCCGAGGACAAGATGAAGAAGTCGGTCGAGGCGACCCGCGAGGAGTTCTCGGCCATCCGTGCCGGACGTGCCAACCCGAGCATGTTCAGCAAGATCGTCGTCGACTACTACGGCTCGCCGACGCCGCTCCAGCAGCTCGCGTCGTTCACCTCCCAGGACGCCCGGGTCATCCTGATCCAGCCCTACGACGCCGGCGCGATGGGCAACATCGAGCGCGCCATCCGCGACTCCGACCTCGGCGTCAACCCCGCCAACGACGGCAAGGTGCTGCGCTGCGCCTTCCCGGAGCTGACCGAGGAGCGCCGCAAGGACTACATCAAGGTCGCCAAGGGCAAGGCCGAGGACGGTCGCGTCTCGGTGCGCAACATCCGCCGCACCGCCAAGCAGAACCTCGAGAGGCTCGAGAAGGACGGCGAGGTCGGCAAGGACGACGTCACCGGGGCCGAGAAGCGCCTCGACGGCACCACCAAGACCTACACCGACCAGATCGACGACCTCCTCAAGAACAAGGAAGCCGAGCTGCTCGAGGTCTGACCTCGACGTGCCGACATGAGCGAGATCCCGCCTTCGAACGCGACCGCCGGGCCTCCCATCAAGGACCACGGCCGCGCCGGGCGCAACCTTCCCGCCGCGGTCGCGTCGGCCGTCGTGCTGCTCGCCGCCATCGCATTGTCGCTGGCGGTCTGGAAGACGGCGTTCATGGTGATCGTGGCGCTCGCCGTGGTGGTGGCGATCTGGGAGCTGCGGCAGGGGCTGCTGGCCAAGCGGATCGACCTGCCCGAGCAGCCGCTGATGGTCGGCGGTGTGGTCATGGTCGTGGTGGCCTACTTCTGGGGTGCCCCGGCGCTGGTGACGGCCACCGCGGTCACCGCCCTGGTGGTGATGCTCTGGCTGCTGCGGCGTGGCATCGACGGCTACGTCGAGACGGCGACGGCGTCGGTGTTCACCATCGTCTACGTCCCGTTCCTGGGCTCGTTCGTGGCGCTGCTGCTGGCCGAGGGCGGGGCCACGGGCTTCGACGGGTTCGACGAGGGGGTCAAGGGCATCGTCACCTTCATCCTGGTCACGATCGCCTCCGACATCGGGGGGTACGTCGCGGGCGTGCTGTTCGGTCGGCACCCGATGGCGCCGGGCATCTCGCCGAAGAAGTCGTGGGAGGGATTCGCCGGGTCGGTCGTCTTCACCGTTGCTGCCGGCGTGGCGCTGGTGGTCTACCTCCTCGAGGGCGACTGGTGGGTCGGCGTCGCCCTGGGCCTCATCGCCGCGGTGATGGCGACCCTCGGCGACCTGTGCGAGTCGGTCATGAAGCGCGACCTCGGCATCAAGGACATGAGCCAGGTCGTCCCCGGCCACGGCGGCCTGATGGACCGGCTCGACTCCCTGCTCGCGACCGTCGCCCCCATCTGGCTCCTGCTGCACTACCTGGTCTTCGACGGCTGACGCGGTGGCCCTGCACCTGGTGCGCCACGGCCGACCCCTGGCCGACCGGTCCGCCGACCCCGACCGGTCGGCACGCCCGGGGTGGGATGTGCGGGCCTCGCTCGCCATGCCGTACGTGCTCCGGCTGGACGGGCCCTTCGCGACCTAGGATCGGGCCATGACCACCGAGCAGTCGGACCGAGCCCCCGACCACCACGTCGGGGCCACGGCCGAGCGCCACTCGCGCCTCGGCTGGTGGCACCACAGCCACCCCACGTTCTCGGCGCTGGCGGGGTTCTTCGCCGGCATGCTGTTCGTGATCGCGGTCCCCGCCGGGTTCGCCGGCGTGCTGCGGCTGCTGTTCTCCTACGAGACCGCCGAGAGGTTCTTCCCGCTCGTCGCGATCGGCCTGGTGGTGCCCATCGCGCTGCTGGCCAAGCGCAAGACCCGGCGGTTCGGGATCTACATGGCCATCGGCATGGCGGTGACGGCGCTGGTGGTGGTCGGCGTGGCCTCGCTGGTGCTCTACTTCATGGTCCGCCTGGACGGCTGAGCCGCAGTCCCTCCAGGTCGGTCCGACTAGCCCACGGCCAGCCCCGCGGCGTGCGCCGCTCCGAGCGCCACCCACTCCGAGACCAAGGACACGACCGTCGTCTCCCGCTGGTTGGCGATGCCCAGGCTCGCGATGTCGGCGGGCCTCATCACCCGCAGACCCACGACGACCGGGCCGAGGGTGGCCAGCGGCGGGTTGTCTCACACCGAGGTGAGGGCGAGGATCACGACGACGAGGATCGCGGTGCCGACCACCTGGTCGAGGAAGGCCGTGGGGATGCTGACGTCGGCTGCGTCGTTGCCCCGCAACGTGGAGAAGATGCCCGGGTGGCGATGGTGTGGTCGGGGTCGATCGCGCCGATGAGGTCGGCGTAGGGAGCACCGCAGGCACCACACCCGGCACCACCCAGCACGAAGGAGCACACCATGGCCAAGTACGTCGGAGCCGTCGACCAGGGCACCACCAGCACCCGATTCATGATCTTCGACCACGCCGGCGAGGAGGTCGCGCGCCACCAGCTCGAGCACGAGCAGGTCATGCCGCAGGCCGGCTGGGTCGAGCACGACCCCGTGGAGATCGTGGAGCGCACCAGCTCGGTCATCCAGACGGCCCTGCGCCGGGCCGGGCTCACCCACGAGGACCTCGCCGCGGTCGGCATCACCAACCAGCGCGAGACCACCGTGGTCTGGAACCGCCGGACCGGTCGCCCCTGCTACAACGCCATCGTGTGGCAGGACACCCGCACCGACCGGATCGCCTCCCGCCTCGAGCGGGATGGCCACGGCGACCTCATCCGCCAGCGCGCCGGCCTGCCGCCGGCGACGTACTTCTCGGGCGGCAAGATCCAGTGGATCCTCGAGAACGTCGACGGCGTGCGCGAGGCGGCCGAGGCGGGCGACGCCATCTTCGGCAACACCGACTCCTGGCTGATCTGGAACCTCACCGGCGGCACCGACGGCGGCGTCCACGTCACCGACGTCACCAACGCCAGCCGCACCATGCTGATGGACCTCGAGACCTGCGACTGGGACGACGAGCTGATCGCGCTCTTCGACATCCCGCGCGGCATGCTGCCGGAGATCAAGTCCTCGAGCTGTCCGGAGGGCTACGGCACCACCCGCAAGGACGGCCCGTTCCGCGGCGAGGTGCCGCTGACCGGCATCCTCGGCGACCAGCAGGCCGCCACCGTCGGACAGGTGTGCTTCGCGCCCGGCGAGGCGAAGAACACCTACGGCACCGGCAACTTCATGCTGCTCAACACCGGGACCGAGCTGGTCCGCTCCGAGCACGGGCTGCTCACCACGGTCTGCTACCGGTTCGGCGACGACGCGCCGGTCTACGCCCTCGAGGGCTCGATCGCGGTGACGGGCTCGGCCGTGCAGTGGCTGCGCGACCAGCTCGGCATCATCTCCGGCGCCGCCCAGAGCGAGTCGCTGGCGCGGCAGGTCGACGACAACGGCGGGGTGTACTTCGTGCCGGCGTTCTCGGGCCTCTTCGCACCGTACTGGCGCTCCGACGCCCGCGGCGCCATCGTCGGGCTGTCGCGCTACAACACCAACGCGCACGTGGCCCGCGCGACGCTGGAGTCGATCTGCTACCAGAGCCGCGACGTCGCGGACGCGATGGAGCAGGACTCCGGGGTGAAGCTGGAGGTGCTCAAGGTCGACGGCGGAGTCACCGCCAACGAGCTGTGCATGCAGATCCAGGCCGACGTCCTCGGCGTCGAGGTGAGCCGCCCGGTGGTCGCCGAGACGACGGCCCTGGGCGCGGCGTACGCCGCCGGCCTCGCCGTCGGCTTCTGGAGCGACACCGAGGAGCTGCGGAAGAACTGGAACGAGGCGAAGCGCTGGTCGCCGCAGTGGGACGACGAGCAGCGCTCCACCGGTCATGCACAGTGGAGGAAGGCAGTGCAGCGCACGCTGGACTGGGTGGACGTCGAGTGACGCCCCCCGACCGCGCCCCCCGACGAGAGGTCAACCCATGAGAGCCGTCCCCCTGTCACCCTCCTCGCGCGAGGAGGCGCTGCGGCACCTCGCGGAGGAGGAGCTCGACGTCCTGGTGATCGGTGGCGGCGTGGTCGGCGCCGGCTCGGCGCTCGATGCGGCCACCCGAGGCCTGCGCGTGGGGCTCGTGGAGGCCCGCGACTTCGCCTCCGGCACGTCGAGCCGCTCCAGCAAGCTGATGCACGGCGGCCTGCGCTACCTCGAGATGCTCGACTTCGGGCTGGTCGCCGAGGCGCTGAAGGAGCGCGGCCTGATGCTCCAGCGGCTCGCTCCGCACCTGGTGCACCCGGTGTCGTTCCTCTACCCCCTGCAGCACCGGGGCTGGGAGCGGCTCTACGCCGGCTCCGGCGTCGCGCTGTACGACGCGATGTCCCGGGTCTCCGGCCGCGCCGGTGTGCCGCTGCACCGCCACCTCACGCGGCGGGGCGCCCGCAGGCTCGCGCCGTCGCTGCGCAAGGACGCCCTCGTCGGCGCCCTGCAGTACTACGACGCGCAGGTCGACGACGCCCGCCACACGATGTTCCTGGCCCGCACCGCCGCGGCGTACGGCGCCCACGTGGCGTCGCGGGCCCGGGTGGTCGAGCTGGTCCGGGAGGGCGAGCGGGTCACCGGCGCCCGGGTGCGCGACCTGGAGAACGACACGACCGTGACCGTGCGGGCCCGCCAGGTCGTCAACGCCACCGGCGTGTGGACCGACGAGACCCAGTCGCTGGCCGGCCAGCGCGGGCAGTTCCACGTGCGGGCCAGCAAGGGCATCCACCTCGTGGTGCCCAAGGACCGGATCCGCTCCGACACCGGGCTGATCCTGCGCACGGAGAAGTCGGTGCTCTTCGTGATCCCGTGGGGACGCCACTGGATCATCGGCACCACCGACACCGACTGGAGCCTCGACCGGGCGCACCCGGCGGCCAGCGAGGCCGACATCGACTACCTGCTCGAGCAGGTCAACCTGGTGCTCGAGGTGCCGTTGACGCGGGAGGACGTCGAGGGCGTGTACGCCGGCCTGCGGCCCCTGCTGGAGGGGGAGTCGGACGCCACGTCGAAGCTGTCGCGCGAGCACGCGGTCAGCCACCCGGCGCCGGGGCTGGTCGTGGTCGCGGGCGGCAAGTACACGACCTACCGGATCATGGCCAAGGACGCCGTCGACGAGGCGGTGTTCGGCCTCGGGGCCCACGACGACCGGGCCGTCCCGCCGTCGGTCACCGAGGAGGTCCCGCTGCTGGGCGCCGAGGGCTACCAGGCGCTGTGGAACGCCCGGCACGTGCTGGCTCGCGACGCGGGGCTGCACGAGGTGTGGATCGAGCACCTGCTGCGCCGCTACGGCTCCCTGGTGCACGAGCTGCTCGACCTCGTGGCCGACGACCCGTCACTGGGCAGGCCGCTCGAGGGGGCGCCGGACTACCTGCGCGTGGAGGCCGTCTACGCCGCCAGCCACGAGGGCGCGCGCCACCTCGAGGACGTCCTCACCCGGCGTACCCACATCTCCATCGAGACCTTCGACCGCGGCCTGGGCGTGGTGGAGGAGGTCGCCGGCCTGGTCGGCGGCGTGCTCGGGTGGAGCGAGGGGCAGGTGGCGCTGGAGATCCAGCACTACCGGGCCCGCGTCGCCGCGGAGCGGGAGAGCCAGGAGCAGCCCGACGACGCGACGGCCGACGCCGCGCGGCTCGGTGCGGCCGACGTGGTGCCCCTGACCTGAGGTGTCCTGACGTGAGGCCGCTCACCCAGGACCGACGGGGTGGTCGCGCATTCGCCGTGGTCACCCCGCCGGTGGGAGAATGGGGGCCTGATGTCCGAGACTCCCACGCCGCCCGAGGGCACGACCCCGCTCCGCCTCGTCTTCGACGAGCCGCGTGGCCGCAAGAAGCCGCCGCGCCACCTCGCCGACCTCGACGAGGCGGGCCGCAAGCAGCTGCTGGCCGACGCGGGCCTGCCCGGCTTCCGCGCCAAGCAGCTCTCGACCCACTACTTCGCACGGCTGGCCGACGACCCGGCGCAGATGACCGACCTGCCGGCGGCGCAGCGTGAGGAGCTCGTGTCCGCACTGCTGCCGTCGCTGATGACGCCGCTGCGCACGCTGGAGGCCGACAAGGGCACGACGCGCAAGACGCTGTGGAGGCTGTTCGACGGCGCGCTGGTCGAGTCGGTGCTGATGCGCTACCCCGACCGCGCCACCGTCTGCGTCTCCAGCCAGGCCGGGTGCGGCATGGCCTGCCCGTTCTGCGCCACCGGCCAGGGCGGGCTCCAGCGCAACATGTCGACCGCGGAGATCGTCGAGCAGGTCGTGGCCGCGGCGCGGTCGCTGGCCCGCGACGAGGTCCCCGGCGGTCCGGGGCGCGTCTCCAACGTCGTGTTCATGGGCATGGGTGAGCCGCTGGCCAACTACCAGGCCGTGATCGGCGCCGTGCGCCGGCTCACCGACCCCGCGCCCGCCGGGCTGGGCATGAGCGCCCGGGGCGTCACCGTGTCGACCGTGGGCCTCGTCCCGCGGATCAACCAGCTCGCCGAGGAGGGCGTCCCCGTCACGCTGGCGCTGAGCCTGCACGCCCCCGACGACGAGCTGCGCAACGAGCTGGTGCCCATCAACACCCGCTGGTCGGTCGCCGAGACCGTCGAGGCGGCGTGGAACTACGCGCGCACGACCAAGCGCCGCGTCTCCATCGAGTACGCCATGATGCGCGGGATCAACGACCAGGCGCACCGCGCCGACCTCCTCGGCGACGTCCTGAACTCCTACGGCGACTGGGGCTGGGTGCACGTCAACCTCATCCCGCTCAACCCCACCCCCGGCTCGAAGTGGACCGCCAGCGACCCCAAGGACGAGCGCGAGTTCGTGCGCCGCCTGGAGGCCAAGGGCATCCCGACCACCGTCCGCGACACCCGCGGCCGCGAGATCGACGGGGCCTGCGGGCAGCTGGCCGCCACCGAGGCGTGACCCCCGAGCGGGTCGCGGCCGCCGGCGCCGCGTGGCTGTGGTGGCCGAGCGACGCCACGGTCGTGCGCGACGATCGGCTGGTGCTCGTCCGGTGGCCCGACCACTACCGGGTCGCCCCGACGGTGGTGCGCGTCGCTGCGGACGCACCCGTGGCCGCGACCCTGGAGGCCGCGGTCGACCGGGCGCGGGAGTGGGGGAGCGCGGAGCTGCTCGTCTGGGTGAAGCCGGACGCCCCGGCGGGCCTCGAGGCTGCGCTCCGCAGCCGCGGCGGCGTCCACGACGACACGGTCGACGTGTTCGCCCTCGACCTGGCGGGCGGCGTCCCCGACCTGGCCGTGCCCGCGGACGTGGAGGTCCGCTGGCAGCTCGACGAGGCGACGACCCGCGACGTCATCCAGGTCGGGATCGAGGCGTTCGAGGAGGGTGCCGTGCCCGACGACGAGCGGGTCCTGGAGCTGGCGGAGGAGGCCGCGGCCGACCACCGCGACCGGCGCGGCGCCTGCGCCGTCGGCTACCTCGGCGCTCACGCCGCCGGCGGCGGCGGGCTCTCGATGGCCGGTGACGTGGTCCGGCTGTGGGGTGGCGGCGTCGTCCCCGACGCGCGCGGCCGGGGGGTCTACCGGGCGGTGCTCGACGCGCGGCTGCGGCACGCGGTATCGCTCGGGGCGCGGATGGCGCTGGTGAAGGGCCGCGTGGAGACGTCCGGGCCCATCCTGCGCCGCGTCGGCTTCACGGCGTACGGCCAGGAGCGCTGCTACGTGCTGCCGGTGGCGGACCGCCGCTGACCACGAGGGCGGCCTCCTCGAGCGTGTCGACCAGGTGGACGTGCGCCTCCATCGGCCTGCCGCGCGCCAGCGAGCGGAGCAGCGGCCAGGCCGGCAGCGTCTCGGTCCAGTAGGTGCGGCCCACCAGCACCATCGGGGCGAGGGCCGACTCCTCGGCGTAGTAGTTCTCGCAGGCGTCCTGGAAGACCTCCTGCACGGTGCCGGCCGCCCCGGTCAGGAAGACGATGCCGCGGTTGCAGACCTGGAGGAGCACGGCCTCGCGCAGCGGGTTGCCGAAGTACTTCGCGATCGCGCCGGCGAAGACGTTGGGCGGCTCGTGCCCGTAGTGCCAGGTGGGCACGCCCAGCGACTCCGTCGGCTCGGGCAGGGCGTCCACCACCTCGAAGGCGGAGGAGACCCAGGCGTCCACCGAGGGCACGAACGACGGTACGGCCGCGAGCCGCCCGAGGGCGTCGGTGAGCGCCTCGGCCGGGAGGGCCGACAGGCAGGCCCCCAGGTTGGCGGCCTCCATCGCACCCGGGCCGCCGCCGGTGGCGACCGTGCGGCTCGCCCCGAGCGCGTGGCCGAGGCGGGCCGCCGCGGCGTACTCGACCGAGCCCCTCTGGAGCGCGTGCCCGCCCATGACCCCGACCAGGTCGCGGCCCTCGACCCACGTGGCGAGCGCGGCGTCGACGGCGTGGTCGTGCAGCGCCTTCGCGAGGGCCGAGTCACGGTTCCGCCGGCCCTTGGACCAGGCGTACGCACGCCCGTCGAGGGTGTCGCGGTAGACCGGGGCGTCGAAGAGCTCCCGGGCGGTGTAGAGCCCGGTGCGGTACTCGTCGACGGGGGAGTCGGGCAGGTCCGGGAAGACCAGTGCACCCTGCTCGCGCACCCGCGCCTCGTCGCCCGGTGCGAACCGGCAGCCGAGGAACAGCGCCTCGCCGGCGTGGCAGCGGGCCAGCGTCGCCGACTGCGCGGTGAGGTCGAGGCCCCGCAGCCGCCAGCCCGACAGCGACGTCGTGCCGGCGGCCACCCGGCGTACGAGCTCCCCGGTGGTCTCCACATCGACGACGCGTCCGCGCTGGTGCCTCATCCGCCCGAACCTAGCGGACCGCCCCCATCAGAACGCGTGCGCCATCAGCTCGCCGAACAGCTCCTGCTCGTCGACGTCGAGACCACGCGCCCGGAACCACGTGCACATGTTCGTGCAGTCGCGCATGAGGAAGTCCATGCCCTGTGGGTTGCCGACGAGGTCGACGATCTGGGGCAGGTCGATCACCACCAGGCGCTCACCCGCCGCGAGCGTGTTGTACGGCGAGAGGTCCCCGTGCACCAGCCCCGCCTGCGCCATCGTGGCGAGCGCGCCGCGGAGCTGGTCGAAGTAGGAAGCCAGCAGCCCCGGCTCCGGCCGGGTCTGGGCCAGCCGGGGTGCCGTCTCGCCGTCGTGGGTGATCCACTCCATCAGGATCTCCGTGCCGTCGATCTGCACAGGGTAGGGGACCGGCACGCCGATCTCCCACAGCCGCTTGAGGGCGTCCCACTCCGAGACCGCCCACTCGCCGGCGGCGACCTGGCGGCCCCAGGTCGACTTGCGCTTGAGGGCGCGCTCGTCGCGTGAGCGCTTCATCGAGCGTCCCTCGGTGTAGGACGCGGCGCGGTGGAAGCTGCGGTGGTCGCTGTCGCGGTAGCGCTTGGCGGCCATGACGACGCCTCCACCGGGGTCGAGCGGGTCGGCCCGCTCGAGGAGGAAGACGTCGGCCTCCTTGCCGGTCTTGAGGATGCCCAGGTCGGTGTCGACGGCGCCCTGGGAGGTCACCACCCAGCCGGGGCGTGGCTCCGGGCCACGACTCAGGGGCTCCACGCTGAGCCAGGTGGACCAGCGCTGCGTCGAGTCGTCGAGGTCGTCGTAGGCGGTGAAGTCGAAGACGAAGGTGGGGTCGAGCTGGTCAGCCGGCTCGGAGGCCGGGTCGATCGGGGTGCGTGTCATCGCGGGGTGTGCTCCGTGAGGTCGAGAGGGTCTGGTCTGCGGACAGGCCAAGGACAGTGGTGGTCATGTCACTGCTCCTCTCGGTCGACGGGCACGTACGTGCACCCGGTGTGTCATCCGAGTGTGGGGGCCTCCGGCCGGGCCCGCAACGCAATTAGCGGGAGGGTCGTCACGGCGGTGCGCGCGGTAGGTTCGCGGGGTGACCCCCACGTTGCGTCGTCTCGTCAGCCCGCTCGCCGTCGTCCTGGCCGTCTCCCTGGCCGGGGGTGCCGGCGCGAGCTCCGTGGAGCGCGTGCCCACGCCCGGCTCGAGCGGCATCGGCGACCCGTACTTCCCGCAGGACGGCAACGGGG
The DNA here is from genome assembly GCF_902805925.1 of uncultured Nocardioides sp. Lineage (GTDB taxonomy): Bacteria > Actinomycetota > Actinomycetes > Propionibacteriales > Nocardioidaceae > Nocardioides. The sequence goes on from NZ_CADCUP010000149.1 coordinate 14,824, forward strand.
GCATCGACGTCCAGCGCTACGACGTGCGCGACCGCTACGCCCTGGCGTCGAAGAGGCTGCGCGGCAACACCCGCATCACCCTGCGGACCACGCAGGACCTCTCCTCCTTCAACCTCGACTTCCTCCTCGGCGTCCGCAAGGTCACCGTCGACGGGGTGCGCGCCAAGCACGCCCGGCCCGGCAAGCACGAGCTGCGCATCACCCCGGCCTCGCCGCTCACCACCGGCGACACCGTCACCGTGGTGGTCTCCTACGCCGGCCGCCCGGCCAGGCACCGCTACGAGGGCGAGGGCAACTGGCTGGCCGACCGGCGGGAGGCCGTCACCATGAACGAGCCGCACATGGCGCCGTGGTGGTTCCCCTCCAACGACCACCCGCGCGACAAGGCGCTCATGGACATCCGCGTCACCGTGCCGCGCGGCAAGGAGGTCATCGCCAACGGCCGCCTCGTCGAGAAGGTCTCGCGCAAGGCCACCACCACCTGGCACTGGCGCGCCGACGAGCCGATGACCACCTACCTGGCCTTCTTCGCCGCCGGCGACTTCCGCATCGACCGCGGCACCCACCGGGGCCTGCCCTGGCTGGTGGCTGCGTCCAAGGCGTTGCCCAAGCGGGCGCTGCGCAGCTCGATGCGCCAGCTGCGTCGCAGCCCCGGGATCGTCAGGGCGCTGGAGGCCGACCTCGGCGCCTACCCCTTCTCGGTCACCGGCGGCCTGGTGACCTCCCTGGATCCCGGCTTCGCGCTCGAGAACCAGACGCGGCCGACGTACCCACCGCTCAACCAGGGCTCCACGAGCCTGCTCGTGCACGAGCTCGCCCACCAGTGGTTCGGCGACGACGTCGCCGTCGACCAGTGGGAGGACATCTGGCTCAACGAGGGCGCGGCGACCTTCATGGAGGTGCGGTACGCCGAGACGCACGGCGACCGGTCCGGGGCGGAGTGGCTCCAGGAGCAGTACGCCGCGGCGGACTCCTCGCTGTGGAGGAGCCCGGTCTTCGACCCGGGCAAGGACGACATCTTCTCCGGGGCGGTCTACGTCCGCGGTGGGATGACCCTGCAGGCGCTGCGCAACCGCATCGGCGAGGAGGCCTTCTGGGCCGTGCTGCGCACCTGGCTCGACCAGAAGGCGGGGGGCAACGGCAGCTCCGAGGAGTTCGAGGCGCTCGCGGCGCAGCTCAGCGGCCAGGACCTGGGCGGGTTCTTCCAGGCCTGGCTGCGCGACCGGTCCAAGCCGGCGCGGACCGTGGCCAACGGACTGCTGTGAGAGGTGGGCCGAGGCTCAGCGCACGCCCCACGAGTAGGTCTGCTTCTTCAGCTTGAGGTACATGAACGTCTCGGTGCCCTCGACGCCCTCGATCGAGCGGATCTGCGTGGACACCAGCCGGAGCAGGTGCTCGTCGCTCTCGCAGACCGCCTCCACCAGCAGGTCGAAGGTGCCGGCGGTGATGACCACGTAGTCGACCTCGTCGAACGCCGAGATCTGGTCGGCGACGCCCTCGAGCGGCCCGCGGATGCGCACGCCGATCATGGCCTGGCGGGCGAAGCCCAGCTCGAGGGGGTCGGTCACCGCCACCACCTGCATGACGCCGGTGTCGGTGAGCCGCTGCACCCGCTGTCGTACGGCCGCCTCGGACAGGCCGACCGCCTTGCCGATGGCGGCGTAGGAGCGGCGGCCGTCCTGCTGGAGCTGCTCGATGATCGCCTTGGAGAGGTCGTCGAGGTGACCGCCGGGGCGAGACGTCGCGTGCATGGACGAAACGTACACGGACGTGATCTATGACTGAACACGTCGTCGGCCACAGAATCCGTCGTCCCACCGACGGATGTCGACGGGATCCCTTGTCGAACCGGTGGTCGCGTGGCACGATCCGGAGGACTCGCCGTACGACGAAGGGTGGCGCATGGCGTCCACGAGAGCCGGTCTCAGCCGCCGCACCGTGTTGCGGGGGGCGGGCACCGCGGCGTTCGCCGGCCTGAGCGTCGCCGCGCTCAAGCTGCCGTTCTTCGAGGTGTCGGGGGCCCAGCAGGACCCCGCCGCCTGCCGGGCGGGCGACGTCTCCGAGCAGGAGCGCCGGCTGGTCATCTCCAACTGGCCGGGCTACATCGACCCCAAGCGCAAGGAGACCTCGACCTTCCAGGTCTTCCAGCAGCAGACCGGCATCACCGTCGACTACACCGACGACGTCAACGACAACGCCGAGTTCTACGCCAAGGTGCGCAACCAGCTGGGCTCGTGCCAGCCGATCGACCGCGACCTCGTCATGCTCACCGACTGGATGGCCGCCCGCATGATCGGGCTCGGCTGGACCCAGCCGTTCGACAGGGCGAAGGTGCCCAACCTGCACGCCAACCTCATCGAGCCGCTGCGCAACCGCCAGTGGGACCCCGACCTGGAGTTCCACGCCCCTTGGCAGACCGGCCTGACCGGCCTCGCCTACAACGCCGCCAAGACCGGTGAGGTGCGGAGCTTCTCCGAGCTGCTCACCCGGAGCGACCTCAAGGGCAAGATCACCCTGCTGACCGAGATGCGCGACACGATGGGGTTCATGCTGCGCGTCGTCGGCGCCGATCCCCGGGACTTCACCCAGGACCAGTGGGACGACGCGATCGAGGAGCTGCGCAAGGTCGTCAGCGACGGCCAGGTCCGCGCCTTCACCGGCAACGACTACACCCAGGACCTCGCGGCCGGCAACATCGTGGCCTGCGAGGCCTGGTCGGGAGACATCATCCAGCTCCAGTTCGAGAACCCCGACATCAAGTTCGTCACGCCGGAGGAGGGGCTGTCGCTGTGGAGCGACAACATGATCGTGCCCAACGGCGCGACGCACCAGGCGAACGCCGAGGCCTGGATCGACTACTACTACGACCCGGAGGTGGCGGCGAGGCTAGCCGCCTGGGTCAACTACATCTGTCCCGTCGAGGGCGCCCGCGAGGCGATGGAGAAGATCGATCCCAGCCTGGTCGACAACAAGCTGATCTTCCCCGACGCGGAGTCGCTGGCCGACACCTTCGACCTCATGCCGCTCGACGACCGGCAGACGATCGCCTACGAGAGGGACTGGTCCGATGTCATCGGTGGCTGAGCAGGAGTCCGCGGCGACCGAAGGGGCGGCGTACGACGGGCTGCGCCTGCGGGGGCTGACGAAGTCCTTCGGCGGGTTCACCGCCGTCGACCGGCTCGACCTCGACGTGCCGCGCGGCTCGTTCTTCGCCCTGCTCGGTCCCTCGGGCTGCGGCAAGACGACGACCCTGCGGATGGTCGCGGGTCTCGAGGCGCCCACGTCGGGCAGCATCGAGCTGGCCGGCCAGGACATCACCCGCACCAAGCCCCACCAGCGGCCGGTCAACACCGTCTTCCAGAGCTACGCGCTCTTCCCGCACCTGACGATCTTCGAGAACGTCGCGTTCGGGCTGCGCCGGCGCAGGGTGCGGGAGGTCAGGACCAAGGTCGAGGAGATGCTCGAGCTCGTCGAGCTCACCACGCACCGCGGCAGGCTGCCCGCCCAGCTCTCCGGCGGACAGCAGCAGCGGGTGGCGCTGGCGCGGGCCCTGATCAACGAGCCGGAGGTGCTGCTCCTCGACGAGCCGCTGGGTGCGCTCGACCTCAAGCTGCGCCGGTCGATGCAGATCGAGGTCAAGCGCATCCAGACCGAGGTGGGGCTCACCTTCATCCACGTCACCCACGACCAGGAGGAGGCCATGACCATGGCCGACACCGTCGCGGTGATGAACGCCGGTGGGATCGAGCAGCTCGGTGCCCCCTCGGCGCTGTACGAGAACCCGCAAAGCACGTTCGTGGCGAACTTCCTGGGTCAGTCGAACCTCATCGAGGGCACGGTCATCGGCCGCTCCGCCGACCTCGTGAGCGTCGACATGCACGGTGTCGCGGTCTCGGTCCCGGCCGTCCGCTCGCACGCCGACGGGGCGAAGGGCTGGATCGGCATCCGTCCCGAGAAGGTGCTGGTGGGGGAGCCCGGCGAGGAGCTGGACGCTCCCGGCAACACCATCCCGGGCGGGGTGGTCACCGACGTCAGCTTCGTGGGCGTCAGCACCCAGTACCTCGTGCGCATGCCGTGGGGCCAGGAGCTCCAGGTGTTCGCCCAGAACACCGGCCGCAACCGGCTCTTCCGCACCGGCGAGCAGGTGGAGCTGTCGTGGCGGCCCGAGTACGCCTTCCTCCTCGACCACGACCAGGACGCCTCGGCCGGCGCGCAACGGGTGGACGCGTCGTGAGGAGCGGCAGGACCGGCTACCTGCTGCTGCTCCCCGGCCTCCTGTGGCTGCTGCTGTTCTTCGTCGTCCCGTTCTACTCCCTCGTCGCGACCAGCCTCTACGACCCGGCCGGCTCGGACTTCCGCGGCTACGAGATGACCTACCGGTTCGGCAACTACCTGGACGCGGTCACCGACTACTGGCGACCGCTGGTGCGCTCCCTGATGTACGGCGCGGCCGCGACGGCCGTGTGCCTGGTGCTGGGCTACGTGCTGGCGTACGCCATCGCCTTCAAGGCCGGCCGGTGGAAGAACCTGATGCTGGTGCTGGTCATCGCGCCGTTCTTCACCAGCTTCCTGGTGCGGACGCTGTCGTGGAAGCTGATCCTGGCCGACGACGGCGTCGTCGTGGACGTGCTCCAGACCCTGCAGGTGCTGGGTGACGACGGCCGGCTGCTGGCGACCCCCGTGGCGGTGGTGGCGGGACTGGCCTACAACTTCCTGCCGTTCATGGTGCTGCCGCTCTACGCCAGCCTCGACAAGATCGACCACCGCCTCATCGAGGCCTCCAGCGACCTCTACGCCCACCCGGTGGTCGGCTTCTTCAAGGTGACGTGGCCGCTGTCCCTGCCGGGCGTGGTCGCGGGCACCCTGCTGACGTTCATCCCGTCCGTGGGCGACTACATCAACGCCGAGCTGCTGGGGAGCCCCAACCAGCGGATGATCGGCGGCGTCATCCAGAGCCTGTTCACCGACGCCAACGACTACCCCGCGGCCGCCGCCCTGTCGGTGATCCTGATGGTCCTGATCGTGGTGATGGTGCTGGCCTACGTCCGCCGGGCCGGGACCGAGGAGCTGCTGTGAGCGAAGCGGGAGCGCGCGTCGGTCGGGAGCGGGGAGCGGACCGCGAGGTGGCGCGCGAGCTGGGAGTGAACGGGAGGGTGCTGTGAGCTGGATCCGACGCAACCTGGTGCTGATGCTGGGGCTCGCGGTGCTCGTCTACACCTTCGTGCCGATCTTCATCGTCGTGCTGATGAGCTTCAACGACCCGCGCAGCCGCAACGTCTACTCCTTCGGCGGCTTCACCCTCGACAACTGGCTCAACCCCTGCCTCGACCCGTCCATGTGCGACGCGGTGGTCCGCAGCATCACGATCGGGATGGCTGCCACGCTGGTCTCCACGGTGCTGGGCACGCTCGCGGCGTTCGCGCTCGTGCGGCACCGCTTCGCCGGTCGCTCGTCCACCAACCTGCTGGTCTTCCTGCCGATGGCGGCCCCCGAGATCGTGCTGGGCTCCTCGCTGCTGGCGCTCTTCGTCTCGGCCGGGTTCGCCGGACAGCTCGGGTTCCGGACGATCCTCATCGCCCACATCCTGTTCTGCCTGTCCTTCGTCATCGTGACCGTGCGGGCGCGCCTGGCAGGCATGGACGACAACCTCGAGCAGGCGGCCCAGGACCTCTACGCGACGCCGGCCCAGACGTTCTGGCGGGTGACCTTCCCGCTGGTCTTCCCGGGGATCCTCGGTGCCGCCCTGCTGAGCTTCTCGCTCTCGTTCGACGACTTCATCATCACCAACCTCAACGCCGGCACCACCACGACGTTCCCGATGTACGTCTGGGGCGTGGCGCAGCGCGGCGTGCCGATGCAGGTGAACGTCATCGGCACCCTCATGTTCGTCGTCTCGATCGCGATCGTGCTCGTCGCGGAGCACCGCAGCCGCCGACAGCGACGGGCCGCGCTGACGTGACCCCCGACCAGGCGCTCGCCGGCGCCCGGCCGGCCGTCTTCTGGCTGGAGGACCCCCAGCGCCCGCCGGTCCTGCCGCCCCTGCGGGGGGCCGGCGCGGCCGACCTCGTCGTGGTCGGCGGCGGCTACACCGGGCTCTGGACGGCGCTCCGAGCGCTCGAGCGCGACCCCGGCCGGTCGGTGGTGGTCCTGGAGGCCGGCCGGTGCGGCGAGGAGGCGAGCGGACGCAACGGCGGCTTCGCCGACGCCAGCCTGACCCATGGCTTCGCCAACGGCCAGGCCAGGTGGCCCGAGGAGATGGCGACGCTCGAGCGGCTCGGCGCCGAGAACCTGCGTGCCATCGGCGAGACCGTGCAGCGGCACGGGATCGACTGCTGCTGGGAGACTCCCGGCGAGCTGACCGTCGCCAGGGCGCCCCACGAGGTGGACGAGCTCGCGGCGGTGGCGGCGCAGATGGGCGCCGCCGGGCACGACGTGCAGGTGCTCGACGCCGCGCAGACCCGTGCCCGCGTCGACTCACCGGCGTACCTCGGCGGGCTGCTCGACCTCCACGGCACCGCGCTGGTCGAGCCCGCCCGGCTGGCCTGGGGCCTGCGGCGTGCCTGCCTGGAGCGGGGGGCCGTCGTCCACGAGCACTCGGCGGTGACCTCGCTGGAGCGGGACGGCGCGTCGGTCGTCGTACGCACCGCGCGCGGGTCGGTGCGCTCCGCCCGGGTGGCGCTGGCGACGAACGCGTTCCCACCGCTCCTGCGCCGGCTGCGGCTGATGACCGTGCCGGTCTACGACCACGTCCTGATGACCGAGCCGCTGAGCGAGGCCCGACTCGCCTCGATCGGGTGGGGCGGCCGCGAGGGCGTCGGCGACGCCGGCAACCTCTTCCACTACTCGCGGCTGACCCGCGACTCCCGGATCCTCTGGGGCGGCTACGACGCGAGCTACCACTACGGGTCCCGGATCGACCGCTCGCTGGAGCAGTCGGACCGCGTGCACGGGCTGCTGGCCCGCACCTTCCTCGCCACCTACCCCCAGCTCGAGGGCCTGCGCTTCAGCCACCGGTGGGGAGGGGTGATCGACACCAGCACCCGCTTCTCCGCCTTCTTCGGGACCGCCCACGCCGGCCGGGTGGCCTACGCGCTGGGCTTCACCGGCCTCGGGGTCGCCGCCACCCGCTTCGCGGCCGACGTGGTGCTCGACCTGCTGGGGGGCCACGAGACCGAGCGCACGACGCTCCGCATGGTGCGCGAGAAGCCGCTGCCGTTCCCACCCGAGCCGGTGCGGTACGCCGGCATCCAGGCCACCCGCCGGTCGATGGCGCGCGCCGACCGCAACGGCGGCCGGCAGGACCTGTGGCTCAAGACCCTGGACCGCCTCGGCCTGGGGTTCGACTCCTGAGAGGGTGACCCCATGATGGATGCAGGGACCGACCTGGTGCCCCACTGGAGGTCCGGCGCCCGGTGGGCGGGCGGAGCCGAGCGCACGGGCGACGTCCACGACCCCGCGACCGGCCAGATCGCGCGGCAGGTGGCGTTCGCCAGCGGCGCCGACGTCGACGCCGTCGTGGCCGACGCCGTGCTGGCCGGCCGCGCGTGGGCCGAGCAGTCGCTGTCGCGCCGTACCGCCGTGCTCTTCGCCTTCCGGGAGGCGCTCTCACGCCGCCGGCACGACGTGGCGGCGGCGATCACGGCCGAGCACGGCAAGGTGCTCGACGACGCGCTCGGCGAGGTGCAGCGCGGGCTCGAGGTGGTGGAGTTCGCCTGCGGCGCCCCGCACCTGCTCAAGGGCGGCTACAGCGAGGGGGTGTCCACCGGTGTGGACGTCTACTCCATCCGCCAGGCGCTGGGCGTGGTCGCCGTGATCGCGCCGTTCAACTTCCCGGCGATGGTGCCGCTGTGGTTCGCACCGGTCGCGATCGCGTGCGGCAACGCCGTGGTGCTCAAGCCGTCCGAGAAGGACCCGTCGGCCTCGATGCTGCTCGCGGAGCTGTGGGCGGAGGCCGGCCTGCCCGCCGGTGTCTTCAGCGTCGTGCACGGCGACAAGGTGGCCGTCGACGCGCTGCTCACCCACGGCGACGTCGCTGCCGTCTCCTTCGTCGGCTCGACGCCGATCGCCCGCTACGTCTACGAGACCGGCACCGCGCACGGCAAGCGGGTGCAGGCGCTCGGCGGCGCCAAGAACCACATGGTCGTGCTGCCCGACGCCGACCTCGAGGCCGCGGCCGACGCCGCGGTCAGCGCCGGCTTCGGCTCGGCGGGCGAGCGCTGCATGGCCGTCTCGGCGCTGGTCTGCGTGGACCCGGTGGCCGACGAGCTGGTGCCCCTCATCGCGTCCCGGGTGGCGCGGCTGCGCACCGGCGACGGCCGGCGTGGTGCCGACATGGGACCACTGGTCACCGGCGCCCACCGCGACAAGGTCGCGTCGTACGTGGACGCGGGCGTGAGCGCCGGGGCTGCGCTGGTCATCGACGGCCGCGACGTCGCGCCCGACGCCGACGGGGCCGGGTTCTGGCTCGGTCCCACGCTCTTCGACCGCGTCCGGCCCGGGATGTCCATCTATGACGACGAGATCTTCGGGCCGGTGCTCTCGGTGCTCCGCGTGCCGTCGTACGACGCGGCGCTGGCCCTGGTCAACGCCAACCGCTACGGCAACGGGACGGCCATCTTCACCGCCGACGGGGGAGCCGCGCGGCGGTTCCAGCACGAGGTGCAGGTCGGCATGATCGGGGTCAACGTGCCGATCCCGGTGCCGATGGCCTACTACTCGTTCGGTGGCTGGAAGGCGTCGCTGTTCGGCGACACCCACGCCCACGGGGTGGAGGGCGTGCACTTCTACACCCGCGGCAAGGTGGTCACCTCACGGTGGCCCCACCCCGCCACCCGCACGGGGGTGGACCTGGGGTTCCCGACCCACGACTGACCCTCCCGAGAGGGGCGGTTCGGGGGCAGGGACGGCTCAGAGCAGCGACGAGGCCTTGTCGAGCACGACCCGCAGGACGCCCTCGATCTCGTCGAAGTGCTCCTGGGTGCAGATCAGCGGCGGCGAGAGCTGCACCACCGGGTCGCCGCGGTCGTCGGCGCGGCAGTAGAGGCCCTCGTCGTACAGCGCGCGGGAGAGGTAGCCGCGCAGCAGCTTCTCCGACTCCGCGGCGTCGAAGGACTGCTTGGTCTCCTTGTCCTTGACCAGCTCGATGCCGTAGAAGTAGCCGTCGCCGCGGACGTCGCCGACGATCGGCAGGTCGAGCAGCTTCTCCAGCGTCGCCCGGAACGCGTCCTGGTTGGCCCGGACGTTCTCGAGCACCCCCTCGTTCTCGAAGGCGTCGAGGTTGGCCATCGCGACCGCGGCGGAGACCGGGTGCCCGCCGAAGGTGTAGCCGTGGGCGAAGGAGTTGTGCCCCTCGAGGAACGGTGCCATCAGCCGGTCGGTGGCGATCATCGCGCCGAGCGGTGCGTAGCCCGAGGTGATGCCCTTGGCGCAGGTGATGATGTCGGGCTGGTAGCCGTAGCGCTCGGCGCCGAACATGTGCCCCAGCCGCCCGAACGCGCAGATGACCTCGTCGGAGACCAGCAGGACGTCGTACTCGTCGCAGATCTCGCGCACCCGCTGGAAGTAGCCGGGCGGCGGCGGGAAGCAGCCGCCGGCGTTCTGCACCGGCTCGAGGAAGACGGCCGCGACCGTCTCGGGGCCCTCGTTCTCGATGGCGACGGCGATCTGGTCGGCGGCCCAGCGGCCGAAGGCCTCCAGGTCGCCCTCGCGCTCGGGGGCGCGGTAGAAGTTGGTGTTGGGCACCCGGAACGTCGAGGGCACCAACGGCTCGAACTGCGCCTTGAGGCCGGGCAGGCCCGTGATCGACAGGGCGCCCTGGGTGGTGCCGTGGTAGGCGATGGCCCGGCTGATGACCTTGTGCTTCATCGGCCGGCCGGTGAGCTTGTAGTAGTTCTTGGCCAGCTTCCACGCCGACTCGACCGCCTCGCCGCCGCCGCTGGTGAAGAAGACGCGGTTCAGGTCGCCGGGCGCGTAGCCGGCCACCCGCTGGGCGAGCTCGATCGCCTTCGGGTGCGCGTAGGACCACAACGGCATGAACGCCAGCTCGCGCGCCTGGGCGGCTGCCGCCTCGGCGAGGTCCTCGCGGCCGTGGCCGAGCTGGGAGACGAACAGGCCGGCGAGGGCGTCGAGGTAGCGACGCCCGTGGCTGTCCCAGATGTAGGCGCCCTCACCCCGCACGATGACCGGCACCTCGGCGTGGTCGTAGGTGGAGTGGCGCGTGAAGTGCATCCACAGGTGGTCCTTGGCGGCTTGCTGCAGATGGTCGTACCTTGTGTCCATGGCGTCCATCCTGCGATGGTCCGACGCCCGAGGCAAGGGATTCCGTCGTCAATCTGGGCCTAAAGGTATGCGATCCGTGCGAAATGGTGACTCGACCATCGTCTTTCGCAACGGAAGCGTGTTCGACGGCCACGACCACGCAGGTCGGGCCGACGTGGTCGTCGAGGGCGACCGCATCGTCGCGGTCGGCCCCGACCTCCCGCACCGCGGCCGCGTGGTCGACCTCGACGGCGGCCTGCTGTCGCCGGGGTTCGTCGACGCCCACGTGCACGCTGTGCAGGGCGGCCTGGAGCGGGTGCGCTGCGACCTCGCACCCGTGCCCGAGGACGCTCACGCCTATCTCGAGGCCGTCGCCGCCTACGCCCACGCGCGGCCGGACGTGCCCTGGATCCTGGGCGGCGGCTGGTCGATGGCGGTGTTCCCCGGTGGCACCCCGACCGCGGCCGAGCTGGACCACGCCGTGCCCGACCGCCCGGCGTTCCTGCCCAACCGCGACCACCACGGCGCCTGGGTCAACACCGCGGCGCTGGAGCGGGCCGGCATCGACCGGCACACCCCCGACCCGCCCGACGGCCGCATCGAGCGCGACGCGCAGGGTGATCCCACCGGCACCCTCCACGAGGGAGCGATGCGACTGGTCACCCCGCTGCTGCCGCGCACCCTCGACGAGGACTACGACGCGGCGCTGGCCGAGGGCCAGCGCTACCTGCTCTCCCTGGGCGTGACCGGGTGGCAGGACGCCATCGTCGGCGCCTACGCCGGCATGGACGACCCCGGGCCGATCTACGCGCGCGCCGCCCACCGTGGCGCCCTGACGGCGTACGTCGTGGGCGCGCTGTGGTGGGAGCGCGACCGTGGGCTCGAGCAGCTGGCCGAGCTGCGCCGCCGGCGGGAGGAGCTCACGCAGGGCCGGTTCCGCGCGACCTCGGTGAAGGTGATGCAGGACGGCATCGCGGAGAACGGCACGGCGGCGATGCTGGAGCCCTACCTCGACCGGTGCGGCCACCCGACGTCCAACCGCGGCCACTCGTTCCTCGACGCGGCCGTGCTCGCGCGCGCCGTCGCGGCGCTGGACGCCGACGGCTTCCAGGTGCACGTGCACGCGATCGGCGACCGCGGGGTGCGCGAGGCGCTCGACGCCTTCGAGGCGCTGCCGCCCCGGTCGGCCGGTGCCGACCTGCGCCACCACCTCGCCCACCTGCAGGTGGTGCACCCCGACGACGTGCCGCGCTTCGCCCGGACCGGGGTGGCGGCGAACCTGCAGACGCTGTGGGCCTGCCACGAGCCCGAGATGGACGAGCTGACCGTGCCGTACCTGGGGGAGCGGCGCAGCCGACGGCAGTACCCCTTCGGCGACCTGCACCGCGCGGACGCGCGCCTGGCCGCCGGCAGCGACTGGCCGGTGAGCACCCCCGACCCGCTGCTCGCCATCCACACGGCCGTCAACCGCACGACGTACGGCGCGCAGGGGCGGGCGGGCACCGACCCCTTCCTGCCCGAGCAGGCGCTCGACCTCGTCACCGCGTTCGCGGCGTACACGTCGGGAAGCGCCTGGATCAACCACCGCGACGACGCCGGCGTGGTCCGGCCCGGTGCCGTGGCCGACCTGGTCGTGCTGGACCGCGACCCGTTCGCCGGCCCGGTCGAGGACATCGGTGCCACCCGGGTCGTCTCGACGTGGGTCGACGGGGTGCTGGTCGCGGGCCGGGCCTGACCAGGTGAGCCGACTCGCGGCCGCCGGCCGGGGCGACGGATTCCGTCGTGATATCGAATCAGACCTACCGAATCCGTCGGTCCGCTGGCTAGGGTCCTCTCATGTCATCACAGTCCTTCAGGAACGTCATCGACGGCGAGCTCGTCGACGCGGTCTCCGGCGAGACCTACGACGTCATCGACCCCAGCACGGGCGAGGTCTACGCCAGCGCCCCCATGTCGCGCGCCGAGGACGTCGACCGCGCGTACGCCGCCGCCGACGCCGCCTTCGAGGGCTGGGCGACGGCCACGCCGCAGGAGCGTGCCCGGGCGCTGCTCCGCATCGCAGACGCCATCGACGAGCGCGCCGAGGAGATCGTGCGCGTGGAGTCGCGCGACACCGGCAAGCCGATCGGGCTGACGGCCAGCGAGGAGCTCCCGCCCAGCTCCGACCACTTCCGCTTCTTCGCCGGCGCGGCACGGCTGCTCGAGGGCAGGTCGGCCGGGGAGTACCTCGCGGACCACACCTCCTTTTT
>NZ_CADCUP010000150.1 GCF_902805925.1 uncultured Nocardioides sp.
GCGCGGGCGGGCGGGGTCGGCGGCACCGGGCGAGCCTAGCGCCCGCGGTGTCGTCCCCCAGCCCTCAGCGACGCGCACGGCCGGCTGACCTACGCCGGGTCGCGCCGGCCGACGACGAGGGCGGTGGCGATCGCGGCGATCCCCTCCCCGCGACCGGTGAGCCCGAGCCCGTCGGTGGTCGTCGCGGAGACCGACACCGGTGCGCCGACGGCAGCCGTCAGCGCAGCCTCGGCCTCGGCGCGGCGCGGGCCGAGGCGCGGGCGGTCGCCCACCACCTGGATCGCCACGTTGCCGATCGCGAAGCCGGCTGCCCGGACCCGCCGGGCGGTCTCGGCGAGCAGCGCGGCGCCGGACGCGCCGGCCCACTCGGCCTGCGAGGTGCCGAAGTTGCTCCCGAGATCGCCGATCCCGGCGGCCGAGAGCAGGGCGTCGCACGCGGCGTGGGCGGCTACGTCGGCGTCGGAGTGGCCCTCGAGGCCGCGCGGCTCGTCGGGCCAGGACAGCCCGGCGAGGTGGAGCCCGGCACCCTCGACCAGGCGGTGCACGTCGGTGCCGACGCCGGTGCGCGGCAGGGCGTACGGAGGCAGATGGGTCACGGGCCGATCATGCCTGAGCCACAATGAGTCACATGAGTGCGTCTCGCAGGTGGGCCCTGGCCGGTCTCGTCGCCGGCCTCGCCGGCCTGGCGACGAGCTACGCCGCGGCGCTGGTCCTCACCATCCGTGAGTCGCCGGTCGTGGCCGTGGCGGAGCTGGTCGTCGACGTCACGCCGGGTGCCGTGGCCGAGACGGCCATCGGGCTGCTCGGCAGTGCCGACAAGCCGGTGCTGGTCGCGACGATCATCGTGCTCACCTGCCTGGTCTTCGTCGCCATCGGCTGGCTGGGATCGCGGTCCTGGCGCCGGTCCCTGGTCGCCTGGCTGCTGCTGGCGTCCTTCGGGCTGTTCGCCGTGCTGCGACAAGACGGCGCGCGCGCCACCGACGCGATCCCAGTGGTGGTCGGCTTCCTCACCTGGGTCGTGTGCCTGGACCTCCTGGGTCGCCGGGTGAGCCCTGCTTCCGGGTCGGAGGACGACGGTCGTCGGCGGTTCCTGACGATGGCCGTCTCGATCGGATTCGGCGCGGCGGTGGTGGCCGCGCTCGGGCGGTTCGTCGGTGCCGGACGCCGCCGGGTGGAGGAGAGCCGTCGGCTGCTCCGGCTCCCGGGGGTGACCCGGCGCGAGCCGTCGCCCGACACCCGCATCGGGGTCGACGGCGTGTCGCCGTGGCGCACCCGCTCGGAGGACTTCTACCTCATCGACACCACCATCGCCGTGCCGATCATCGACCCCAGCGACTGGCAGCTGCGCATCCACGGGATGGTCGACCGCGAGGTCGTGCTGACGTTCACCGACCTCCTCGACCGGGAGGTCACCGAGGCCTGGGTGACGCTGAGCTGCGTCTCCAACCCCGTCGGCGGACCGCTGATCGGCAACGCGTGGTGGTCCGGTGTGCGGGTCGCGACGCTCCTGGAGGAGGCGGGGGTGCAGGACGGCGCGGACGCCGTCCTCCAGACCAGCGACGACGGCTGGACGTGCGGCACCCTTTGGGACGCGCTCACCGACGACCGCGACGCCATGCTGGCCGTGGCGATGAACGGTCGGCCGCTTCCCTTCGAGCACGGCTTCCCCGTCCGGACCATCGTGCCGGGCCTCTACGGCTACGTGTCGGCGTGCAAGTGGGTGGTCGACCTGGAGGTGACCAGGTTCAGCGACGTCTCGGCCTTCTGGACCGACCGGGGCTGGGCGGAGCGGGGGCCGGTCAAGCTGTCCTCGCGCATCGACGTGCCGAGCTCAGGCGACGAGGTGGTGGCCGGCGCGGTCCGCGTGGGCGGGGTGGCGTGGGCGCAGCACGTCGGCATCGAGGCCGTCGAGGTGGCCCTCGACGGCGGGGCCTGGCAGCGCGCGGAGCTCGCCGACCCCGGCACCGTCGACACGTGGGTGCAGTGGGCGGCCACCCTCGACGTGGGTCCGGGCGACCACCTGCTGCGGGTCCGGGCCACCGACCGCGACGGCACCACGCAGAGCGGGGTCGAGGTCGACGTGCTGCCCGACGGCGCCGAGGGCTGGCACACCGTCGACTTCTCGGCCGACGAGGCGTAGGGACGGGCGCGAGGGCCGGTCACCACCGGTCCTGCTGCGCTGCCCAGGCCGCCGCGGCCGCACGTGAGGGCACCCCGAGCTTGGTGCGGATGTTCGAGACGTGCCGGTGCACGGTATGGACGGAGAGCACGAGCTCCGCAGCGATCTGTGCGTCGGTGCTGCCGGTGGCGACGAGCCGGAGCACCTCTGTCTCCCGCGCGGAGAGCGGTCGGCTCGAGCCTCGGCCCGCCGACGACGCGACCGTGGGCCGGAGGTCGCATCCGGCCAGGAACCTCGCCGCGGCCTCGGTGACCGCTCGAGAGTCCCCTCGCCAGGGGAAGTGCTCGTCCCCGTGGAGCGCGACGAGCTCCGCCCCGCTGATCCGGGAGGCCAGGTCCTGTCCGAGCGCGAACGGGATGGCGCGGTCGGCGCGACGATGCAGCACCAGGGTGGGAGCCGCCACCGACCCGAGCACGTCACGCGCATCGAGCCGGTAGACGAGGGCGAGCTCGGCGGCGGCCTCGTCGGGCGTCGTGGCCTGGCGCTGGAACCTGGCGAAGGATGCCCGTTCCTCGGCCGACGCGCCGGGCATGAACAGGTCGGCCAGGACGCGCGACCCGAGACCCCAGTGGCGTCGTACGACGTCGACGGTCGCTGCCCGGGCAGCCGGTGACGCGATGTCTGCGCCGTGGGCGTAGCCGCCGTACAGCATGATGCGATCGACCCGGCCGGGCAGCGCCGCCGCGCAGCCGGCTGCGACGACCGATCCGGAGCTCGCTCCGAACAGCGACAGGGACGGCAGACCGATGGCCTCGACGAGCCCCACGAGGACCGCCACCTCGTCCTCGCGGGAGGACGGGCTGGGGCCGGACCGGTCGGAGAGCCCGGTGCCCGGCCGGTCGTAGCGGATGACCTGGTGCCGTTGCGCCAGGACCGTCACGAAGCGGCGGAACCGGGGATCCTTCCAGTCCAGTCCCAGATGGCTCGACCACCAGCCGCCCACCACCAGCGCCGGCCCCGACCCGACCGAGGCCCAGGCGACCGAGCGGCCGTGGACGGTCGCGTAGCGGACGACCTGGTCCTCCTCGGTCACGGACCGAGTGTAGGGCTCCCGCTGGGCGGCGCGCTCCGGCCGATCAGCGGCGCGACGCGGTCCCGTGGACCACCGGCGAGACGGTCGGCAGGGCGCGCGGCATCCGGCCCGGGACCAGCTCGTCGACCCGGAAGCGGGAGTCGCGCAGGCGGGCCGCGAAGTCCCGGTTGGGACGGCAGCCGCCGGCGAGCGCTGCCTGCACCGGGGCCACCAGGTCCTGGACCCGCGCGCGCAGCCCGTGGCCGCGCACGTGCTCGTGGAACAGGAACCGGCCTCCCGGCCGCAGCACCCGGTGCAGCTCCTCGATCCCGACGTCGGGATCCCCGACCGAGCAGAAGGTGAAGGATGCCGTGACGGTGTCGAAGCTCGCGTCGTCGAAGGGCAGCCGGTGGACGTCGGCATCGACCACGGTCACCGGCCACGCCCGGCCCGTGCAGGAGTCGACGGTCCGGCGCAGGGACCTCCGGAAGTCGGCGTCCGGCTCGACCAGCACGAGCTCGGTGACGTCGTCGCCGTAGTGCGCCAGTGAGAGCCCGCTGCCGGCGCCGACCTCGAGGGTGCGCCCGACCGCGCGCGACAGCTGCGCGGTGCGTACGTCGGCCTGCCCCGCCCGCTCCGAGATCGACATCAGCAGCGGGTACCACCGCGTGAAGAGCCGGTCCAGCACCGCGCTCATGGCCGGGCCCCGGCAGCCCCCGCACCAGCGCCGGTGAGCGCGTCGGCGAGGGCCGCGATGTGGTCGTGGTTGGTGCCGCAGCAGCCACCCAGGACGGTGATCTGGGGATTGGCTCCCCGCAGGGCGACGCACTGGGCGGCCAGCTCCACGGGGTCGCCCGCGTCCAGCTCCTCGGCCTCGTCCAGCTCGGCGTGGCTGAGCCGGGACGCGTTGCAGCGGATACCCCGGATGCGCTCGATCCCGGCGCCACCGGCGGCGAGCACATCACTGAAGTGCTCGGGATGGGCGCAGTTGACCATGTAGTAGGCCGGGTAGCCGCCGGTCTCCTCGTCGACCAGCCGGACCGCGTCGTCGAGCGCCGTCCCGTCCGGCAGCCGTCCGTCGGTCTCGACGGTGAAGGAGATGACGGCCGGGACGCCCACCTCCTGGCACGCCCGGGTGACGCCGATGGCCTCCTCGGCGGACGTCATGGTGATAGCGGACACCAGGTCCGCCCCCGCGCCGGCGAGCGCGGTCACCTGCTCGAGGTGGTAGTCGTGGGCCTCCGAGGCGCTCAGTGCACGCTCGGGTGCGTAGCCGTCGAGGCGGGGACCGATGCAGCCGCTGACGACGACCGTGGTGTCCGGCGAGGTGGTCGGCTGACGCAGCTCGTCCAGCAGCTGGACCGCCAGCCGGTTGAGACGCGCAACATCGCCCGCGGCGAAGCCCTGCCGGTCCAGCCAGTCGCGACTGGCCCGCCAGGTGGCGGTCTCGAGGACCACACCGAGATGGTGGTCGGCGGCGATCCGCACGTAGCGCTCGTGGTGTCGTAGGTCATGTCGACCATGACATCGCAGCGGCCGGCCCCGCGGCATCCCTTGTTCCGGCCATCGCCCGATGGCCGGTTCCGGCCATCGGCACTCGCTCGGCTCCGCGCTGCCGAGCACCGCCTAGCCGTCCGGGATCCGCGTCTCCAAGCCCACGCAGTACGTCGTCGCGTCGGCGTCGCTGACTCCCGGCGGGTAGTGCGTGAAGGACCACCCGGTGCACGACCACCTCGGGTTGGGCTGCGGCTCCCAGCTCTCATGCACGTCGACCGCCCGCGGAAGCAGCCACACCGACGTGGCCAGCACGCCGACGGTGAGGGCGAGGGCCGGGCCCGACAGGCGGGCGGCCGCCCACACCGCGGCGAGCACGAGGACCGCCCCCGCGACTCCGGAGCCGAGGCTGGCCAGCCAGCCGTGCACCACGTGGGTGTCGAGGGGCCCGTGCGCGTTGACGAAGTACAGCCGACTTGCTCCCGTGACCGCGACGAAGGCTGCACCACCGGTGAGGCAGCCGGCCACCACAGCGGTCCTCGGACCGCATCGGCTGCGCCACCGGCCGCGTGCTCGCACCAGGTCCGGTCCCGTCATGGCGATGGGACGGCCGGGAGGGGATCGTCGTTCCCTGGGCCCGCTGCCCGCAGCGACCGCCGGCGCGTGGGCTCCCGGGCTCCTCGCCAAGTTGGGGGACTTTCCTGACACCGAGGGCCGCCACGGCCCGCTCGGGAGAAGACTGGGCCGATGCCTCGCCGTCGAGTGGTCGTCGGACCGACCGTCGCGCTGCTCGTCACTCTCGCCACCTGCGGTTGCGCCGGCGGTAGGACCGCCGCCATGAGTGAGTGCCTGGACCGGGAGCGGAAGGACTACCCCCGGTTGGAGGCCCTCGCCCACCGGGTGCTGGGGGATCTCGGCCACGAGTACCGCCGCGGGAGCTTCTGCGAGGACTCCGGACGGCCCAGGGCCTTCGTCCACGTGTCGGTGTACGACTGGGAGTCTCGGAGAGAGGCACGCCGAGCCCTGCGAGCGGCCGGGCTGAGCCGGGAGCGCGGCGTCCCGGTGTTCACCGTCGACGGGCTCGAGGTCAGGTACGCAGC
>NZ_CADCUP010000151.1 GCF_902805925.1 uncultured Nocardioides sp.
TGGCGGCGCCGGGAGGTGCGTCGGGACAGTCACTTGGCAGATGTGCCGGGTCACCGGTCGCGAGACCCTCGAGGGAGCGGCGGGTCGCCCACTGCCCGCCGCCCCGTACCCGAGCAGCTCCGCACACCCCACCACGCGGTGGCCGCGCTCCACTGTCGGGGCATCACCTGCCATGGGAGGTTCGACATGACGACCCAGGACCAGCCGGCCGCAGCCGACGCGTTGGCGGCCTCACTGCAGCGAACCGAGCTCCTGCGCCGGCCCTCGTCGATCGCCGGCCGGGAGATCGTGCAGGTGAGGACCGAGATCCCCGCCGGCGTCGAGTCGGGCTGGCACACCCACCCGGGGGAGGAGGTGGGCTACATCGTGGCGGGCACCGTCGAGATGCGGATCGAGGACCGGCCGACCCTCACCCTGCACCCCGGCGACGGCTTCCTCATCCCACCGGGAACCCCCCACAACGCCTACGACGTCGGCCCGGAGGGCGGCGTCATGCTGTCCACCTACATCGTGGAGATCGGGCGACCCCTGGCCTCCTTCACCTGACGACGACCCCGCACCGGTCGAGCCCGGCCTCGGCGCACCGGCAGCGCGAGCTCCTCGCCGGTGAGGTGGGAGAGGCATCTGCTGGACGACCGCGCCGGCGCCGACCTGCGCACGGTCTGGGGTCCGGACCCGTTCGCCCTGGCGGGGCTGATGGTCCCCGGCTTCCGAGCTTCTTCATCATGTACGGCCCACACCAACGGCGGGCTGACGGTCTCCAACCTCGAGCACGAGGCGGACTTCATCGTCCACCAGGTCACCCGCGTCCTGCGCTCCGGCAGGACCGCGGTCGAGGCGCGGCCCCAGGTCGTGGACGGCTACAACAGGTGGGTGCAGCACCGCATCAGCAGCACGGCATGGGTCGACGGCAGCAACTTCGCCTCGCCCGGCCGGATCGTGACGCAGTGGCCGGAGGGAGCCGCGGTGTACGCGCTCGTGCTGCTGCTCCTGCGCAGGATCGGCACGAAGAAATCCTGAGCGTGCCGGGCCCGCGCGCAACCGTACGACGACGGGTGGATGGCCGTGGGTGGTCTGGCCTCGCGCATGTTCCTGCTGCAGTTCGGCGCGGAACGCGTCCCCAGGTCCCTGTCGGTGCGCGGCGGCACCTCGGAGCTGGGCTGGGAGCCGCTGTTCGGAGTCCTGGTCGAGACGGTCGAGGGATGGGTCCTCTTCGACACCGGGATGGCCCGCGAGGCACTGGACGCGGAGGAGACCCAGGAGAGCTACCGGGCCGGGGCGGTGAGCGCCGGGGAGGGTCCCGACCGGCTCACCTGGTCGCTGTACCCCACCCCGCCCGACCCCCGTCGGTGGAACTGGGGACTCGCGGGGGAGCCCCTCACCGCCGCCCTGGCCACCGTGGGTCTCGCCGTCTCGGACCTGAGCCTGGCCGTCATCAGCCACCTCCACCTCGACCACTCGGGCGGGATCCCGCTGCTGGCGGCGGCGGGTGTCGCGGTGGCACTCCAGGGCTCGGAGCTCGAGTTCGCGCGCAGTGGTCGAGCCGTGTCGCAGACGGGTTCCGGGCCCCGGACTGGTCGGACTCGCGGACCCGGTGGGAGCTGCTCGGCGGGGATGCCGAGGTGGCGCCCCGGGTCAGGGTCCTCTCGACGCCGGGGCACACGCCCGGGCACTCGTCACTGCGGGTCGAGCTGCCCGAGTCGGGCACGTGGATCTTCGCCGGGGACGCCGCCGACCTGGGTCAGAACCTCCTGGACCGGGTGCCGTGCGGCTACTGCGCGGGCGGGCGACCCGACGACGAGGCCTCGGCCGAGCTCTCCCTGCACCGTCTGCTGAGCGAGGCGGCGGACGCCGACGCCCGCTTGGTCCCCGGGCACGACCAGCTCGTCCTCAACGCCGTCCGTCACCCCCGCTCCGGCCACCGGTGAGCCGCCGTCAGTCGAACAACAGGGCGGCGACGGCCTTGCCGGTGTCCTCGATGTGCCGGTGGGCGGCGGCCTCGGCGGCCTCGGCGTCCCGGTCGCGGACGTGCGCCAGGACCGTCTCGTGCACGTGCAGCCAGTCCTCCCCGAGCTCGTGCTCGACGGTGGAGAAGTAGAACCGCGCCCGCTTCTCGAGGGCGGCCGAGGTGGCCGCCAGGACCAAGTTGCGGGCCGCTGCCCGGAGAGCGGCGTAGAAGCCGGAGCCGCTGGTGGGCTTCGTGACGGCCTCCTTGCTGCTCAGCAGGCAGGCCTCGAGCAGGTCGAGGTCCTGCGCGGTGCGCCGCGTCGCGGCCCACCGGGCGATCAGGCCCTCGACCACGGCGCGGAACTCGAACAGCTCGTCCAGCTCCTGGGGGGTCCGCTCGCGGACGTGGACGCCGTGGCGGGGCTTGATGTCGACCCAGCCTGCCTCGTGCAGCGACCTCAGCGCCTCTCGGACGGGGATCCGGCTCATGCCGTACTGAGCAGCCAGGGCGTCGGCGTGGATCCGCTCACCGGGCTCGAGGTCGCCGGTGATGATCGCCTGCTCCAGGGCGTCGTGGACGCGTGTGGTCAAGGTGGCGTTGGCCGGGACCGGGGGCACCAGGGGTGCTGAGCTGCTCACGACCGCTCCGTCCTGTGGCTCGGGGCTCCGTCGACATCCCGGAGCAGATGGTTTAGAAAGTATACGAAAGCGCGGCAGTCGGGCCGCACCGGTGACCGGCGGAGGGAACTCATCACGGCGCCGTGAGGAAGGTCAGGGCCGTGAGCGCGTACAGGGAAACACAACGAAGCACCTCCGCCTCCTCGGCGTAGTCGTCGATGCCTGCCGACCAGGTCGGCTGGGCCCGTAGCACAGCGCCGGCACGCCGGCCCGGCGCCCGCGACTGGCGTCGCTGGCGCGGACGAGCGGGGTGTCGGGAGCGGTCCAGTTCGCGTCCCAGCCCTTCACCCGGCGGACCCGCAGGGACTCGACGTCTCCCACCGCATCCTCGACGAGGGCCAGCGCGCGCTGTCGTGATCCCCGGCGGGAGGCGCAGGTCCACCTCGGCGGTGGCCCGGGTCGCGATCTGGCCGATGAAGGTGCCGGCCGTCACCGTGCCGACGTTGGCCGTCAGGACCAACCCCGGGTCGGTGTCCCCGCTCCGGGAGGCCACCGACGCCAGCTCCGGAGGCAGCGCTCCGGTCAGCCCGTTGAGTGCGTCGGTGCGGGTGACCGCCTCGGCGATGCGTGCAGCCGCCGAGCGCCCCGGGAGCACGGCGGAGGAGTGACCGGCGGGTCCCTCGGCCGACAGCTCGAGCCACAGCACCCCCTTCTCGCCCACGGCCAGACGTTCGAAGCCGGGCCCCTCCCCGCAGAGGAGCCCGTCGCCCAGCAGGTCCGGGTGCTCGCGGAGCAGGTGAGCGGCGCCGTTCTCCCCGAAGACCACCTCGTCGCCGACGGCGGCGAAGGAGATCCTCCCCGACCAGGTGCTGCGGCGGTCGGCGAGGAACGCGGCGGCGGTGATCATGGCGGCCACGGCGCCCTTCATGTTGCCCATGCCCAGGCCGTAGAGCCGGCCCCCGGTGCGCGTGAGCTCCCACACCGGTCGCGTCCACTCGGACTCCTCGCCGGGCGGCACGGTGTCGAGGTGGACGTTGAGGACCAGGTGGGGGCCCGGGCGCCCGGAGTCGATGTCGGCCACCACCGAGGGCATGGTCGGCACGAGGTGCTCCTGGCGGATCGGGATGCCGCGCACGCGGAGGGCCTGCGTCACCACGTCGGCCACCTGGCGCGTGTCGCCCACCGGGTTGACGCTGGGCGCGGCCACCAGGTCGGCGCAGAGGTCCACGATGTCCTCGCGCTGGGCGGCCACGGTCTCGAGCAGTCGGGCGGTCAGCTCCTGCGGGGTCATGCCACTCCTCGGGTGTCGCTGTCGCGTCGCCAGTCGGCGACCGCGTGTGGGACGGGGTGCGTGCCCGCCGCGACGACGGACCCGAACACTCCGTCGCCGACCGGCACGGGCACGACCTGGTGACCCCGTGCCGTGAGCGTGCCGTGGGCGGGGTGGCCCGCCTCGAGCAGGAGGTCACCGTCCTGGCTGCGCCAGCGCAGCGCTCCGACCGCCTCGGGGAGCGACCGGCCGGCCAGCGTGGCGGTGAGCACCTGGAGGAGGGTCTGGACCTGCCCGTCGGCGCCGGGGGTGGCGACGCCGAGGACGCCGGCGGGCGAGGTGACCATGGCCGGTGCCAGCGTGTGCACCGGGCGCTTGGCGGGTGCAGGGGCGTTGTCGCCGTCGGTGAACCCTGCCGCCCGGTTGTTCACCACGATGCCGAGCTCGGGCACGAAGACCCCGGACCCGAAGTCGTCGAAGACGCTGATCAGCGAGGAGACGACCTGTCCCGCGCGGTCGACCGTGGCCACGCCGGCGGTGTGGAGGTAGGACCGCGGCCCCCCACGCCCGGAGGCTCGCGTCGGGTCGACGGTGAGCTCCACGTCCAGGAGCTCCGCGCCCCGCCGACAGGACGAGCGGTGGGCGAAGACGGCTCCGACGACCTCCACCAGGAGGTGGTCGTCGACCGGCCCGTCGCCCATCAGCTGGCGCACCTTCCTGAGCGCCATCGCGAGGAGCACTCCCTGCGACATGGGTGGCTGCACGTGCACGTGCCCCTCACCCCACGCCACCGTGAGCGGGGGCGGGCACGGAGTCTGGTGCTCGGCGAGGTCGCGGAGGTCCAGCGAGCCTCCGCACCGCCGGACCGCCGCCACGAGGGCCGCGGCGTGGGGCCCGGCGTACACCGCGTCTCGCCCGGTGCTGACGACCTGCCGCAGCAGCTCGGCGAGCTCGGGCTGCACCCACGTCGTCCCGTCGTCGCCACGCGCGGCCGAGAGCAGGGACCAGCCCGATGCCCCGCCCGCCTCGAGACGGTCCCGCTGCCGGCGTACGGCGGCGACGAGGCCCTGGTCGGGCGTGAGTCCGTCGGCGGCGAGGGCGATCGCTGGGGTCAGGACGGCCTCCAGGGGCAGTCGTCCCCAGCGGGCGTGCAGGGTCACCCATCCGTCGACCAGCCCGGGAACGGCGACCGAGGAGCCGCCGGTGGTCGCCGGGGGCGCGGACAGGCCTCGCGGGCTGAGTCCGGTGCCGTTGACGGCCGCGACCCCCTCCCGGTCGTGCACCAGGGCCAGGACGTCGCCCCCGATGCCGGCCGCCTGCGGCATCACGACGCAGATCACCGCCTGAGCGGCGATCGCGGCGTCCACGGCGCTGCCGCCATCCTGCAGGACGTCGACGGCCGCCCTCGTGGCCCGGGGGTGTGCGGTGGCCGCGGCGCCTCCCGCTCCCGAGGCTCTGGAGGCGGTGTGGTCGGAGGTGGGCATGCGCGGCTCCTCGGAACGGGAAATATGGAGAGGTCTTGCCAAAAGCACTCGTGAGATGGATATAAAGCATTTCAACATCTCCGTGAAGGAGTCTGGATGACTCACACCGCCGATCGGCAGGGCCTGTCCGGGGCGCGACCTCTTGGTGAGCCCGGACATGTCGCTCGAGGTCGCCGAGCTCCTGCTGGCCGGAGTGCGGGCCCAGGCCATGGCGCGAGGCCTCGGGTGGACACCTCGTTCAACAGCTCCTTCTGGGCACACCAGGAGGACCCCGGCCGGGCGCTGGACGAGCTCACCGCGCAGATTCCGCTACGTCGGCGGGCCGAGCCCGACGAGATGATCGGGCTGCTGCTCTTCCTCGCCTCCTCCGCTTCGTCGTACATCACCGGTCAGGCGCTGGTGGTCGACGGCGGCTACACCTCCGTCTGAACAGGGCCACGCATGACCAGTGTCG
>NZ_CADCUP010000152.1 GCF_902805925.1 uncultured Nocardioides sp.
CGCAGGTGGTCGACGGTGGTGGCCGTGCACCGGGTGGCCGGGAGCGAGATCACGACCGGGCCGGACGGCCCGTCGGAGAGGTCGGGGACGCTGACCTCCTGCCCGCGCAGCTCGGGCTGGTCCTTGTCGCGGGAGAGCTGTCCCTTGACCCGGATGATGGCGTCCTCGACGAGGTAGGGCGAGGCCAGCTGGTAGGAGCTGGGGAAGAGCAGCACCTCGATGGCGCCGTCGAGGTCCTCGAGCGTCACCGTGGCCCAGGCGTCGCCGCGCTTGGTGATCTTGCGCTGGACCGAGGTCACCAGGCCGCTGATGGTGACCGTGCTGCCGTGGGCGCGCTCCTCGTCGAGCATCAGCTGCCCGATCGTGGCGTCGGTGCCGTTGGAGAGCACGTGCTCCAGGCCCAGCAGCGGGTGGTCGGAGACGTAGAGGCCGAGCATCTCGCGCTCGTGCCCGAGCAGGGTCATCTTGTCCCACTCGTCGATGTCGGGCACCGGGACCGAGACGCCGAAACCCTGCTCGGCCTCCTCGAGGCCACCGAAGAGGGAGTCCTGGCCGATGGCCTCGTTCTTCTTGATGTCGATGTACTGGTCGACGGCCGTCTCGTGCACGGTCACCAGGGCGCGGCGCTTGTGCTTCATGTCGTCGAACGCACCGGCCTTGACCAGCGACTCGATGACCCGCTTGTTGCAGACCAGCGCGGGCACCTTCTCCATGAAGTCGTTGAAGTCGGTGTAGCGGCCCTGCTCCTCGCGGGCGGCCACGATGCCCTCCACGACGTTGCCGCCGACGTTGCGCACCGCGGTGAGCCCGAAGCGGATGTCGTTGCCCACCGGGGTGAAGTTGGAGGACGACTCGTTGACGTCGGGCGGCAGCACCTGGATCTTCATCCGGCGGCACTCGTTGAGGTAGATCGCCGACTTGTCCTTGTCGTCCTTGGTCGAGGTCAGCAGCGCGGCCATGTACTCGGCCGGGTAGTTGGCCTTGAGGTAGGCGGTCCAGTAGGAGACCAGGCCGTACGCCGCCGAGTGCGCCTTGTTGAAGGCGTAGTCGGAGAACGGCAGGAGGATGTCCCAGAGCGTCGTGACCGCGGCCAGGGAGTAGCCGCGCTCGGTCATGCCGGCGGAGAAGCCGGCGAACTGCCGGTCCAGCTCCTCCTTCTTCTTCTTGCCCATCGCGCGGCGCAGGATGTCGGCCTGGCCCAGGCTGTAGCCCGCCAGCTTCTGGGCGATGGCCATGACCTGCTCCTGGTAGACGATCAGGCCGTAGGTCTCGCCGAGGATCTCCGACAGCGGCTCCTCGAGCTCGGGGTGGATGGGGGTGACCGGCTCGCGGCCGGTCTTGCGGCGGGCGTACTTGTTGTGGGAGTCGGCACCCATCGGACCGGGGCGGTAGAGCGCACCCACCGCCGAGATGTCCTCGAAGGTGTCGGGGCGCATGGAGCGCAGCAGGGCGCGCATCGGACCGCCGTCGAGCTGGAAGACCCCGAGGGTGTCGCCACGCTGCAGCAGCTTGTAGGTCGCCTCGTCGGTGAGCTCGAGGTCCTCCAGCACCACCGTGTCGCCGCGGTTCGCCTGGATGTTCTTGAGGGCGTCGTCGAGGACGGTGAGGTTGCGCAGCCCCAGGAAGTCCATCTTGATGAGGCCGAGGCTCTCGCACGTCGGGTAGTCGAACTGCGTGATCATCGCGCCGTCGGCGGGGCGCTTGAGCATCGGGATGATGTCGAGCAGCGGCTCGCTGGACATGATCACGCCGGCCGCGTGCACGCCCCACTGGCGCTTGAGCCCCTCGATGCCGATGGCGGTGTCGACGACCCGCTTGACGTCGTTGTCACCGTCGTAGAGGGCGCGGAACTCCCCGCCCTCGCCGAAGCGCTTGTGGGCCGGGTCGAAGATGTCCTTGAGCGGGACGTCCTTGCCCATCACCGAGGACGGCATGGCCTTGGTGATGCGGTCGCCCATCGAGAAGGGGTAGGCGAGGATCCGCGAGGAGTCCTTGACCGCCTGCTTGGCCTTGATGGTGCCGTAGGTGACGATCATCGAGACGCGGTCGTCGCCGTACTTGTCGGAGACGTAGCGGATCACCTCACCGCGCCGGCGCTCGTCGAAGTCGATGTCGAAGTCGGGCATCGAGACGCGGTCGGGGTTGAGGAAGCGCTCGAAGATCAGGCCGTGCTCGAGCGGGTCGAGGTCGGTGATGCGCATGGCGTAGGCGACCATCGAGCCTGCGCCGGAGCCGCGGCCGGGGCCGACCCGGATGCCGTTGTCCTTGGCCCAGTTGATGAAGTCGGCGACGACGAGGAAGTAGCCGGGGAAGCCCATCTGGATGATGACCCCGACCTCGAAGTCGGCCTGCGTGCGCACCGCGTCGGGGATGCCGTTCGGGTAGCGCACCCGGAGGCCGCGCTCCACCTCCTTGACCAGCCAGGAGTCCTCGGTCTCGCCCTCGGGGCAGGGGAAGCGCGGCATGAAGGTGCCGTTGCCCTCGGTGAAGGAGACGTCGCAGCGCTCGGCGATGAGCAGGGTGTTGTCGCACGCCTCGCGCAGGTCGTACTTGTCGACCCACAGCGAGCGCATCTCCTCGGGGCTCTTGATGTAGTAGCCGTCGCCGCTGAAGGCGAACCGCTGGCCCGGCCCGTCGCCTGCGGGGATGTCCATCGTGGAGCCGGAGTTGATGCAGAGCAGGTGCTCCTGGCTGGGGGCGTCCTCGCGCATGACGTAGTGGGAGTCGTTGGTGGCCAGCAGCGGGATGCGCAGGTCCTTGGCCAGGCGCAGCAAGCCCTCGCGGACGCGGGTCTCGATGGACAGGCCGTGGTCCATGAGCTCGAGGAAGTAGTTCTCGCGGCCCAGGATGTCCTGGAACTCCGCGGCGACCCGGCGGGCCTCGTCGTACTTGCCGTAGCGGAGGTGCACCTGCACCTCGCCCGAGGGGCAGCCGGTGGTGCCGATGATGCCCTTGCTGTGCCGGGCCAGCAGCTCGCGGTCCATGCGCGGCTGCTTGAAGAACCCGTCGCGCCAGGCGCCGGTGGTGAGCCGGAAGAGGTTGTGCATGCCCTCGGTCGACTCCGAGAGCAGCGTCATGTGGGTGTAGGCACCGCGCGCCGAGACGTCGTCGGACCCGCCGTCGTAGAAGTTGACGCCCTTGCGCTCGTGGCGGGAGATGTCGGGGGTGAAGTAGGCCTCGATGCCGATGATCGGCTTGACGCCGGCCGCCTTGCACTTCTTGTAGAACTCATAGGCACCGAAGACGTTGCCGTGGTCGGTCATCGCGATGGCCGGCATGCCCAGCTCCGCGGTGCGCTCGGCGAGCGCCCCGAGCCGGGCGGCGCCGTCGAGCATGGAGTACTCGGTGTGCACGTGCAGGTGGACGAACGAGTCGCGAGAACCTTCAGCCATGGGCGGGGTGCTGCTCCCAACAGGGTCGAGACGGACATGGACCAGGCGGCCCGGCTGCTGGTGCCGGGCGTCTGTCTCGGGGAAGGACGTCAGCCTACGTGACCGAGCAGGAGCACTCTGGCACGGCACACCGACATCCTCGGCGGGTCGGGGCGTGGCCGGTCGGGTGGCTGCCGTTTGGTCCCAAACGACAGGTTCCCACGGACCGAGCGTGCGGTTCGTGACCAATCGAGGCGGGTGCGCCGCCCCCGGACGGCCTCAGTGGCCGGCGGCCTCCAGCGACTCGGTGATCACCACGTCCATGATCCGGCCGATGCGCGTCGCGCCCAGCTCGGGGGCGGTCCGCGCCATCCGCTCGGCGATCCGGCGCTCGCGGTCGGCGTCGCGGCGGGGACTGGTCTTGTGCGGCTGCACGGCACGGGTCAGGGCGACCCGGCGGGCCAGCAGGTCGGCCAGCTGGTCGTCGACCTCGTCGATCATCCGCCGGAAGAAGCCCACGGCGTCGGCACCGGGCCAGGCCATCTTGATGTCGGGTGAGCGCTCCTCGTTGCCCCAGCCGTCGGTGCGCTCGAGCTCGACCAGCCCGTGGCGCTGGTAGAACGCGCGAGCCGGGGCGTTGGACTCGAAGACCCACAGCGCGAAGCCGCCGTCGAGCCGCGACTTCACCACGTCGAGCAGGGCGCTGCCCACCGAGCCGCGCTGGGCGGCGGGGTCGACGTAGAGGGAGTTGAGCCAGCGCGGGCCGAGGTCGGCGAAGCCGACGAGCCGCTCGCCGTGCACGGCGAGCCACACCTCGCGCTGGCGCAGGTCCCAGCCGTCGACCCAGGCGCGGACGTGGTCGTGGTCGTGGGCGAGGGGCGGCATGTGCGGTACGGCGGCCTGGCGGACCGCGAGGTACAGCTCCGCCACCGCTGGCAGGTCGGCGCGCTCGCCGCGCCGGATGGTCAGGTCAGGCTCGCTCATGCGGCTCCCGTCAGTCGGAGTCCCGGATGACCTCGAGCGCGTGCGCCAGGTCGGCCGGGAGGGACGACTCGTACTCGACGTGCTCGCCGGTCTCGGGGTGCTCGAAGCCCAGCCTGATCGCGTGCAGCCACTGCCGCTCGAGGCCGACGCGAGCAGCGAGCGTGGGGTCGGCGCCGTAGGTGAGGTCGGCCACGCACGGGTGCTTGAGCGCGGCCATGTGCACGCGGATCTGGTGGGTGCGGCCGGTCTCGAGGTGCACCTCGAGCAGGCTGGCGAACCGGTGCGCCTCCAGGGTGAGGTAGTGGGTGACGCTGTGGCGACCGTCGGCCATCACGGCGAACTTGTAGTCGTGGCGCGGGTGCCGGCCGATGGGGGCGTCGATCGTGCCCTCCAGTGGGTCCGGGTGGCCCTGCACCAGCGCGTGGTAGGTCTTCTCGACGGTGCGGTGGCGGAAGGCGTTCTTGAGCACCGAGTAGGCGCGCTCGGACTTGGTGATGACCATGACGCCGGAGGTGCCGACGTCGAGCCGCTGCACGATGCCCTGCCGCTCGGGCGCCCCGCTGGTGGCGATCCGGTAGCCCGCGCCGGCGAGGTGGCCGACCACGGTGGGCCCCGACCACCCCGGCGAGGGGTGTACGGCGACCCCGACGGGCTTGTCGATCACCACGATCGAGTCGTCGTCGTGGAGGATCGTGATGCCCTCGACGACCTCGGCCCTGACCTCCAGCGGGTCGGCCTCGACCGGGATGTCGACGTCGAGCATGGCCCCGGCGTGCACGCGGTCGCTCTTGCCCACGGGCGCCTCGTCGACCTGCACGTGCCCCGAGGCGATGAGGTCGGCCGCGCGGGTGCGCGAGAAGCCGAACATGCGTGCCATGGCCGCGTCGACCCGCTCGCCCGCCAGCCCCTCCGGGACCAGCACGGTCCGGTGGTCGGAGTGCTCGCTCACGAGGCGACCTCGTCCCCCGAGGCGTCACGGTCGCGGTCGCGGGTGCCGTCGAGGGCGATGCCGCGGAAGGTCTGCAGGATGATGAGGCCCGCTGCGACGTTGATGCAGATGTCGGCGACGTTGAACACGGGCCAGTTCGGCAGCTGCAGGAAGTCGACGACGTGCCCGCGCATCGGCCCGGGCTCGCGGAACAGCCGGTCGGTGAGGTTGCCGCCCACCCCGGCCAGGAGCAGCCCGAGGGCCACCGCCCAACCGGCGTCGCGCACCCGCACGCTGAAGAAGAGCACCAGGCAGACGGCGAGGATCGCCAGGCAGCTCAGCGCCACGGTGTACTCGGTGCCGGTGGAGAACGCGGCACCGGGGTTGAACGTGAGGTGGAACGTCAGCACGCCGTCGACGACCTGACGGTCACGTCCGCCGGACAGCGCTTCGACCGCCCAGGTCTTCGTCGCCAGGTCGATCGCGTAGGCGACCAGGGCCGTGAGGGGGAAGAGCCACCACGCGCGGCGCCCCGGCGCTGCCGGGTCCGTGGACGGTGGGAACTCGTCGTGGTCGCTGGCGTTCAGCGACGCTCCTCCCGTTGCTTGCATGGCAGGCACAGTGTGGCACGCGGGAACGCCATGACCCTCATCTTGCCGATGGCCTCACCGCAGGACTCGCACACGCCGTAGGTGCCGTCGTCGATGCGGGCCAGGGCCTTGTCGATCTGCAGCAGCATCTCGCGCTCGTTCGCCACGACGGTGAGCTCGTGGTCGCGCTCGAAGCTCGTCGCGCCCATGTCGGCCTGGTCGTGCCCGGCGCCGTCACCGGCGTCCTTCATCAGGCCCTCGAGCTCGCGCTCGTGGGCCGCGATGAGCGGCACGAGGCGGTCGCGGTGCGTGTGGAGGTCGTCGAGGACCTCCTTGAGCTCGTCCTTGGTCCAGGCGGACTCCTCCGCCTTGACCGCCAGCGAGCTGGCGGGCGTCGTGCCGGCGGTCTTCTTGGCGGGCGCGGCCCCCGTCGCGGACTCGGACGTGGGAGCGGTCTGGATCGCCGGGGCGGCCTTCTTCACAGGAGCTGCCTTCGTGGTCGGTGCGGACGTGGTGGGTGCTGCCTTCTGCGCTGCTGACTCCTCGGTCGGCGTACCTGTCGAGCGGGTGCTGCCGGCCACGAGAGCCCCCTCCGGAGGAACGACGACGTGGCTGCGCCACATGCTGGCAGGGAGGGTAGCCGTTGAGTCCAAGGTGCATCAATCAGCCTCGCCGGACGACGACGGCCGGCCCCGAGGGGGCCGGCCGTCGTCGAACGGGTGGTGGGTCGATCAGGACTCGTCGTCACCGAGGATGGAGCGCAGCCGCTTGGGAGCGGACGCCTCGCCGCCGCCGGCGCCCGCAGGAGCCTCGGTCTCGCCGTTGCCGTCGAGTGCCGCGAGCTGCTGGGAGAAGTAGCTCTTGAGGCGGGAGCGGTACTCGCGCTCGAACGAGCGGAGGTTCTCCACCTCGCTGTTGAGCTTCTCGCGCTCCTTCTCGAGGTCACCGAAGGTCTGCTCGCGGCGCTCGGCCGTCTCGGAGTCGAGCATCTGGGCGCGCTGGCGGGCGTCGGCCTCGAGCCGGTCGGACTTGCCCTTGGCCTCCGACTCCAGGCGCTCGGCCGTGGTGCGGGCCGAGCCGACGATCTTGTCGGCCTCCTGCTTGGCCTCCTCGACGAGCTCGTCGGCGTTGCGTGTGGCGATCTCGAGCAGGCGGGCTGCGGCGTTGGACGCCTGCGGCATGGTCTGCACCTGGATCGTCTCGACCGGGGCGGCAGCAGCCGCGACGGGTGCGGCCTGCTCCCCCACCGGCTCGGCCCCGGTCTTCTCCGCACGTGCCGGGGCGGGCGTCGAGCCGGACACCTGCGTCGAGGAGAGCTTGGCGCGAAGGTCGTCGTTCTCCTGGTTCAGCCGGGCCAGCTCGGCCTCCACCTCGTCGAGGAACTGGTCGACCTCGCCCATGTCGTACCCCTCGCGGAGCCGGACGGGTGTGAAGCGCTTCAGGCTCACGTCCTCCGGTGTCAGCGGCATGACCTCACCCATTCGTTAGTCGGCGTTCCATCTGTTCCCCGGAACCATAGCGCCACCTGCTCGGCGGTGGTGAGGGCCCCGTGGGGCTGCTGTGCCGGCGCCCGGTCAGGTGAAGAAGACGATGGCCACGACCCGCAGGAGCAGCCACGCGACGATCAGGACGACCAGGAAGCTGAGGTCGATGGCGACCGAGCCGATCCTCAGGTTCGGCAGCCAGCGGCGCACGAACTTGATGGGCGGGTCGGTGATGGAGTACACCACCTCGAGGACGACGAGCAGCGCTCCACCGGGGCGCCAGTTGCGGGCGAAGATCTGCACCCAGTCGACGATGACGCGCACCCACAGCAGGGCGATGAAGAACCACAGGATCCCGTAGAGGACCTGGCCGACGATCTCCACGGGCACTCAGCTCTGGTTGAAGAAGCCGCCTTCTGCGATGCGCTCCTTGTCCTCGGCGGCGACGGTGACGTTGGCCGGTGAGAGCAGGAACACCTTGTTGGTGACGCGCTCGATGGAGCCGCGGGTGGCGAAGACCAGGCCGGCGGCGAAGTCGACCAGACGCTTGGCGTCGGCGTCGTTCATCTCGGAGAGGTTCATGATGACCGGGACGCCGTCGCGGAAGTTCTCACCGACGGTCCGGGCCTCGTTGTAGGTGCTCGGGTGCACGGTGGTGATGCGGCTCAGCTCGGCGACGACCCCCGCGCTGGGGACCGGGGCCGGACGGCGGCGCTCACTGAGGTCGGACACGGGGGCCGGACGGCGGTCGACCTGCTCGTGCTGGGACGTCGCGTCGTTGCTCGCGGGGTCACCGGCGTCGTCGTCGTACCGGCCGTTGTCCTCGAGCAGGCCGAGGTACATGCCCATCCTGCGCATCGCGCCGCTCATGACAGATCCTCCGGTTGTCGTGGCACCCACTGCAGGCACCGTCGTCTGGCTCGACACTACAAGGCAGGAGGGCGCGGACCGAGCACCGCTGAGCCGACACGCACGCGTGTCGCACCGTGCCGGATGGCCGCCTCCAGGTCGCTGCTCATCCCGGCCGACAGCTCGGTCGCCCGGGGGTGCTCGGCGAGGAACGCGGCGCGGATCCCGGCCAGCCGCTCGAAGGCCGCGTCGGGGTCCGCGCCCAGCGGCGCGACGGCCATCAGGCCCTCGAGCCGGAGGCCCGCGCACTGCCCCACCCGCGCCGCCAGGGCGGACAGGTCGTCGGCGTCGGCGCCCGAACGGCCCTCGCTGCCCGGCGGGTCGAGGCTCACCTGCAGCAGCACGTCGACCCGGGCCCCGCGGGCCTCGGCGCCGCGCTGGAGGCCGGAGACCAGCTTGGCCCTGTCGACGGACTCCACGACGTCGGCGTAGCCGGCGACGGCGGCGGCCTTGTTGCTCTGCAGGCCCCCGATGAAGTGCCACCGGAGCGCGAGGTCGGCGCACTCGGCGGCCTTCTCCTGCGCCTCCTGGTGGCGGTTCTCGCCCACGTCGGTGACGCCGAGGTCGGCGAGGATGCGCACGTCCTCGACCGGGAAGTACTTGGTCACGACCACCAGGCCGACCGGCTCGTCGCGCCCGGCCTCCTCGCCGGCGACCTCGATGCGGCGGCGTACGGCGCCGAGGCGCGCCGCGACCTCCTCCGAGCGCTCGGTCACGGGACCACCACCACCAGGCCGGCGAGTCGACCGGCCGCCGGGCCGGAGCGGCGGTGCGACCAGAGGTCGTCGTCCTCGCGCGTGCAGCGGTCGACGCAGTGGTGGGGCACCCCCAGGGTGTCGAGCTGGGCCCGCACGCCGGCACCGATGTCGAGGGCCGGGGTGCCCCAGGAGGTCGTCGAGAGGGCCTCGGGGACGACGGCGGCGACGTCGGCCCGCATGTCGACGGGCACCTCGTAGCAGGCACCGCAGACGTGCGGCCCGATCCACGCCTCGATCCGGGTGGCGCCGAGGGCGCGCAGGGCCGCGACGGCGTGCGGCACCACCTCGGCCACCAGCCCCGGCCTCCCGGCGTGCGCGGCCCCGACCACGCCCGCGGCGGGGTCGGCCAGCAGCACCGGCACGCAGTCGGCGGCACGGACCATGAGGGGAAGGCCCGCTGTCGCGGTCACGACGGCGTCGGCCACGAGCTCACGGCCGTCGTAGCCCCCGTCGACGACGACGACGTCACCCTCGTGCACCTGCGTGAGCCCGACGGGTGCGGCACAGCCGGCGAAGACACCGGCGAGCGCGTCCACGCCGGGCGACTCCGGACCGGAGACCGGGGCGCCGTCGCGGCGCAGGCTGAGGTTGAGGGGCGTCCCGGGCGGGAACGCGCCACCGGCGTGGCGATCGGTGAAGGCGAGCTCCACCGGGCCACGCCGGTCACGGAAGGCGAACACGTGCTCAGGATCTCACTTGAGGAAATCGGGGATGTCCAGGTCGTCGTCGTCGAACTGCACCGGCCTGGCCGAACGGACCGGGGCCGGGGCGGGCTGCGACGAGCCGGCCGGGGCCTCGGAGCGGGACGGTGCGGCCATCGGCGTGGCTCCGACCGGCGCGGGCTGACGGGTCTCGGCCCGCTGGGACGCCAGCTGCTGCGCCGCGGCGCGGGTCTCGGCCTGTGTCTGCTGCGGCACGGGACGGCGCAGCGTCGAGCCCTCCTCGCGGCGCTTGGGCATGCCACCGTCGAAGCCGGCGGCGATCACCGTCACCCGCACCTCGTCGCCCAGGGCGTCGTCGATGGTGGCACCGAAGATGATGTTGGCATCGGGGTGCGCGGAGTCGGAGACCAGCGCGGCCGCCTCGTTGATCTCGAACAGGCCGAGGTCGGAGCCGCCGGCGATGGAGAGCAGCACGCCGTGGGCCCCGTCGATGCTCGCCTCGAGCAGCGGGCTGGAGACCGCCATCTCGGCCGCCTGGACCGAGCGGTCCTCGCCGCGGGCGGACCCGATGCCCATCAGGGCGGAGCCGGCGTTGGCCATCACGGACTTCACGTCGGCGAAGTCGAGGTTGATCAGGCCGGGCGTCGTGATCAGGTCGGTGATGCCCGAGACGCCCTGCAGCAGCACCTGGTCGGCCTGCTTGAAGGCGTCGAGGACCGAGACGCTGCGGTCGCTGATGGACAGCAGCCGGTCGTTGGGGATCACGATGAGGGTGTCGACCTCCTCGCGCAGCTGGGAGATGCCCTCCTCGGCGGAGTTGGCGCGACGGCGCCCCTCGAAGGCGAACGGGCGGGTCACGACGCCGATGGTCAGGGCCCCGAGCGAGCGGGCGATGCGGGCGACGACCGGCGCGCCGCCGGTGCCGGTGCCACCGCCCTCGCCGGCGGTCACGAAGACCATGTCGGCGCCCTTCATGACCTCCTCGATCTCCTCCGCGTGGTCCTCGGCGGCGCGCGCACCCACGTCGGGGTTGGCGCCGGCACCGAGGCCGCGGGTGAGCTCACGGCCGATGTCGAGCTTGACGTCGGCGTCGCTCATGAGCAGGGCCTGGGCGTCGGTGTTGATGGCGATGAACTCGACGCCCTTGAGGCCGATCTCGATCATCCGGTTGACGGCGTTGACTCCACCACCACCGATGCCCACGACCTTGATGATGGCCAGGTAGTTCTGCGCTGCTGCCACGGCTGGTGCGCCTCTTTCCGTGATTGGGGTCCGGTGCCTGACCGGACGGACCGGGTGTGTTCGCTGGTGGGGAAGCGATCTGGTGCTGCTGTCGTACGTCGTGCCTGCGGGGCCCGGAACTCTAACCGTGAACCTGAGGGTTATAGTTATGTCAACCTCGCGATGAGGAAGACATTAGGGACGGCAGGCCTCCGAACCCGCCAGACACGCCGGTGTGTCGGCCGGTTTCGGCTGGGATCTCAGCGAGCGACGTCGCTGGTCACCGGCTGCCCGGGGACGCTGACGTCGTACACGCGCGCCTCGCGCGCCTCGAGGAGGGCGGCCAGGACGGCGGCCTTCTCCGTCGACTCCTCCGCGCTCCCCCACTCCACGCGGCGGTCGTCGCGCAGCACGAGCGCGATCCGGTCGACGGTCTCGACCTCCACGTGGTCGACCCGCGCAGCCAGGTCGGCGGGCAGCGCCGCGATCACCGCCGCCGCCTCCTGGAGGGCGTCGCGGTCGGCGGTCGAGAGGACCTGCACCCGCGGCACGCCGGCGGGCGGGCGGGGGTAGTCGCGGAACACGATCCCCTCGGCGTCCATGCCGCGCCACCGGCCACCGAGGTCGATGACCGCGACGACCTCGCGCTCCTCGACCAGGATCTCCACGCCGTCGGGCCAGCGGCGCGCCACGTCGGCGGACCGCACCGGGGCCAGGGCCTCCAGGCGCACCCGCATCGCGTCGGTGTCGAGCAGCGCGAGCGGCTCGCCCTCGGGCACGGCGGCCGCGCGCTTGACCTCCCGCTCGCTCAGCACGTCGGCGCCCGTCACCGTGACGGACTTGACCGCCAGGACGGAGGAGAAGAGGACGAGCCACACTCCGGTCGCCACCGTCGCCACGAGCAGCACCGCGGCGAGCACGTAGCGCCAGGTGAGCCACCGGCGGGCCCACTGCCGGCGGGCGAACCGCCGTCGGGTGCGGTCGCGGGCCCGCTGGGCGTCGCGCCCATCCCTCCCGGTGCTCCGGGGCTGCAGCGGGTGGCTCACCGCGCGCCCAGCAGCTCGAGCACCTGCGGGCCGACGGAGGTGACGGTCCCGGCGCCGAGGGTGATGACCAGGTCGCCCTCGGCCGCCCGGCCGGCGAGCTCGGTGGCCGCGGCGTCGAGCCCGGGCACGAACGCGACGCGGCCGGCCGGCAGTGGCACGGCGTCCGCGACCAGCGCGCCGGTGACCGCGGGGTCGGCCTCCTCGCGGGCGAGGTAGACGTCGAGCACGACGACCTCGTCGGCGTCGCCGAGGGCGCGGCCCATCTCGGCACCGAAGATGCGGGTGCGGGACACCAGGTGCGGCTGGAAGGCGGCGATGACCCGACCGTCGCCCACGATCGACCGGGCGGCCTCCAGGTCGCCGGCGATCTCGGTCGGGTGGTGGGCGTAGCTGTCGTAGACGCGCACGCCGGCGGCCGTCCCCTTGAGCTCCATCCGCCGGGCCGTGCCGGAGTACGACGCGAGGCCGGCCGCCAGGGCGGCGCGATCCAGGCCGAGGGCCGTGCCGAGGGCCAGCGCCCCGAGCGCGTTCATCACGTTGTGCTCCCCCGGCACCCGGAGCTCGACGCCGAGGTCGGCCGGTGTGACGTCGGCAGCGGAGGAGCGGCCGTAGGTGACCACGCGCAGGCCGGCGTCCCGGGCGGTGGCGGCCAGTGCGCGGGTGGCCTCGGAGTCGGCCCACGTGACCAGCAGCCCCTCGGGGTGGATGCGCCCGACGAACTCGGTGAACGCCGCCCGGTAGGCCTCCTCGGTGCCCCACTGGTCGAGGTGGTCGGCCTCGACGTTCGTCACGATCGCGGCGTACGGCGAGTAGACGAGGAAGGCGCCGTCGCTCTCGTCCGCCTCGGCGACGAACAGGTCGCCGGACCCGGCGTCGGCGTTGCGCCCGGTGGACGACAGCACCCCGCCGATGGCGTACGTCGGGTCGGCTCCGGCGTGCAGCAGGGCGGCCGCCAGCAGGCTGGCCGCGGAGGTCTTGCCGTGGGTGCCGGCCACCGCGAGGACGCGTCCCCCCGCCATCACCGCGGCCAGCCCGGCCGAGCGCGGCAGCAGGCGCAGGCCCCGGCGGCGTGCCTCGAGCACCTCCGGGTTGTCCTCGCGGGCCGCCGTGGTGACCACGACCGTGTCGGCCTCGCCGACGTGCTCGGCGGCGTAGCCGAGGTGGCAGGGCACCCCCAGCTCGCGCAGCGCCGGCAGGAACGGGGTGTCCTCGTTGTCGCTGCCCGTGACCGGCAGCCCGCGGGCCGCCATGATCCGGGCGATCCCCGAGAGCCCCGCTCCCCCGATGCCCACGAAGTGGACGCGTCCGAGGTCCTCGGCCGGGAGGAGGTGCTCGGGCACGGGCACCCTCATCGGCCGCCTCCCGCGTCGAGCACGATGCGGGCGAGCTTCTCGTCGGCGTCGAGCGGGACCACGTCGGAGGCGGCCGCGCCCATGGAGCGGAGGCGGTCGGGGTCGGTGAGCAGGGCCGGCAGGGTCGCCTCGACCCACGAGGGCGTGAGCGCGGCGTCGGCGACGAGCAGCCCGCCGCCCGCGTCGACCACCGGCCGCGCGTTGAGCGCCTGCTCGCCGTTGCCGATGGGCAGCGGCACGTAGACCGCGGGCAGGCCGACGCCCGAGACCTCGGTGACGGTATTGCTGCCGGCCCGGCACAGCACGGCGTCGGCGGCGGCGTAGGCGAGGTCCATCCGGTCGACGTACTGCTCGACGACGTAGGTGCCGGCGCCCGGGGGCGGCTCGAGGGTGTGCCGGGCACCCACGACGTGGAGCACCTGGATGCCGGCGGCGGCGAGCGCCGGTGCCGCCTGCGAGACCGCGGCGTTGAGGCGCGCGGCGCCCTGCGAGCCGCCCGTGACGAGCAGGGTGGGCCGGTCGGCCGACAGCCCGAAGCGGGCGAGGGCCTCCTCGCGCAGCGCCGCGCGGTCGAGCGTGGAGATCATCCGGCGCACCGGCAGGCCGATGTAGCGCGCGTGCGGGAGCTCGGTGCCGGGGAAGCTGGTGGCCACGTGGGTGGTCAGCCGAGCGCCCAGCTTGTTGGCGATGCCGGCGATGGCGTTGCCCTCGTGCACGACCAGCGGCAGCCGCCGCGACCGGGCGGCCAGGTACGCCGGCACGGAGACGTAGCCCCCGAACCCGACCACCACGTCGGGGCGCACCCGGTCGACGACGTCGACGGCGGCCCGGCGGGCGGCCGCCACGCGTGCGGGCACGCGGAGCAGGGCGGCTCCCGGCCGGCGCGGCAGCGGCACGCGGGGGACGATCTCCAGCGGCCAGCCGGCCTCCGGCACGAGCCTGGCCTCGAGGCCCTCGCGGGTGCCCAGGCAGGTGATGACCGTGTCGGGGTCGAGCCGGCGCAGCGCGTCGGCGGTGGCGAGCAGCGGCGAGGTGTGCCCGGCGGAGCCACCGCCGGCGAGAAGAACGTGCATCGGAAGTCAGCCTAGGCCGGGCGGTCAGCCCGGGCCGCGCCGGCCGCTCGCGGCCAGGCCGGCCGACCGCCTGCGCCGGCGGGCGGCCAGGGCGGCTGCGGCCTCGGGCTCGCGGCGGGCGAAGCCGATCAGGAGACCCAGGGCCACCAGGGACGGCAGCAGCGCCGAGCCGCCGTAGGAGACGAGCGGGAGCGGGATGCCGATGACGGGCAGCAGCGCCAGCACCATGCCGACGTTGATCATCATCTGCCCCAGCAGCCACACGACGATGCCGAAGGTCATGTAGCGGGTGAAGGGATCGGTGGTGCTCGTGGCCACCCGCAGCGCCGCGTAGGCGATGGTGAAGAAGAGGGCGATGACGAGCAGGGTGCCGACCAGGCCGAGCTCCTCGCCGAGCACGGCGAAGATGAAGTCGGTGTGCGCCTCGGGCAGGTCGCCCCACTTCTGGGTGCTGGCGCCGATGCCCTGCCCGAACCAGCCGCCGGAGGACAGCGCGTAGAGGCCGTGGGCGGGTTGCCAGCCCGTGCCGTGGTAGTCGGTGAAGGGGTCGACGAAGGAGGTGAGCCGGTCGCGCCGCTCGTTGTCGGTGGTCGCCAGGAACAGCGCGACGGACCCCACGACCGCCACCGCGAAGACGAAGAGCCGGGCCGGCGCCCCCACCACCCACAGCATGGCCAGCAGGATCGCGAAGAGCACCAGCGCGGTGCCGAGGTCCTTGCCGACCACGACCAGGGTGGTCGCCAGCAGCAGGCCGGGGACCACCGGGATCATGATCTCGTGGACGCGGTCGAGGCGGCGCTCCTTGCGCGCGTAGATGTTGGCCGCCCACAGCACCAGGCCCAGCTTGGCGATCTCGGAGGGCTGGATGGCGAGCGGGCCGACCGCCAGCCAGTTCTGGTTGCCGTTGCGCTCCTCGCCGAAGACCGCGGTGAGCGTCAGCAGGGTGAGGGACACCAGGTAGCCGGGCCACGCCAGCCGGCGGATCCACTGATGGGGCAGTCGCGAGGCCACCCAGGCACACGGCAGCCCCAGCACCACCCAGACCAGCTGCCGCTTGACGATGGCGTAGGAGTCATCGGCGTTGCGGAAGGCGAAGACGCTGGACGCGCTCAGCACCATGATCAGCCCGATGGTCAGCAGCAGCGCCGAGGCACCGAGCAGCAGGTAGTACGCCGTGAGCGGCCGGTCCAGGGCGTGCCGCGCCGTGGCGACCCAGGAGCCCACCGAGCGCCGGCCCTGCCAGGTGCGGGAGTCGAGACGGTCGGGGCTCGTGGTGGCCATCGCCCCTCCTGTCGCTCCCGGTCGTCAGTCCCTGCCTGCGGCTCGCGCGCGGACCGCTGCGGCGAACGCGTCACCGCGGGCGCCGTAGCTCGCGAACATGTCCATGGAGGCACATCCGGGGGCCAGCAGCACGGTGTCTCCCGGACGGGCCAGGCCTGCAGCGGCTCCCACGACGCGCTCCATGGGGTCTCCAGTCTCCCCGTCGTCGATCTGCACGACCGGCACATCCGGCGCGTGTCGCGAAAGCGCGTCGGCGATGACGTGGCGGTCGCGGCCGAGCAGCACGACGCCGCGCAGCCGCGTGCGCACCGCCTGCACGAGGTCGTCGAACCGGGCGCCCTTCGTGAGGCCGCCGGCCACCCAGACCACCGGGTCGTAGGCCTGCAGGGAGGACTGCGCGGCGTGCGGGTTGGTCGCCTTGGAGTCGTCGACCCAGTCGATGCCGTCGATGGTGGCGACGTGGGCGATTCGGTGCCCGTCAGGGCGGAACGCCCGCAGGCCGTCACGCACCGCAGCCTGCGAGACGCCGTGCGCGCGCGCCAGCGCGGCGGCGGCCAGGGCGTTGGCGACCAGGTGGGGGGGCGCCGGGAGGCCCGCGTTCAGGTCGGCGATGGTGCACAGCTCGGCGGCGCTGGTGTCGCGCTGCTCGATGAAGGCGCGGTCGGCCAGGATGTCGTCGACGACACCGAGCATGCCCACACCGGGGACGCCGAGGGTGAAGCCGACGGCCCGGGCGCCCTCGACCACCTCCGCCTCCTCGACCAGCCGGCGGGTCGTGGGGTCCTCGACGTTGTAGACGCAGGCCCGCTGCACCCGCTCGTAGATCCGCCCCTTGTCGGCGGCGTACTCCGCCATGCCGGGATACCAGTCCAGGTGGTCCTCGGCGACGTTCAGCACCGCGGCGGACTCCGCGCTCATGGAGTCCGTGTAGTGGAGCTGGAAGCTGGAGAGCTCGACGGCGAAGACGTCGTACGGCGCGGGGTCCATCACGGCCTCGACGATCGGGCGCCCGACGTTGCCGA
Source organism: uncultured Nocardioides sp. (assembly GCF_902805925.1). GTDB lineage: Bacteria > Actinomycetota > Actinomycetes > Propionibacteriales > Nocardioidaceae > Nocardioides. The sequence goes on from NZ_CADCUP010000152.1 coordinate 16,682, forward strand.
CGGCGGCCGACCGCAGGCCGGCGGCCTGCAGGATCGCGTCGAGCATCTGGACGGTCGTGGTCTTGCCGTTCGTGCCGGTGACGGCCAGCCACGGGGCGGCGTGCTCGGGGTCGCGCAGCCGCCAGGCGAGCTCGACCTCCCCCCACACCGGGATGCCGCGGGCCCGCGCCTGGGCGAGCAGCGGGGCGTCGGGGCGCCAGCCGGGCGAGGTGACGAGCAGGTCGACGTCGTCGGGCAGCGTGGCGGTGACGCCCTCGCCGAGCCGGATCGTCGCGCCCAGCACCTCCAAGAGCTCGGCCTGCTCGGCCATCGTGTCGTTGGTGCGCTCGTCGAGCGCCACCACGGTGGCACCGAGGTGGTTGAGGTTGTCGGCGGCGGCGAACCCGGAGACGCCGAAGCCCGCGACGACGGCGCGCACGCCGTCCCAGGAGTCGTGGCGCCCGAGGGCGGAGGGGTCGCTCATCCTGTTCCTGCCACCCATTCGGCGTAGAAGATGCCGAGCCCGGTGGCGACGCACAGGCCGGTGACGATCCAGAAGCGGATGACCACGGTGACCTGCTCCCACCCGAGCAGCTCGAAGTGGTGCTGGATCGGCGTCATCCGGAAGACGCGCTTGCCGGTCCCGGTGAGGCGCCGCGTGGCCTTGAACCAGCTCACCTGCAGCATCACCGACAGGGTCACGGCCACGAACAGACCGCCGAGGATGATCAGGAGCAGCTCGGTGCGGGTGAGGACCGCGAGGCCGGCCAGCGCTCCACCCAGGGAGAGCGACCCGGTGTCGCCCATGAAGATCTGCGCGGGCGAGGCGTTCCACCACAGGAAGCCGAAGCAGGCGCCCATGATCGCCGCCGCGATGACGGCCAGGTCGAGCGGGTCGCGCACCTCGTAGCAGGACGGGCCCTGGGCGACCGCGCACGACTGGTTGTTCTGCCAGATGTTGACCAGCGTGTAGGCGCCGAAGACCATCACGCAGGCGCCGGTGGCGAGACCGTCGAGGCCGTCGGTGAGGTTCACCGCGTTGCTGGTGCCGGTGATGATCAGCCAGATCAGCAGCACCACCACGACCGTGGGCAGCGTCCACGACTCGAAGTCCCGGATCCAGCTGATGTGGTGCGAGGCGGGGGTCTTGCCGCGCTCGTCCTCGAGCGCCGGCGAGAGCGCCAGGATGCCGAAGGCGATCGCGATGACCGTCTGGCCGATCATCTTGGCCTTGCTGCGCAGGCCGAGGCTGCGCTGCTTGACGATCTTGATGAAGTCGTCGAGGAAGCCCACGAAGCCCAGCCCCACGAAGAGGAACAGCAGCAGCAGCGCGGAGGCCGACGGCGTCGAGCCGGTGATCAGCTTGGCCAGGAAGTAGGCCAGCACCGAGGAGGCGATGATGACGATGCCGCCCATGGTCGGCGTGCCGCGCTTGGTGTGGTGGCTGGTCGGTCCGTCGTCACGGATCTCCTGGCCGTAGCCGTGGCTGGAGAGCTGCGTGATGGCGACGCGGGTGCCGAGCAGGGAGAAGACGAGGGCGAGCCCACCGCCGAACAGGATGGCTCTCATCGAGCGTCCCCTTCCTCTGGTGGCTGGGCGATCAGGGCGTCGGCGAGCAGCTCGAGTGCGGCACCGCGGGAGGCCTTGACGAGGACGACGTCAGGGGCCGAGACATTCTCCATCACCCAGCGCAGCGCTTCCTCCCGGCTCGCCGTGACGATCGCCTCACCCCGCCACGTGGGCACGCCGCGGGCACCGGCCGCGATGGCGGCCGCCTCCTCGCCGACGGTGACGACCACGTCGACACCGGCACCGGCCGCGACCCGGCCGACCTCGAGGTGGTCGGCCTCCGCCCCGTCGCCGAGCTCGAGCATCACGCCGAGCACGGCGAGGCTGCGGCCGCGACGTGCCCTGCCGATGCGCGCGACGGTACCGATGGCGGCGGCCATCGAGGCGGGGTTGGCGTTGTAGGCGTCGTTGACCACCACGACCCCGTCGGGCCGCTCGTGCAGCTCCATCCGCCAGCGGCTGGCGGGCACGCTGTCGGTCAGGGCGTGGGCGACGACGTCGAGCGTCACGCCGACCGAGAGCGCCATGGCCGCCGCCGCGGCCGCGTTGGACACCTGGTGGAGGCCCGCCTGCCCCAGGCGCACGGTCCGCCACCGGCCGGCGTACCCGAGCTCGAAGGTGGGCCGCTGCAGGGAGTCGAGCTCGAGGCCACGCCAGCGGACGTCGCCGTGCTCGCCGAAGGTGAGGCTGCGCGCGACGGTGCGCTCCCCCATCGCCGCGGTGCGCGGGTCGTCGGCGTTGAGCACCGCGGTCCCCTCGGGAGGCAGCGCCTCGACGATCTCGCCCTTGGCCCGCGCGATGGCGTCCTGACCGCCGAACTCGCCGACGTGGGCGGTGCCGACGTTCAGCACCGCCGCGACCAGGGGCCGCGCGACCTCGCAGAGGTAGGCGATGTGGCCGATGCCCCGGGCCCCCATCTCGACCAGGAGGTACGACGTCTCCGGCGTGGCCCGCAGGACGGTGAGCGGCACGCCGATCTCGTTGTTGAGGTTGCCGGCCGTGGCCACGGTGGGTGCCACCGCACCGAGCACCTGGGCCAGGTAGTCCTTGGTGCCGGTCTTGCCCTGGGACCCGGTGAGCGCGAGCACGGTGACGCCGTCCAGGGCGTCGAGCACGTGGCGGGCCAGCCTTCCCAGCGCGGCCACCGGGTCGGGCACGACCACGGTGGGGACGCCGGTGGGGCGGGTGCCGAGCACCGCTGCCGCCCCGGCCTCGACCGCGGCGACGGCGTAGTCGTGGCCGTCCACCCGCTCACCGGCGACCGCCACGAACAGGCCGCCCTCGACGACCTGCCGGCTGTCGACGAACGCGGGGGCGGCGACCTCCACGTCGGCGCGGCCGTCGACCTCGCCCCCGACGACGGCGGCGATCTCCGCCAGCCTCATCACGATCACCGGAGCACCTCGCGGACGGCGGCCGCGGCCACCTCGCGGTCGTCGAAGGGGTGCACGGTGCCGTGCACCTCCTGGCCCGTCTCGTGGCCCTTGCCGGCCACCAGCACGATGTCGCCCGGGCGGGCCCGGCGCACGGCCTCGCGGACGGCCTCGCGGCGCTCGCCCACCTCGACCACCTCACCGGGCCCGCGGGCGCCGGCGACCACGGCGGCGCGGATCGCCGCCGGGTCCTCGGTGCGCGGGTTGTCGTCGGTGACGATGAGCACGTCGGCCAGCCGGGCCGCGATCTCCCCCATCATCGGCCGCTTGCCCGGGTCGCGGTCGCCGCCGGCGCCCAGCACGACGATGACGCGGCCCCCGGTGAGCGGTCGCAGCGTGCCGATCGCCGCCTCGACCGCGTCGGGCTTGTGGGCGTAGTCGACGAAGAGCGCGAAGTCCTGGCCGGCGTCCACCCGCTCGAGCCGGCCGGGGACGCCGCCTCCCGCGCCGATGCCGGCGGCCACCCGCGAGGGCTCGAAGCCGACCTCGGCGCTGGCGGCGACGGCGGCCAGGGCGTTGGCGACGTTGAATGACCCGGGCAGGGCGACCGCGCCGTCGACGGCGAGCCCGTCGGGCCCGACGACGGTGAAGGTCGAGCCGGTGGCGGTCGCGTCGACGTCGACGGCCTGCCAGTCGGCCTCGCGGCCGGTCAGGGAGAAGGTGCGCATCGGGATGGTCGCCTGCTCCAGCAGGCGGCGGCCCCACGCGTCGTCGACGTTGACCAGGCCGAGCCGGGCCCGCTCGGGGGTGAAGAGGGAGGCCTTGGCGGCGAAGTAGTCGTCGATGTCGGCGTGGAAGTCGAGGTGGTCGCGGCCGAGGTTGAGGAAGGCGGCCACGTCGAAGACGACCCCGTCGACGCGCCCCATGACCAGGGCGTGGCTGGAGACCTCCATCGCGCACGCCGCCACCTCGCGCTCGCGCATCAGCGCGAAGAGGCCGTGCAGGTCGGGCGCCTCGGGCGTGGTGAGCGCCGTCTTGACGTCCTCGCCACGGATGCGGGTGCCGACGGTCCCGATCACCGCGGCCGGCACGCCCGCCTTCTCGAGCCCGGACTCGGCCAGCCGCGTGGTGGTCGTCTTGCCCTGGGTGCCGGTGACGGCCATCATCCGCATGCTCGTGGCGGGGTCGCCGTACACGCGCGCGGCGAGGGGACCGAGCACCGCCCGCGGGGAGGGTACGACGACCGCCGGCGTGCCGGGCGGGAGCCTGGTGGCGCCGTCGGGGTCGGTCAGCACGGCCACGGCGCCGGCACCGAGGGCCGCGGCGGCGAACTCGGCACCGTGCGCACGGGCGCCCGGCAGGGCGGCGTACAGGTCCCCGGGCTCGGCGCGCTGCGAGCTCAGCGTGATGCCGGTGACCACGACGGCGGCGTCCCCGACCAGGTCGACACCGGTGCGCGCGCCCAGCCAGCCGGCGAGGTCGAGCAGGTCGTGCGGGGTCGGTCGCGAGGGTCGCGTCAGGCCCGCTGCGGTCGGGGTCCGGGAGTCGCTCACCACGCCCGGACACTATCGCCGGGACTGCGGCTCACCACTCGACGGGCAGCCGCGAGGGCCGGGTGCCGGTGGGCGGGACGCGGTAGCGGCCGAGGGCGTAGCCCATGATCCGGGAGAACGCCGGGCCGCCGATCGACCCACCGCCGCCGTCGACCTTCGGGTCGTGCACGACGACGTAGACGGTGAAGCGGGGGTCGTCGGCCGGGGCGAAGCCGGCGAAGGAGACGGAGTTGGAGCCGTCGTAGCACCCGCACTCGGGGTCGACCCGCTGGGCGGTGCCGGTCTTGCCGGCGACCCGGTAGCCGGGGACCTGCGCGGCCGGCGCGACGCCGACCTCGTCGTCGACCACGCGCTCCATCATCAGCATCGTCTGGTGGGCGGCCTTCTCGCTGACCACGCGTCGCTCGGTGGCGGTGTCGGTGCCCACCTCGGTGCCGTCGTCGGTCACCGCCCGGCCGCGCACCAGGCTCGGGTCGATCCGCACGCCGCCGTTGGCGATGGTGTTGACGGCCGCAGCCATCTGCAGCGTGTTGACCGAGAGCGACTGGCCGAAGGCGACGCGGTCCTTGGTCTGCGAGGTCATCGCACCGCCGGATGTCAGGATCCCCCGCGTCTCGCCCCGGACCCCGACGTCGGTCCTCGCGCCCAACCCGAACTGCTCGAGGTAGTCGGTGAGCTGCGGCGGGGTGAAGGCGTCGGCCGCGAGCACGGTGCCGATGTTGGACGACTTGGCGATCACGCCGGCCAGGGTGAGCTTGATGTCACCGTGCGGGAACCAGTCGCCGATCGAGCGGTCCTGGCGGTCCAGCGACGGCGGCACCTTGATCTTGGTCCGGGCGGTCACCTTGCCGGCGTCGATGAGCGAGGCCACGGTGAGCACCTTCTGCACGGAGCCCGGCTCGTAGGGCTCGTTCAGCGCGCGGGACCCGAGGTCGTCCTTGGGGAAGTCGAGCGGGTGGTTGGGGTCGAACGTCGGCCCGTCGGCCAGCGCCAGCGTCTCGCCGGTGCGGGTGTCGAGGACGACCACGGCGCCCGAACCCGCCCGGTAGCTGTCGAGGGTCTCCTGCAGCACCTTCTCGCTGAACCACTGCAGGTCGCGGTCGATGGTGGTGCGCAGCGGACTGCCGTCGACGGCCCCGATGGTGGAGTTCTCGCCCAGCGGCACGCGGTAGCCGCGGCCCTCGGTGTAGCGGGCGTGGCCGTCGGTGCCGGCGAGGTGGGCGTCGAAGGTGCGCTCGAAGCCGCCGAGGGCCTCGTCGGTGCCCATGAAGCCGAGCACGTTGGCGGCGACCTCGTCGGCCGGGTAGTCGCGGACGGGGTCCTCGCGGGTGGTGATGCCCTTGAACCCGAGCGCGTCGACCTGAGCCACGACGTCGGTGGCCTGCGTGGAGGGCACCCGGCGGGCGACGTACTCGAAGCGGCTGTCGTCCTCGCGCAGCTTCTCCAGCGTGGAGAAGTAGTCGACGCCGAGCTCGGTGGCGAGCAGCCTGGCCAGGTCGTTGGCGTCGTCGTGGGTCATCTTCGGGTCGGCGACCACCATCTTGCCGGCCACGGAGTCGGCCAGCGGCACGCCGTTGCGGTCGAGGATGTCGCCGCGCTCGGCCGGCAGCACCACCTCGACGACGCCCTCGGCCGCGGCCATCTTGGCGTACGCCTTCGGGTCGATCCCCTGGAGCTGCACCAGCCGGGCCCCGAAGACCGAGAGCACCATCGCGATGACGACGAAGCCCAGGCGCAGGCGCAGCACCGGCGCCCCGCGCCCCGCCCGCCGACCGGGACGCGCCCGCCGGGTGCTGCCGGGTCGCGGGTGGTTCGTCGGCAAGGCGTGCTCCGTGGGGTCTCGGGGTGGTCGCGGGAGGCGTCGTGCTCCATGTCTACCGGTCAGGAGGGCCCGACCGGCTGAGGCTGGAGCCGCCCGGGGCGTGTCGTGCTCAGCGGCGCTTCGCCTTCGCCACGCCCGCGGCCGGGGCGGCCTGGGCGGTGGCGGGCGGGGTCGCGGGCACCTCCACGATCGTCGCCGGCGGGTTGAGGTGGGCCGGCTTGGCGTCGGGCCGGCGGGTCAGCTGCAGCGCGTCGTCCGGCACCGCCGGGGTCGGCGTGCCCGTCACCGTCCCGTCGAGGCCGAGGAACGCCGGTGCGGCGGGCACGACCATGCCCATGCGCTGCGCCTGCTCGGCGATCCGTTGCGGGCTGCGCAGGGCGTCGAGCTCGCGGCGCAGCGTCTGCTCGCGCGCGGCCATCGTGGTGGCGCGCTCCTCGAGGTCGCCGGCGTAGAAGGACGCCTGCTGCATCGAGGTGTTGAACATGAGCAGGCCGATGACGCCGCCGAGCAGCACCACACTGACCAGGGTCACGAAGGGGATGCGCGGGGCGCGCACCCGGGCCCGCGGGACGACGGTCAGACGGGCGCGCTCGACGGCCGCCTCACCGATGGAGGCGACGCGGGAGCGGAGCTGGACGGCCGGGCTGCTCATGTCAGGCGACTCCTCGTGAGGGGGTGACTCGTTCGACGGCGCGCAACCGGACGGAGGCGGCGCGCGGGTTCTGCTCGATCTCGTGCTCGTCGGCGACCTCGGCACCGCGGGTGACGAGCCGCAGGGCGGGCTCCGCGCCCGCCGGCACGAACGGCAGGTCGTCGGGGACGTCGAGGCGGGTGGCGGCGGTGAAGGCCCGCTTGACCAGCCGGTCCTCGAGCGAGTGGTAGGACTCCACGACCACCCGCCCCCCGACGCCGATCGCGTCGATGGCGGCCGGGATGGCCCGGCGGAGCACCGCCAGCTCGTCGTTGACCTCCATGCGCAGCGCCTGGAAGGTGCGCTTGGCGGGGTGCCCGCCGGTACGACGTGCGGGTGCCGGGATCTCGGCGTACAGCAGCTCGACGAGCCGGGCAGAGGTGGTGAACGGCTCCTTCTCCCGCTCGCGGACGACCGCGTGGGCGATCTTGCGGGCGAACCTCTCCTCGCCGTACTCCTTGAGGATGCGGGTGAGGTCGGCGGCGGAGTAGGTGTTCAGCACGTCGGCGGCCGTGCGGCCGCCCGACTCCCCCGAGTCGTCCATGCGCATGTCCAGCGGCGCGTCCTCGGCGTAGGCGAAGCCGCGCTCCCGCACGTCGAGCTGCATGGAGGAGACGCCGAGGTCGAACAGCACGCCGTCGACCGAGGTCAGGCCGAGCTCGGTGAGCACGTCGGGGATCTCGTCGTAGACGGCGTGGACGCCGGTGAAGCGCTCGGCGTACGGCGCGAGGCGCTCGCGTGCCATGGCCAGCGCGTGCGGGTCACGGTCGATGCCGACGACGCGAGCGAGCGTGCAGCGCCCGAGGACCGCCTCGCTGTGGCCGCCGAGGCCCAGGGTGCAGTCGACGAGCACGGCACCGTCGTGGTCCAGGGCGGGGGCCAGGAGGGCGACCACGCGGTCCAGCAGCACCGGCACGTGGGACGGGCGGCGGCGCTGCGGCTCCCGCTCGGGCATGGGCGGCCTACCTGCCCAGCGAGGTGAGCAGGAGGAGGACGCCGGCGAGGGCGCCCGAGGCGAGGGCGGAGAAGGTCATCAGGGCCAGCACGGCACGGGCCTGGTCGCGCACCCGCGGGGTGCGCGAGCCCCCGGGGGCGACGTGCGATGCGCTCATGATCTCGACCCAACTTCCGAACGCGGTGCTGACGGGTGGTGCTGATCTGTGGTGCCGGTCTGGTGGTACGGACGCCGTAGAGCCAGGTCCCTGCCCGCTCCCTCGATGGGAAGTGCCCTCTGGTGCCGGGGAAGTGACCCCAGATGGCTCGGGAGAGCGGGCACGAGACCTCGCCCTGCGGCGTCCTCTTCGGTTGTGGTGCTGCGGTGTGCGGTGTGGCCTCAGATCCCGGGGAAGACCTCGTCGGAGAGGTCGGAGAACTTCTGCTCCTGCTCCTCCGAGTACGCCGTCCAGGCCGTCGGGTCCCAGATCTCGATGCGGTTCATCGAGCCGATGACCACCACGTCCTTGCGGAGCGAGGCGTACTCCCGCAGGACCGCCGGGATGGAGATCCGGCCCTGCTTGTCCGGCACCTCGTGGGAGGCGGCGGCGAACAGCATGCGCGAGTAGTCACGAGCGCCCTTGACCGTGAGCGGTGCCGCGGCCAGGCGCTCGTACAGCTTCTGGAAGTCATCCATCGACCAGACGGTCAAGCAGCGCTCCTGCCCCCTGGTCACCACGAGTCCCTCCGCCAGCTGCTCCCTGAACTTCGCCGGGAGGAACAGCCGACCCTTCTCGTCGAGCTTCGGGGTGTAGGTGCCGAAGAACATCCGGACCCTCCCCGCTACCGACGGAAGGAACCGACCTTTCCTCCACTTCGCACCACTCTACTCCACAACACTCCACGGTCAACCATCTTCGCCGCGATTCCTCGCCTAGTCCGAGCGCGCCGGGACGCCGCGAGACCTCGAGGTGCGTCACCGCCATTCAGGCGTGGATCCGCCTGGTTGAGCGTGGATCGCAGCTCGGGGCGCTCCTCGGGGCGCCGCGGTGGAGCGCCGGTGGAGGAGATTCACCGGTGGTGGAGGAGAGTGGAGGAGGTGGTGGGGCCCGGACGTCGCGGGGCCCGCGCGGCACCTCGGACAGGCTCCGGGTGTCGCAGCAGAGCCCGGGCCCCGCGCGGACGGCGAATCTTGCGCTCACGCCCTAGGCTGGTCGGCGGAGCGGGCTCATCGGTGCGGGAAGGGACTGGCGTGACTGAGGCGAACGGTCGGGCGGCTGGCGACGGAGCCGACCTCGACACCTTGAGCCGGGTCACCGGGCGGGTCCGGCACAACATCGAGCGGGTCATCGAGGGCAAGCCCGACGTGGTCACCGCCGCCCTGGTCGTGATGCTCGCCGAGGGCCACCTGCTCATCGAGGACGTGCCCGGAGTGGGCAAGACCATGCTGAGCAAGGCGCTGGCCCGCAGCATCGACTGCACGGTCCGCCGCATCCAGTTCACCCCGGACCTGCTGCCCTCCGACGTCACGGGCGTCTCGGTGTTCAACCAGGACAGCCGCCAGTTCGAGTTCCGGCCCGGGGGCGTCTTCGCCAACATCGTGGTCGGCGACGAGATCAACCGGGCCTCCCCCAAGACCCAGTCGGCGCTGCTGGAGTGCATGGAGGAGCGTCAGGTCACCGTCGACAACACGACGTACCACCTGGAGTCGCCCTTCATGGTGATCGCGACCCAGAACCCCATCGAGATGGAGGGCACCTACGCCCTCCCCGAGGCCCAGCGCGACCGCTTCATGGCCCGCGTCTCGGTCGGCTACCCCGTGGAGGCCGCGGAGATCGCGATGCTC
>NZ_CADCUP010000153.1 GCF_902805925.1 uncultured Nocardioides sp.
CCGCCGCCTGCACGGCGTGGGGCACCCCCGCGGCGCTCAGGGCGTCGCCGGCGGCCTGCTTGATCGTGGTGCCCACGGCGTCGATGTGGGAGTAGACGTCGTCGGTCGCGAGCCGCAGCGTGGCGAGACCCGCGGTGGTGGCGATCGGGTTCCCCGACAGCGTGCCGGCCTGGTAGACGGGCCCCTCCGGGGAGAGCCGCGACATCACGTCGCGACGGCCGCCGAAGGCCGCCGCCGGGAAGCCGCCGCCCATCACCTTGCCGAAGGTCATCAGGTCGGGGACCCAGCCCTCCTCGCGGCCGTCGAGGCCCCAGCCGCCGTGGCGGCTGGCCCGGAAGCCGGTCATCACCTCGTCGGAGACGAACAGCGCACCCGCCTCGCGGCAGGTGAGCGCGAGCAGCTCGTTGAAGCCCGGCTCGGGCGGCACGATGCCCATGTTGCCGGGCGCCGCCTCGGTGACGAGCGCCGCGATGCGCGGGCCGTGCTCGGCGAACGCCGTCTTGAGCGCCGCCCGGTCGTTGTAGGGCAGCACGATCGTCAGCTCGGTGGAGGAGGCGGGTACGCCGGGGCTCCCGGGCACCGCGAACTCCTGGTGGGTCGCGACGCCCGACCCGGCCGAGGCCAGGAGCGAGTCGACGTGGCCGTGGTAGCAGCCGGCGAACTTGACGATCACGTCGCGCCCGGTGAATCCGCGCGCCAGCCGGATCGCCGACATCGTGGCCTCGGTGCCGGAGGAGACGAACCGCACGGCCTCCACGGGGGTGCGCGCGACGATCTCCTCGGCGAGCTCCACCTCCGGCTCGGTGGGGGTGCCGTAGGACGTGCCGCGGGCCACGGCTGCGCTGACGGCGGCCAGCACCTCGGGGTGCGCGTGCCCGAGGAGCATGGGCCCCCAGGAGCAGATCAGGTCGACGTACCGTCGCCCGTCGACGTCGGTCAGCCACGCCCCGCTCGCCGAGCGCATGAAGCGCGGGGTGCCGCCGACGGCGTTGAACGCGCGCACCGGCGAGTTGACCCCGCCCGGGGTCACCGCCCGCGCACGGTCGAACAGGGCGGCCGAGGCCGGAGCGCGTGTCGGGGTCACGCCTCCATTGTCTCGTAGCACCCAACCCGGCGGGACGACGGGTGGACTCGCCGCCCGACCCGGCCTACATTCGAGGTGAGCAGGGCGGCGGGCCGGCGGTCGAGGGGCGCCGGGCCGTGACTCACGAATGGCTCAGTCGTGGTGATCAGCATCGCACCGCACGCGGCGCGATGGACCGGGGAGGATCGAGAGCCCGCTTTCGCAGGGGTTGGGAGCATGCGCATGTCAGCACCGGGGGGACGCTTGCGGCGAGCCACGGTGATCGTTCCGCTGGCCCTGCTCTCCGCGGCCTGGACCGCCCACCTGGCCGGGGTCGGCCCCGGCAGCGCCTCGGCCGGCGGTGGGACCGGCACGCTCCCCGACGGCACCAGCCTCCCCGCCGAGGCCGTCGAGGCGCCGGCCAGCGTCTCGAGGTCGGGAGTCGTCGCCCCGGGCATCTCCGGCAGCAGCCGCGCTGTGGTGTCCTCGGCCACGCCCAGCGACATCCCCGCAGCCGCGCTGGTGGCGTACCAGCGCGCGGAGGCGGTCATCGCCTCCGCCGACGAGGGCTGCCACCTGACCTGGCAGCTGATCGCGGCGATCGGGCGGGTCGAGAGCGACCACGGCCGCTTCGGCGGCAACGTCCTGGACGACGACGGGCTGGCGCGTCCGGGCATCTACGGCGTCCCGCTCGACGGCACCCGCAGGACGCAGGAGATCACCGACACCGACGCCGGCCGGTACGACCTGGACTCCACCTACGACCGGGCGGTCGGCCCCATGCAGTTCATCCCCTCGACCTGGGCCGTGGTGGGCGTCGACGGCGACAGCGACGGCAAGCGCGACCCGCAGGACATCGACGACGCCGCCCTGGCGAGCGCGGTCTACCTCTGCTCCGGCGACGAGGACCTCTCCGGCGAGGCTGGCCAGCGCGCCGCGGTCCACCGCTACAACCACAGCAACGACTACGTCGACCTGGTGCTCTCGATCATGACCGCCTACCTCGACGGCGACTACCTCTCGGTGCCCGACACGACGACCACCGCCGCCGGGGTGCTCCTGCCCGAAGCCACGCTCCCGGCCGACGGCGCCGGCCGCGGTCGCACGGACGGCGGCCGCACCGGCAGGGACGGCGGCGACCGGGACCGCGGCCGCACCCGCGACACCGACGACCGGCGCGACCGGGGTGACCGGGACACCCCGCCCACCGCGCCACCGATGCCGCCGAGCGCACCGCCGGCGAAGGACCCCACCCCGCCGACCGAGGTCCCCGGCGACCCGCCCACCACGGCGCCCAGCGATCCCCCGAGGGTCATGCCCACCGACCCGCCGACCCTCACCGTGCCGTCGGTGGGCCCGGTGCTCACCTACGCCGAGGCGCAGGCCCGGTGCACCGCCTCGGGCATCCCGGTCACGGACGTGCCCGCGCTCACCGCCTGCATCGACCGCCTGCTCGACCCCTGAGTGGGGTGGTGCGTCCCGGCGTTGCTCCGGGCGCCCGGCAACCCCCGCCGGACGGCAACCACCCCTACGCTCGTTCCTCGCTCCGGGGGGCCAGTCCCATCCACCGTCCGGCGGGGGTCGCCGGGGCGACCAGGGCCACGGACGGGCTCCCTCAGCGGGTGAGGAGGCGGGCGGCCTCGGCCGCCCAGTAGGTCAGCACCACGTCGGCACCCGCGCGCCGGATCGAGGTGAGCGTCTCCAGGATGGCGGCCTGCCGGTCGATCCACCCGTTCGCGGCGGCCGCCTCGACCATGGCGTACTCGCCGGAGATGTTGTAGGCGGCGACCGGCACGTCGACGGCATCGCGCACCCGGCGTACGACGTCGAGGTAGGCCAGCGCCGGCTTCACCATCACGATGTCGGCGCCCTGCGCCACGTCGAGCTGCGCCTCGCGCACGCCCTCGACGGCGTTGGCGGGGTCCTGCTGGTAGGTGCGCCGGTCGCCCTCGAGGCTGGAGTCGACGGCCTCGCGGAAGGGGCCGTAGAAGGCGGAGGCGTACTTCGCGGAGTAGGCGAGGATCGAGACCTCGCTGTGCTCCACGCTGTCGAGCGCCGAGCGCACCACCTTCACCTGGCCGTCCATCATGCCGCTGGGCCCGACCATGTCGACGCCCGCACTCGCCTGGGCGATCGCCATCTGGGCGTACGCCTTGAGGGTGCGGTCGTTGTCGACCTGGCCGTCGTTGGTGAGCAGCCCGCAGTGCCCGTGGTCGGTGAACTCGTCGAGGCACAGGTCGCTCATCACCGTCAGCCCGTCACCCACCTCGGCGACGACGTCGGTGATGGCGAGGTTCAGCACCCCGGTGGGATCGATGGCGCCCGAGCCCGTGGCGTCCTTGCGGTCGGGGATGCCGAAGAGCATCACCCCGCCCAGGCCGAGCTCGGCCGCCTCGGCGCAGGCCCTCAGCAGCGAGCTGCGGGAGTGCTGCACGACGCCCGGCATCGTGCCGATCGGGCGCGGCTCGTCGAGCCCCTCGCGCACGAACACCGGCAGCACCAGCTGGCGCGCCTCCAGCGACGTCTCGGCGACGAGCCTCCGCAGCGACGGCGTACGGCGCAACCGGCGCGGCCGGACGACCGGGCCGGACGTGTCCGGCTCGACCTCGGGCGCTCCCCCGGGCGTGGCCACTACTTCGAGCTGACCTTCCGGCGGCCCGACGGCTTGCGCTCGGACGGCTTGGTGACCGGCTGTCCGGCGTCGAGCATCGAGAGGCGACGCGCGGCCCCGAAGTCGGCCAGGGCGTCGACCAGCTCGTGCACGTCGGGCCGAGGTGCCAGCACGTCGACCCGCAGGCCGTGCTCCTCGGCCGTCTTGGCCGTGGCCGGGCCGATGACCGCGATGATCGTCGAGGGGTGCGGCTTGCCGGCGATGCCGACGAGGTTGCGCACCGTGCTCGAGGAGGTGAAGACGACGGCGTCGAACCTGCCCGTCTTGATCGCGTCGCGCGTCGGCGCCGGCGGCGGGGTGGCCCGCACGGTGCGGTAGGCGGTGACGTCGTCGCACTCCCAGCCGAGGTCGACCAGGCCGGCGACCAGCGTCTCGGTGGCGATGTCGGCGCGCGGCAGGAAGACCCGGTTGATGGGGTCTAGCAGGTCGTCGTACTCGGGCCACTCGGCCAGCAGGCCGGCTGCGGACTGCTCGCCGGCGGGCACCAGGTCGGCGCGCAGCCCCCAGGCGGCGATGGCCTCGGCGGTCTTGTCGCCGACGGCGGCGATCTTGAGGCCGGAGAAGGCGCGGGCGTCGAGGCCGTACTCCTCGAACTTCTCGCGCACGGCCCTGACGGCGTTGACCGAGGTGAAGGCGATCCACTCGTAGCGGCCCTCGACGAGGCCGCGGACGGCCTTGTCCATCTGCAGCGGGTTGCGGGGCGGCTCGACCGAGATGGTCGGCACCTCCTCGGGCACCGCGCCGTAGCCGCGCAGGCGGCTGGAGACGGTGCCGGCCTGCTCCTTCGTGCGAGGCACCAGGACCCGCCAGCCGAAGAGCGGCTTGGTCTCGAACCACGACAGCGTGGAGCGCAGGTCGACGACGTCGCCGACCACGATGATCGCGGGCGGGGCGATCCGGGCGGCGCGCACGTCGGCGGCGACGTTCTCGAGCGTGGACACCAGGGTGTGCTGCTCAGTGGTGGTGCCGACACGGGTGACGGCCACCGGGGTCTGCGGGGAGCGACCGGCCTGCACCAGGGCGGAGGCGGTCTCGCCGACACAGCCGACGCCCGAGAGCAGCACCAGGGTGCGGTCGTCGGCGTACTGGCTCCAGTCGACCGGGCCGCCACAGGTGACGACGGCGACCTCGCGGTTGGTCTTGGTGGTCAGCGGGATGCCGGCGTAGGCCGGGACGGCGCCGACGGAGGAGACGCCCGGGACGATCTCGAAGCCGATGCCGGCCTTGACGCAGGCCTGCGCCTCCTCGGGGCCCGAGGCGTACAGGAAGGGATCGCCGGTCATCAGGCGCACCACGCGCGACCTCTTGCCGTGCTTGACCACGACCTTGGAGCGGTTGGCGTGGGTGAGCGGCTGGCCGTCGTCGCCGAAGCCGCCGTCGACGAACTCGGGCCCGGCCGGCGTGACGACGTCGGTCTCGCCGTCGGACTCTGCCGCGAGCGGCAGGCCCAGCAGGGTGCGCACCAGCTGCTCGTGCTCGGGCGCCTCGGTCACCACGACCTCGGCCTCACGGAGGAGCTCGACGGCGCGGACCGTCAGCAGGCCGGGGTCGCCCGGACCGCTGCCGACGAAGGACACCCAGCCGCGGGTGGCGACCGGGCCGGCCCGGCCGGCCTGGGCGGGTGCGGTGGTCTTGGCTCGAGTCATGCCTGCTGCTTCCTCACTGTCCATCGCTTCACCGTGCATCGCTTCGGGCCTTCACTGCCGTGCCGTCACGTCTGGTGCCATCAGGTCTGCTGCCCCGTCGGCGAGCATCTCGCTCGCCAGCCGGGACCCGACGCCGACGGCGTCGTCGGGCGCACCGGTCGCGCTCATCCGCACCGACAGCCCGCCGTCGTGGGACAGGGCGACCGCCCGGATCCACAGCTCGTCACCGTCGTCGCCCTCGACGACCTCGGCCAGCGCTCCCAGCGGTGCGGAGCACCCTGCCTCGAGTGTCGTCAGCACGGCCCGCTC
The DNA here is from genome assembly GCF_902805925.1 of uncultured Nocardioides sp. GTDB lineage: Bacteria > Actinomycetota > Actinomycetes > Propionibacteriales > Nocardioidaceae > Nocardioides. The sequence goes on from NZ_CADCUP010000153.1 coordinate 5,690, forward strand.
GGCCCCGACGGCGACCCTCGTACCGTGATCGTCCAACGTGGCGAGCGCTTCCACCAATTCGGCGGCGTCGGCGCGGCACTCCACGGCCAGCGCACCCTGTCCGGGGGCGGGCAGCATCTGGAGCGGGTCGAGCGCCTCGGTGACCTCGTCGAGGCGACCGAGGCGGGCCAGGCCGGCCCGGGCCAGCACCACGGCGTCGTACTGGCCCTCGGCCACCTTGCGCAGCCGGGTGTCGACGTTGCCCCGGATCGCGACGACGTCGAGGCCGTACCCGAGGGCCCGCAGCTGCGCCGTCCGGCGGGGGCTGCCGGTGCCCACGCGGGCGCCCTGCGGCAGCTCGCCCAGGGTCAGGCCGTCGCGGGCCACCACCACGTCGCGGGGGTCCTCGCGAACGGGTACGGCGGCCAGGGCGATGCCGTCGCTGGGCGTGGTCGGCAGGTCCTTGAGCGAGTGCACCGCCAGGTCGACGCGGCCCGACAGCAGGGCGTCGCGCAGCGCGGTGACGAAGACGCCGGTGCCGCCGATCTGGGCCAGCGGGCCGCGGTTGCGGTCGCCCTCGGTGCTGACCGGCACGAGCTCGACCTCGAGGCCGGTGCGCTCGCGGATCAGCTCGGCGACGTGGCCCGACTGCGTGGTGGCCAGCGTGGACGCGCGGGTGCCCAGGCGCAGCGGGGCGCTCACGGCTCCACCTCGACGCGGGTGACGTCGGCTCGGGTGACCGCCTCGACGGCGTCGGGGTGAAGGGAGAACAGCTCGGCCAGCGCGGCGGCGTACGACACGGCGCCGGCCTCGTCGGCCAGCTCCTTGACCCGCACGGTCGGCTGGTGCAGCAGCTTGTCGGCCACCCTGCGGAGGGTGTGCAGCACCTCGGCGCGGACGGCCGCGTCGAGGTCGGGCCGGCGCGCGTCGAGGCGCGCCATCTCCGACTCCACGACGCCGGTGGCCATCGACCGCAGGGCCACCACGGTCGGCGTCACGCTGGACTGGCGGCGCGCCAGGAGGAAGGCCGAGACCTCCTGGGCCACGATGGCGCGCACACCGGCCACGTCCGTGGCGGCGGGCACGTCGCGGAGCTGGTCGGCGAGCGTCCTGAGGTCGGTCAGGTGCACGCTGGGCAGGTCGGTGACACCGGGGTCGACGTCGTGCGGGAGCGCCAGGTCGACGATCTCGAGCGGACGGCCGTCGCGGCCCCGCGCGGACTCCACCATCTCGCGGGTGACCAGCAGGCCGGAGGCGCCGGTGCAGGTGATGAGCATGTCGGCGCCGGCGAGCGCCTCGGGCAGCGACTCCAGCGGCAGGGACCGGGCGGCGTACTCGGCGGCCAGGCGCTCGGCCCGGTCGCTGGTGCGGTTGAGGACGGTGACCGCCGCAGCGCCCAGGCGGGTCACGGTCGCGGTGGCCAGCGATGCCATGGCCCCGGCGCCGACGACGACGACGTCGGAGCCCGCGACGCCGCCGCGACCGGTCGTCGCGTGGTCGAGGGCGGCGGTGACCAGCGACGGAGCCGCGCCGTCGATGTCGGTCTCGGCGTGGGCGCGCTTGCCCACGCGCAGCGCCTGCTGGAAGAGCAGGTTCAGGCCCGGGCCGAGCGTGCCGAGCTCCTGCCCGGCGCGCAGCGCCTGGCGGGCCTGGCCCAGGATCTGGCCCTCGCCGACCACCATCGAGTCGAGCCCGGACGTGACGTGGAAGAGGTGGGAGACGGCCCCGTCGTCGTAGTGGACGTAGAGGTGCGGCACCAGCGACCCGGCCGGCTCGCCGGCACGGTCGACGAAGAGCCGGCTCACCTCCTCGACGCTGCCGTGGAAGCGGTCGACCTCGGCGTAGACCTCGAGCCGGTTGCACGTCGCGATGACGGCGGCCTCGGTGACGTGGTCGGCCGCGGCGGCGTCGAGGGCGAGCTTGCGGGCGCCGTCGGCGTCCAGCGCCAGCCGCTCGAGCAGGGAGACGGGGGCGGTCTTGTGGGAGATGCCCACGACCAGGACGCTCATGCGATCACCTCTGCGGCCGAGGACTTGCGCTGCTCGTGGTAGGCGAGGATCTGCAGCTCGATGGAGAGGTCGACCTTGCGCACGTCGACCCCGTCGGGCACCGCCAGGACGCTCGGTGCGAAGTTCAGGATGCTGGTGATGCCGGCCGCGACCATCCGGTCCGCGACGTCCTGCGACGCCACCGCGGGGGTGGCGATCACGCCGATGGCCACGTCCTGCTCCTCGACGATCCGCTCGAGGTCGGCGAAGGGGCGGACCACCACGCCGGCCACGGCCTCCTGGTGGCGGCGGGGGTCGGCGTCGAGCAGGGCCACGACCCGGAAGCCCCGGCTGCGGAAGCCGGAGTAGTTCGCGAGGGCGTGGCCGAGGTTGCCGATGCCGACGATCACCACGGGCCAGTCCTGGGTCACCCCGATCTCGCGGGCGATCTGGTAGCGGAGGTACTCCACGTCGTACCCGACGCCGCGGGTGCCGTAGGAGCCGAGGTAGGAGAGGTCCTTGCGCAGCTTGGCGCTGTTGACGCCCGCCGCCTGGGCCAGCTCCTCACTCGAGCACGTCGAGGTGCCGGCGTCGACCAGGGTGGTCAGCGCGCGGAGATAGACCGGCAGGCGGGCGACCGTCGCCTCGGGGATGTCCCGAGCCGGGTCGGAGGAGGTGCGTGCGCTCACCACAGCTTCTTTCCAGCCGGGCCGATCCCGGGCGCGATGTCGGTGGTGCAAGCCCGTTGCAGGTCGGTCGGCGACTTCACTCTAGAAGTTTGTGAACGCGAGAACAAACTCGTACCGCGGTCGTGTGAGAAGACCCACCCGCACGCCCGCGGAGCGGAGGTGCTAGGGGCCCTCGACGGCGGTCAGCGCGGCACGCAGCCGCACCGGGTCGACCCGCCAGAAGTCGTGCTGGCGGCCGTCGACGAACGTCACCGGGACCTCCTCGCCGAAGCGGTCCTGCAGGGTCGGGTCGGTGTCGACGTCGACCTCGGCGTACCGCTCCCCCAGCTCGGCGCAGACCGTCTCCACCACCACGCGGGCCTGGTCGCACAGGTGGCAGCCGCGGCGGCCGTACAGGGTGACCCGCGTGGGCCCCGAGCCGGTCATTCGAGCAGGCCGAGCGCCCGGCGACGCTCGATCCCCCGCAACCGGCCCTTCTGCACCTTGCCGGTGACGGTCAGGGGCAGCTCCTCGACGACCTCGATCCGCGCGGGCTGCTTGAAGCGGGCCAGGCGGGTGCCGACGTGGGACCGCACGGCGTCCTGAACGCCGTCGGCCCGTCCGGCGGGCACGACGTAGGCGACGACCGACTCGCCCGTCACCTCGTCGGGGGCGCCGATCACGGCCGCGTCGGCGACGCCCGGCACCTCGCGGATGACGTCCTCCACCTCGGAGGGGTAGACGTTGAAGCCCGAGACGATCACCAGCTCCTTGAGGCGGTCGACCAGGAAGAGGTCGCCGGAGGGGTCGAGGAACCCCACGTCGCCGGTGGCCCACCAGCCGTCGGCGTCGGGGCCGCCGGCACCGTCGGGCCAGTAGCCGCTGAACAGGTTGTCGCCACGGATCGAGATCTCGCCGGGGTCCTCCCCGCCGGGAACGCCGCCCCGGTCGTCGACCAGCCTGACCTCGATGCCGGGCAGCGCCGTGCCGACCGACCCGGGCTGGACGACCTCGCTGCACAGGGTGCTGGTCACGACCGGCGCGGCCTCGGTGAGCCCGTAGCCCTGGTGGACGTCGACGCCGGAGACGGCGACGAACTGCTCGACGACCTCGGGCGAGAGCGGCGCGGAGCCCGAGAGCAGGAGCCGCACCGGGCCCAGCCGCTCGGCGAGGTGCTCGACGGGCAGCCAGTGGGCGAAGACGGCGGGCGCGACGGGCACGACCGAGCAGGCCTCGTCCTCGATGATCTCCAGGGTGCCCTGCGGGTCGAAGCGCTCGGCGAGCAGGAGCTTGGCCCGGTGCCGGAGCACGCCGCCGAGCACCGCGTTGAGCCCGTAGACGTGGAAGAGGGGCAGCACCCCGAGCACCACGTCGTCGCCGGAGATCATCGGCGGCTCGACCCCGGCCACCTGCTCGATGTTGGCGAGCAGGGCACGGTGGCTCAGCATCGCGCCCCGCGGCAGGCCGGAGGTGCCGCTGGTGTAGAGGAGCGCGGCCAGCTTGTCGGGGTCACGCAGCGGCGGCACCGGCCGCGGAGCGGCGCTGACGAGCTCGGCGTACGACGTCTCGCCGTCGCCGGCGTCGCCGACCAGCACCACGCGCGGCGGCGAGGCCAGCCGTCGGGCGGCCTCGCGCACGGTCGCGGCCGTGCCGGGCTCGGCGAGGACCAGCCGGGCACCGCAGTCGCCGAGCATCCGCTCGAGCTCGTCGGCGGTCGACTCCGGGTTGACGGGCACGGCGACCGCCTGGGCGCGCAGCACGCCGAGGTAGGAGGTCACGAACTCCAGGCGGTTGCCCAGGACCAGCATCACCCGGTGCCCGGCCAGGGCCCCGAGGTGACCGAGGCCGGTGGCCACCCGGGCCACCTCGTCCTCGAGCGCGACCCACGTGAGGGAGCGACCGCCGGCCTCCACGACGGCCAGCCGCTCGGGACTGTCGTCGGCAGCGATCCGCACCAGCTCGCTGACGTCCGTGATGCGCGCCATGCACCGATACTTCCACACGCGCCGAGGCCGTCGAGTGGCTCTAGGGTGTCCTGCGTGACCCCGCCCGCGAAGCCCCGGCGAGCGCGCGACCTGCAGCGCCGCTCGACGCTGGCGGGCGAGGCGGCGGCTGCCGCGGCCGAGGTCGAGACGGCCCTGCACCACCCCACCGACCCGGCCCGCGCGGCCTTCTTCGACGTCGACAACACCGTCATGCAGGGCGCGAGCATCTTCCACCTCGCACGCGGGCTGCACCGCCGCGAGTTCTTCACGACCCGCGAGATCCTCGGGGCCGCCTGGAAGCAGACGTACTTCCGCGTGGTCGGCGTCGAGGACCCCGACCACGTGGCGCAGACCCGCAGCTCGGCGCTCGACTTCATCGCCGGCCACACCGTCACCGAGCTCGAGGAGCTGGGTGAGGAGATCTTCGACGAGGTCATGGCGCACCGGATCTGGCCCGGCACCCGAGCCCTCGCCCAGCTGCATCTCGACGAGGGCCGGCGCGTGTGGCTGGTGACCGCGGCGCCCATCGAGATCGCGCAGATCATCGCCCGGCGCCTGGGCCTCACCGGGGCCCTGGGCACCGTCGCCGAGCACGAGGACGGCGTCTACACCGGTCGCCTCGTCGGGGAGATGCTGCACGGCCCGGCCAAGGCTGCGGCCGTCGCCGCGCTGGCGCAGCGCGAGCGGCTCGACCTCTCCCGCTGCTCGGCGTACTCCGACTCCTCCAACGACCTGCCCATGCTCGCGCTGGTGGGTGACCCGGTGGCGATCAACCCCGACGCCGCGCTGCGTGCGCACGCCCGTGAGCACGGGTGGCGGATCCGCGACTATCGCACCGGCCGGAAGGCGGCCCGTGCGGCCCTGGTGGCCGCGGCGCTCGCCGGGGCGGCCAGCGGCGCTCTCGCCGCCGGGCTGGCCGTGCGGGGGCGACGCGACCCCTGACCGGCGGGATCGGCGTGGACGGCTTCACAGCACGCGGCTCCGCGCCTACTCTTGAGCGGTCTTGGGGACGGCCTCTCGGGGAGGACGAGCGATGCTGGGCGAGCACGACGTGGAGCGCGGTCTCGACGCCCTGCGCGTTGCCGTCCAGGCGGCCCTGTGCACTCCCGTGGCCGCACCTCTCGGGCCTCTCGGCGTCCTCGGAGCGCGCGTCCTGCACACCGAGGCATCGGCAGCGCCGGGACCCGGCACGGCCGGGCACCACGGGCCGCCCGGGCGCGGACCGGGCCTCGGCGACGCCGACCGGGCCGCCTCCGCGGAGGTGTCGCAGGCCGAGCGAACCCGGCTGATCGCCCTCGTGGAGCTCGCCCGCGCCGGTGACCGGGAGGCGTTCGGCCTCCTGTTCGACCACTACCACCCCTCGGTCTACCGGTTCCTCTACTACCGCACCCGCTCGGCCACGCTGGCCGAGGACCTTGCCTCGGACACCTTCGTCCGGGCGCTGCGGAGCATGAGCGGCTTCCGCTGGCAGGGCAAGGACTTCGGCGCCTGGCTGATGACCATCGCGCGCAACCTCGCCATCGATCACGCCAGGGCCGGGCGCACCCGCCTGGAGATGACCACCGACGACATGTCGGCCCACGACGACGCCACTGAGGGCCCTGAGGCCGAGGTGCTCGCCAGGCTCACCCGCGACGTGCTGCTCCGGGCGCTCGAGGAGCTGCCCGACGAACAACGCGACTGCCTCGTGATGCGCTTCCTCCAGGGACTCTCGATCTCAGAGACCGCCTCCGTCCTGCGCCGCAGCGACGGGGCCGTGAAACAGCTCCAGCTGCGCGGCGTGCGCAACCTGGCGAAGCGGCTGCCGGAGGGGGTGAGGCCGTGACGCGCGCGATGTCCGCCCCCGCTGGTTCGTGCGTGACCTCGCTCGGTCGCGCGTCGTTGCACCGGTCGACGGTGCTCCCCCGCAACGTGGCCGGGAGCCGGGACCAGCAGCGAGGACGGTGACGATGACAGGGATCCGTCCTGCCGGTCTCCTCGCCGCGCGCCGGCGCGCCGAGGCGTTCGAGCGCACCGCGGAAGGCCGGCTCGACCCGTCCGCGCTGTCGCCCCGGGACGCCGCGGCCATCGGCCCGATGCTCGAGGTGGTCGCCGGGATGCGCGCCGTGACCCCGCCCAGCCCGCGCCCGGAGTTCGTCGCCGACCTCCGCGAGCGGCTGATGACCGAGGCCGAGACCGCGCTCGTGCCGATCGGCACCGCCACCGAGGAGCGGCTCCGCCTCGCGCCCGCCGAACCCGCCGTACGCCGCCGTGAGCGCCGGCTGGCGACCGTGCTCGGTGGCGCAGCGCTGCTGGGTGCCGTCGCCTCGGTCGAGGTCGCCGCGCAGGGCGCGCTGCCGGGCGAGGCGCTCTACCCGGTCAAGCGGGCCATCGAGGACGTCCGGACCGACGCCACCACCGACGACGTCACCCGCGCCACCCGGCTGCTGGAGTCCGCCACCCACCGCCTCGAGGAGGTCGACGCCCTGACGCGCGACGGCTCCCCCGCCGACGTCGCGGCGCTGCCGGGCACGATCACCGCCTTCGCCGAGCAGGCGGGCGAGGCCGGCGAGCTGCTCCTCGGCGACCACCGCAGCACCGGCCGGGCGTCCTCGATCACCCGGCTGCGCCACTTCACCGGCGACAGCCTGACGACGCTCACCCGCCTCGAGGCGACCCTGCCCGACGGGGCCCGCGAGGGGCTGCTCGAGGCGGCCGGCACCCTGGCGGCCCTGGACGAGCAGGCCGCCGCCACGTGCCCCTCCTGCGGCGGCGCGGGGATCGCCGAGATCCCGAGCGTGCTCGCCGCGGGCACCTCCGCGGCGGTCACGGTGCCGGTGGTCCTGCCGGGCACCGACCTCCCCGGCGCCGAGGGCCGGACCGGTGGGGTCGGGGGCGACCGCGACGGGTCCGACCGTGACCGACCCGAGCGCGACAGGTCCGAGGGCGACGGGTCCGGGCGCGACACCGGCCCTGGCACCGGTGACAGGACCGAGACAGCGGACCCCCGGGACCCCCGCGGTCCCGGCCGCGACGACCGCACCAGGGCGCCGGAGCCGCCCGTCGGCCCGCCCACCGTCGAGGTCCCGGCCACGGACGTCGACGAGAGGACGACGATCGGCACCGACGTCGGCACGACCGGCGCCACCGCAACGATCACCGGCCCGTCCGGCTCCACCACCGACGGCTCCACCACCGACACTGTCGGCGGTGTCGTCGACGGGGTGGTCGACGGGGTGGAGGACCTCGTCGACGGCACCGGTGGGCTCGTGGAGAGCCCGCTCGGCGGGGTGGGCGGCGACTGACCGCCCGGGTCCGGTCAGCCGAAGACCGGTCCGCGCTCTCGGAGCAGGGCGTACAACGTCTGCTGGATGGTCTCCCGCACCTGGTCGGTGACGTTGAAGACCAGCATGGGGTCCTCCGCCTCGGCGGGGTCGTAGGCGTCCGTGCGGATGGGCTCGCCGAACTCGACCAACCACTTGGACGGCAGCGGCACCAGGCCCAGCGGGCCCAGCCACGGGAAGAGCGGCGTGATGGGGATGTAGGGCACCCCCAGCAGCCGCGCCAGCGAGGGCAGGTTGCCCACGAGGGGGTAGATCTCCTCGGCGCCCACGACCGACAGCGGAACGATGGGCACGCCGGTGCGCAGGGCGGCCGAGACGAACCCGCCCCGGCCGAAGCGCTGCAGCTTGTAGCGCTCGGAGAACGGCTTGCCGATGCCCTTGAACCCCTCGGGCCACACCCCGACCAGCTCTCCGCCGCGCAGCATCCGCTCGGCGTCCTCGCTGCACGCCAGCGTCGCGCCGCTCCGGCGGGCGAGGCTGCTCACCGCCGGGAGCCGGAAGATGAGGTCGGCGGCCAGCGGGCGCAGGAACCTGCCCGTGCGGTCGTGCACGACCGCCATGGTCATCAGCCCGTCGACCGGCACCGTGCCGGAGTGGTTGGAGACGATGAGGGCGCCCCCCTCGGCCGGGATGTTCTCCACGCCACGCACCTCGATGCGGAACCACTTCTCCGCGATCGGTCGCAGGGCGGCGAGGAAGAAGCGCTCGGTCATCTCCTGGTCGAAGCCGTACTCGTCGACGGCGTAGCCGCCCTCCAGCCGGCGCCGCAAAAAGGCCAGGAACTCTGCGAGCCGCCGCTCCCAGTCGTCGTCGAAGAGCTCCATCGCCGCCTGCTTGAAGGCGTCCAGCCAGTCGCCGGCCGGGATGCCCGCCGTCGGGTCGCGGTCGGCCGCGGAGGTGGAGCTGGTCGCTGCCGGGGGCTCCGGGGAAGGCTCGACGGGCGTCTCCACGGGCTCGACCGGGGCGTCGGCGGGCGGCGGTCCCGGGGAGGCGGGCGGCTTGCTGCGCGGCGTACGGCGCGGGCCGGCGAGGTTGCGCGCCGACTCGGACGGCCGCGCGCGCCCGGAGCCGCGCCCCGGTCGCCCGGAGGTGCCGATCGGGATGACGTCGGCTCCCTGCTCGGGCTCGTTCGCCGGCTCGGGACCGGGTCGCGAGTCAGGCATGCACTCCACCTCCTCGGACGCGCGGGGTGACGCCGAGCGAGGCGGCGAAGTCCTCGAAGGCGCCCGCGGTCGTGAAGCGCGGGTGGAAGTCGAGATCGGTGCGCATCCGCGTGGTGTCGACCCCGCGGCCGAAGGTGAGGAAGCCGATCTGCTCGGGCGAGAAGTCGGCGAGCCGGGCCGAGCGCAGCACGCTGCCGGTGCGGCCGACGGCGAACCCGGGCAGGGGGACACTCGTCCTCTCCAAGCGGCGCAGGGCCTGGGACAGCATCAGGACGCCGTCGCCGGCGACGTTGAAGGTGCCGCTGATCTCGGTCGTGGCGGCGTGGCGGAGCACGGCCAGCAGGTCGTCCTCGTGCAGGAACTGCAGGCGCGGGTCGAAGCCCAGCACGGTCGGCACGACCGGCAGCCGGAAGTAGGAGGTGATCGGACTGACGACGTGGGGGCCGATCACGTTGGCCGCACGCAGCATGACCACGGCGACGTCGGGGCGGCGGCGGGCGAACCCGCGGACGTACCCCTCGACCTCGTTGACGTCCTTGGCGTAGCCCGAGCGCGGCAGCCTCTTGGGCCCCATGTCCTCGGTGAACATCGCCGGGTCGCGGCTGCTCGCGCCGTAGACGGTGGTCGTCGACTTCACCACCAGGCGGCGCACGCCGGGCGCAGCCTGGCAGGCGGCCAGGAGCTGCATCGTCCCGATGACGTTGAGCTCCTTCATCGTGTTGCGCCCGCCGGCCGAGCCGGGCGTCGCGATCACGCTCATGTGGACGACGGTGTCGACGTCCTCCTTGGCGATGACCTTGGAGATGACGGGGTTGCGGATGTCGGCGCGCACGAACGACACGCCGCCGATGTCACCGCGCGGCGGGACGACGTCCACGCCGATGACACGGTCGATGGACGGGTCCGCCGCGGCCGTCCGCGCGAAGCGGCGCCCGATGTCGCGGGAGACTCCCGTGACCAGAACGACCCGCCCCATGACCGGGAGGGACCTACTTGCCGAGCTTGCGACGCTGCACGCGCGTCTTCTTCAGCAGCTTGCGGTGCTTCTTCTTGGCCATGCGCTTGCGCCGCTTCTTGATGACAGAACCCACGGGTCAGACCTTTCAGTACAAAGAGTGTGGCGGTCGGGCAGGAGGCCGGACCGACCGGCACAGCGTACGCGCCGTGGGTCGTGGCACAGAATCCGGTGGGTCAGCCGGCGTTGAAGAAGCTCTTGCGGAGGTACTCGTCGACGTCTTCCTCGGTCACCCGGAAGGAGCGTCCCACGCGCACGGCGGGGAGCTCCCCGTTGTGCACGAGACGGTAGACGGTCATCTTCGACACCCGCATCATCGAAGCGACCTCGGCGATCGTCAGGAACTTCACGCCCGACTTGTCCGCTGCAGCCATGGAGCACCGATCCTCGCTCGCGGCACGGCACCGGCTTCCCCGCCGGTGTCACAAACGTGGCGCTCTCGTGAGACTAGGGCCTGCTGTGACTCCGGGGAAGCGTGGGGCTGAAGAAACTCGTGCCGACTCGGCGTGTCGCGTTGCAAATGACCCATTTGTGCCATGGGCCGACCCTGCGGTGCTTCACGGCAGCGGGTCGAGGCCGTGCAGCGGGAAGACCGCGGTGCGGGTCGCGTTGACGGCGCGGTCCAGCCAGGTCTCGGGGTCGTAGCCCTCGCCCCAGTCGCGCCAGGCGGGATCGCGGCCGTCGGTGAGCCGGTGCGGCGGGGTCCGCCCGGTCATGGTGTCGACGTACTCGCGCCAGCGCGCCGGCGTCGGCGTCTCGGGCGGCAGCGGGCGGCCGCTGACGATGGCGAGCAGGTGGGTCCAGGCGCGCGGCACGACCTCCACGACGGCGTACCCGCCGCCGCCCGTGGCGACCCAGCGCCCCTCGCAGACCTCGTGGGCCAGCTCGTGCAGGGCGAGGTACGCCGCCCGCTGGCCGTCGACGCTGAGCATCAGGTGCGCGAGGGGGTCCTCCATGTGGGAGTCGCAGCCGTGCTGGGTGACGAGCACCTGGGGCGCGAACTCCCGCAGCAACGGGGGTACGACGGCGTGGAAGGCCCGCAGCCAGCCACCGTCGGCCGTGCCCGGCGGCAGGGCGACGTTGACGGCCGTGCCCTCGGCGCCCGGACCGCCGGTGTCGTGCGGGAACCCGGTGCCGGGGAAGAGCATCTGCCCGGTCTCGTGGAGGGAGATGGTCAGCACCCGCGGGTCGTCGTAGAAGATCGACTCCACGCCGTCGCCGTGGTGGACGTCGACGTCGACGTAGGCGACCCGCTCCACGCCCTGGTCGAGGAGCCACCGGATGCCGACGGCGACGTCGTTGTAGATGCAGAAGCCGCTCGCCTTGTCCGCCATGGCGTGGTGCAGCCCGCCGGCGATGTTGGCGCTGTGGAGCGACTCGCCGCTCCACACCTGGCGGCAGGCCTCCACCGTGGCGCCGACGACGTGCGCGGCGGCGACGTGCATGCCACCGAAGACCGGGTCGTCGTCGGTGCCGAGCCCGTGCTCGAGGTCGTCGGCCCACGGCGTGCTGCCGCACCGGGTGACGGCATCGATCAGGCCGCGGGTGTGGACCGTGGCGACGAGGTCGTCGTCGGCCACCGGCGCCGGCACGACCTCGAGGTGGTCGAGCACGCCGAGGTCCTCGGCCAGCCGCATCGTCAGGTCGACGCGCAGCGGCGACATGGGGTGGGTGGGCCCGAAATCGTACGCGGTGAGGGCCTTGTCGAAGACCACGGACGCCGGCCCCTGACAATCCACCATGGCGAGAGGTTACTCCGTGGCGCCGGGCCTGGTTGAATGCCCACATGCCGAGCACCTCGACATGCCAGTGGTGGACCGCCTGAGGCGGACCACCCTTCGAGCACACCCATCGGACAGGCCGCCCCACGGGCGGCCTGTCGTCATCTCCGGCCAGGTCACCGCGGGCGCCCCACCCCAGGAGACCACCATGACGACCCTCTCGCTCCTCAAGCCCACGGGCCACCTCACCCTCGGCAACCTCCTCGGCGCGCTGCGCCCGATGGCGCGGCGCCAGGGCGACGCGCCGGACCAGGCGTTCTACGGGTCGCCGACCTGCACGCCCTGACGGTGCGCCACTGCCCCGCGACCCTGCGCGCGCTCACCGACGAGGTCGCGACGCTGATGCTGGCGGTCGGGCTCGACCGCTCGACGCTGTTCGTCCAGAGCCGGGTTCCGGCCCACACCCGGCTGGCGTACCTGCTGGAGTGCACGGCGCACACCGGTGAGCTGAACCGGATGATCGCGTTCAAGGAGAAGGGACGCGGCGTCGCGTCGACGCGGGCCTCGCTCTACACCTACCCGGTGCTGATGGCCGCCGACATCCTGCTCTACCGGCCCGAGCAGGTGCCGGTGGGCGACGACCAGCGCCAGCACCTCGAGCTCACGCGCGACCTGGCGCTGCGGTTCAACGCGACGTACGGCCAGGTCTTCACGGTGCCCGAGACGACCGCCCCGGAGGCCGGTGCCCGGGTGATGTCGCTGTCGGACCCCGCGGCCAAGATGGGGAAGAGCCACGGCGACGAGTCCGGCACGGTGTTCCTCCTCGATCCGCCCGACGTCGTCCGCCGCAAGGTGTCGCGGGCGGTGACCGACTCCGACGTGGGCGCCGACGCCGTGCGCCCCGACCGCGACGCGAAGCCCGGCGTCACCAACCTCCTCGAGATCCTCACCGCCTGCGGCGGCAGCGCGGAGGGCATCACGACGTACGCCGCCCTCAAGGCGGCCGTGACCGATGCCGTGGTCGCCGTGCTCGAGCCGCTGCAGGAGTCCTACGCCGGGCTGGCCGCCGACCCCCAGCACGTCCGGGCCGTCCTCGCCGCCGGTGAGCAGCGGTGCCGGGAGGTGACGGAGCCGGTGCTCGCGGCCGCCGGCGATGCCATGGGGCTTGGTTGAACATGTTCAGACGTCGCTGCCCGTCGTCGCCGTCGCGGTCCATGCCTCGGCGCACGACGGCGGGCCCAGTCGACGAGGTCCGGCCAACCGGTCGGCGCGGGTGCGCAGGACCTGCATGGAGGCAGTCTGGCCCTGCGCTGGCCCCGCGGTGCCAGACTGGGGGCATGAGCACTCCCCAGGTGAACCCGTCCCTCCTGCGGCTGGAGTTCCCCCAGTCGCTGGCCGTCTACGCGACGTACGCCGAGGCGCAGAAGGCGGTCGACCACCTCTCCGACGAGGGGTTCCCGGTCGAGAACTGCCTGATCGTCGGCACCGAGCTCAAGCAGGTCGAGCGCATCACCGGGCGGCTGACCTATGGCCGTGTCGCCACGCTCGGCGCCCTGTCGGGCCTGTGGCTGGGCGGTTTCGTCGGCCTGCTCTTCGCGCTCTTCGTCGAGGGCAACATCCTGGCCATGCTGATCTCCACCGCCCTCGCCGGCCTGCTCTTCGGCGCGCTCTGGGCGATCGCCGGCTTCGCCGCCACGCGGGGCCGGCGCGACTTCTCCTCGGTCAAGGCCGTGGTCGCCACGCGCTACGAGGTGCTCGTCGAGCACAAGCACCGCGAGCGGGCGCGGGAGATCCTCGCCGCCCAGCCGGGCCTGCTGCCCGACCCCTTCGCGGGCTAGGAGCCCTCGGCGAGCTCGCGCGACCGGTCGCGCGCGGCCTCCATGGCGGCCAGGAAGGCCGCCCGGACCCTGTGCACCTCCAGCTCGCGCAGGGCCGCCGCCGTGGTGCCTGCCGGCGAGGTGACCTGCTCGCGCAGCACGGTGGGGTGCGTGCCGGTCTCACGGAGCATGACCGCCGAGCCGACCAGCGTCTGCACGACCAGCTCGGTGGCCGTGGCGCGCGGGAGGCCGAGGTGCACGCCGGCCTCGATCATCGACTCCACGACGTAGAAGACGTACGCCGGACCGGAGCCCGAGATGGCGGTCACCGCGTCCATCTGCTTCTCGGGCACGCGCAGCACCTTGCCGCAGGACCCCATCAGCGACTCCGCCTCGACGAGGTGCGCGTCGTCGCAGTGCGAGCCGGGCGAGATGGCGGCCATCCCCTCGTCGACGAGCGCCGGGGTGTTGGGCATGACGCGCACGACGGCGACGCCCTCGGGCACGCGGGACTCGATGTAGGCGGTGGTGATGCCGGCCGCCAGCGAGACGACCAGCTGGCCGGGGCGCAGCTCGCCGGCGATCTCGCCCAGCAGGTCGCCCATGTCCTGGGGCTTGACGACCAGGGCGAGGGTCCCGGCCCGGCGGGCGGCCTCGAGGTTGCTCACGACGGCCACGCCGTACCGCTCCTCGAGCTCGCGGGCACGGTCGGGTCGCTTCTCGCCGACCAGGAGGCGGTCGACACGGCGGCCGGCGCGGACGAGCCCGGAGAGCAGGGTCTCCCCCATCACTCCGGCGCCGAGGATGGCGGTCTGGGTCATGACGCCATTGTGGCGGGAGCTACTTCTGCGAGACGAGGGAGCGCACGAACATGGACAGGTTCTGCGGCTTCTCGGCGAGCCGGCGCATCAGGTAGCCGTACCACTGGGTGCCGTAGGGCAGGTAGACGCGCATCGTCTCGCCGCTCGCGGCCAGGCGCTTCTGCTCGTCGGTGCGGATGCCGTAGAGCATCTGGAACTCGTAGGTGCCCTGGGCGCGGCCGTAGCGGCTGGCGAGGCTGGAGGCGATCTGCACCATCCGCGGGTCGTGGGTGGCGATCATCGGGTAGCCGTCGCCGGCGAGCAGCACCTTGAGGCAGCGCACGTAGGACTTGTCGATCTCGGCGCCGGACTGGAAGGCCACGTCCTCGGGCTCGAGGTAGGCACCCTTGCACAGCCGCACCCGCGACCCCTCGTGGGCCAGGGCCCGGCAGTCGGCCTCGGTGCGGAACAGCGCGGACTGGAGGACGGCCCCGGTCTCCGGGAAGTCCTTGCGGAGCTCCCGCAGGATCTGCAGCGTGGAGTCGGTGGTCGTGTGGTCCTCCATGTCCAGGGTCACCGTGGTGCCGGCGTTGCGGGCCGCACGGCAGATGGCCCGGGCGTTCTCCAGCGCCACCTTGTGGCCGTTCTCGGGGAGGAACTGGCCGACGGCCGACAGCTTGACGCTCACCTCGGCCCTGCGCGCCAGCCCGAGCGACCCCAGCTGCTCGAGGAGCTCCCGGTAGGCGGCGACCGTGGCGTCGGCCTGCTCGGCGTCGGTGGTGTCCTCACCGAGGAAGTCGAGGGTGACCTCGAGCCCGTCGTCGACCAGCGCCCGCGTCGCCGCGACCGCCGACTCGGTGGACTCGCCGGGGACGTAGCTCGCCACGATGCCCGCGGAGACCGGCATGGTGGAGATGAGCTGCTTGACCCTCGTGGACCGGGACAGCAGGAGGATGGGCTGACGGAGCAGGGACATGCCACACAGATTACGCGGTGCGTCGTCGCAGCGTCACAGCGCCGAGGCCCAGACCGGTCGCCGCGAACCCCGCCACCACCGCGAGGTCGCGCCAGACGTCCCCGGTGGCAGCGCTGGCGACGAGGTGCTGCATGGCGTCGACGGCGTACGACAGGGGCAGCAGGTCGCTGACCGCGCCCAGCACGTCGGGCAGCAGCTCGCGGGGCAGGAAGAGCCCGCACAGCAGGATCTGCGGCACCACCACGGCCGGCATGAACTGCACGGCCTGGAACTCGGTCTGCGCGAAGGCGCTGACGAAGAGGCCGAGCGCCGAGCCGAGGACCGCATCGGCCACGGCCACCACCGTGAGCAGCCAGACCGGTCCTGCCACGTCGAGGCCCAGCAGGCCGACGCTGACGCCGACCGCGAGGGCGGACTGCACGGCGGCGACCAGGCCGAACGCGACGGCGTACCCGACGAGGAAGTCCAGGCGGCCCATCGGCATGGCGAGCAGCCGCTCGAGGGTGCCGCTGGAGCGCTCGCGCAGCGTCGTGACGCTGGTGACCAGGAACATCACGACGAACGGGAAGAGCGCGAGCAGACCGGGCCCGATCCGGTCGAACGCGCCCCCCGGGGCGTCGGCGAACATCCACCACAGCAGCACCATGAGGAGGGTCGGCAGGACCACCAGCATCGCCAGCGTGCGGTGGTCGCGGCGGACCTGGGTGAGCACGCGACCGGCGACGGCCAGCGCGACGCGGGGGCTCATGCCGCGGCCTCGACGATCCGCAGGAACGCCGTCTCGATGTCCGCGGACCCGGACCGCAGCCGGATCTCCTCGGGCGTGCCGTCGGCCAGCACCCGGCCCTCGCGCATCAGCAGCAGCCGGTCGCAGCGGTCGGCCTCGTCCATGACGTGGCTGGAGACCAGCACGGCCGTGCCTGCGTCGGCGAGGCGGTGGAACAGCGCCCACAGGTCGCGGCGCAGCACCGGGTCCAGGCCCACCGTCGGCTCGTCGAGCACCAGCACGTCGGGGTCGCCGAGCAGCGCGACGGCGAGGCTGGCGCGCGAGCGCTGCCCCCCGCTGAGCCGGCCGACCGGCCGGTGCCGGTGGCTGTCGAGGTCGACGGCCGCGATCACGGAGTCGATGCCTCCGGTGCCGACACCCAGCACCCGGGCGAAGAAGCGGAGGTTCTCGGCGACCGTGAGGTCGTCGTACACGCTGGCGGCCTGGGTGACGTAGCCGATGCGGTCGCGCAGCGAGCGGTCGCCCGCCGGGGCGCCCAGCACGGTCACGGTGCCGCCGCGCACCTGCTGGACGCCGACGATGGAGCGGAGCAGCGTCGACTTCCCGCAGCCGCTGGGCCCGAGCAGGCCCGTGACGCCGGTGGCGACGTCCAGGGAGATGCCGGGGAGCACGTCGCGACCGCCCCGGACGACGAGGAGGTCGCGTACCTCGATGGTGTTATTCATCATGTGATGAATTGTGCTCCCGCGACAGGGGGTCTGGCAAGGCCTGCCGCGACGGAGCATCCTGTGCGCATGCCGATCGTCACGCAGGTCAAGGTCCACCACCCCGTGAAGAACCAGCTCGTCGGGCGGTCGTTCGTCGTCTCCGGCGTGGGCGCCGGCTTCGAGGGCACGATCGGGCTGCGCGTGCTCGACGAGCACGGCCGCGAGCTCGCCACCGGCTCGGCGCAGTCGGCCGGCGGGATGGCCGGGATGGGCGAGTTCAGCACCACCCTCGAGATGGCCTCCCCGCCGCGGGACGGCACGACCGTCACGCTGCAGGCGTTCGGCGACAACCCGGGGCTGCCCGACGAGGGCCCCTCGCCGGGCTTCGACCTCGTCGAGGTGCCGCTCATCGTCTTCCCGGGCCTGCGCGGCTGGCTGCTCTACCGCGTCTCGCGCGGCGACACCCTGACCTCGATCACCCGCGACCTGCGCCCGTTCACCCAGGCCACCGTGGCGCACGTCGTGGCCGCCAACCGCCGCATCGAGGACCCCGACGAGATCAAGGTCGGCTGGAAGCTGCGGGTGCCGCAGGTCGACTGAGGTCGGCCCTCAAGGCAGGTCGCCGGTGAGGTACCGCTGGATCGTCGGGGCGTAGGTCGCGACCAGCCGGTCGCTCTCCATCGACGCCAGCGGCTCCACCCGCAGCACGTAGCGCAGCAGGATCAGGCCGACGACCTGGCTGGCCACCAGCGGCATCCGGTGCTCGGGCCGGTCGATGCCGAGCGCCTGGCCGACGGGGAGGATGACGACCGGCAGGAACCCGTCGCTGAGCAGCCGTTGCGAGGCGGGGTCCATCACCGCCCGCGCCACGGCGAGCAGCGACGGCTGTACCTCCGGGTCGTCCCACACGGAGAGGAAGACGCCGAGGAAGCGCTCGGCCGCGCCCTCCGGCCCCTCGGCCACCATCGGCGCCAGCAGGCTCCGCGGGTCGACGGGGATGTCGAGGGAGGCCATGAACAGGTCGTCCTTGCTGCCGAAGTAGTGGTGCACCAGTGCCGCGTCGACGCCGGCCGCGCCCGCGACGCCGCGGATCGTCGTACCGCCGAAGCCCTTGGCGGCGAAGGACGCCCGGGCGGCGGCGAGGATCAAGGCGCGGGTGTCCGACGCCCCGGGACGCCGGCCTCGGCGGGTCGTCGCCATGCTCAGCGGGCGGGGACGCCGAAGTGGGCCCGGGCGAACTCCAGCGACTCGCGCAGGTCGGCCTCGCGCTCGGCCTGCGTGGTGCAGCGCCGCGTGTTGATCTCCAGGACGATGTCGCCGTCGAAGCCGGCGGCGGCCAGGTGGCGCAGGAGCGCGGCCGCGCCGGTGGTGCCGCGGCCCGGCACGAGGTGCTCGTCCTTGGCGGACCCCGAGCCGTCGGTGAGGTGGACGTGCCGCAGCCTCGGGCCCATCCGGTCGGCCATCGCCACGACGTCGGAGCCGGCGATCGCGGCGTGGGAGAGGTCGAGGGTCAGGTGCGCGTACGACTCCTCCGAGGGGTCCCAGCCGGGCACGTACATCTCCATCCCCTTCGCGACGCGACGCCGTGACGACGCGCGCCAGGGGTACATGTTCTCCACCGCGAACGCGATGCCCGTCGACTCCTCCAGGGCGGCGATGCCGTCGACGAATCCCGCCGCGTAGTCCTTCTGCCAGCGGAACGGCGGGTGAACCACGACGACGGGGGCGCCGAGCCCGGCCGCCATCTCGGCCGACCGCTCGAGCTTGCCCCAGGGCTCGGTGCCCCAGACCCGCTGGGTGAAGAGCAGGCACGGCGCGTGGACCGCGCTCACCGGGAGCCCGTGGTGGTCGGCGAGCTCGGCGACCGCCGTGGTCTGCTGGGAGAGGGCGTCCATGCCGACCATCACCTCGACCGCGTCGTACCCCAGGGAGGCGGCGTAGCCGAAGGCGTGCGCGGTCGACTCGGGATAGACCGAGGCGGTGGACAGGCCGATCGTGACGCTCACGGGACCCGGATCCGGTCGAGGCGCTCGAGGATCACGCCCTCGCGCAGCGCCCACGGACAGATCTCGAGCTCGGCCAGGTCGAAGATGTCCATGACCGCCTCCGCGACCAGTGCCCCCGGCACGATCTGGTGCACCCGGCTCGGCGAGACGCCCGGCAGGTCCGCGAGGTCGTTGGGTGCCAGCGCCAGCAGCTTCGGCAGCCACTCGGCGAGCGCCGCGGCGGGCAGCGACCGCGGCACCAGCGCCCCCTCCCCGGAGGGTGCGGCGCCGCAGATGCGGGCCAGGGAGCGGAACGTCTTCGACGTCGCCGCCGCCCGGTCGGGGGTGCCGGGGCGAAGCAGGCGGCCGGCGTCGCGGGCGATGTCGGCACGGATCTGCCGGCGTAGGCGGCGTACGGCCTCGTCGTCGGGCGTGGCGCCGCCGAACCACTGGCGCGCCAGTCGCGCGGCGCCGAGCGGCAACGACCACGCGACGTCGGGCTCCTCGTCGGTGCCCCCGGCGATCTCCAGCGAGCCGCCGCCGATGTCGAAGACCGCCAGCCGGCCCGCGGACCAGCCGAACCAGCGGCGTACGGCGAGGAAGGTCAGGCGCGCCTCGTCCTCGCCGGAGAGCACCGCGATGGCCGTGCCGGTGCGCTGCGCGACGTGGGCCAGCACGTCGTCGGCGTTGGCGGAGTCGCGGACCGCGGAGGTGGCGAAGGCCAGCATCTGCTCGCAGCCCTTGTCCTCGGCGACCTGCATCGCGCCGGCGGTGAAGGAGGTGAGGGCGTCGATGCCCGCAACGGTCACGGCACCGCTCCCGTCGAGGTGCTCGGCCAGCCGGAGGGGCTCCTTGTATGAGAAGGCCGGGAGGGGCGCGGCGCCGCGGTGGGCGTCGACGACGAGCAGGTGCCCCGTGTTGGAGCCGATGTCGAGAACGCCCAGGCGCATGGGGACCAACCTAGTCGACAGTAGGTTGAGGACGTGCCTGAAGTGGACCCGGTCTTCCCGCGCGCGTGGGTGGAGTTCGTCGACCCGGCCGACGCGAGCCAGGTCTTCCGGTGCGACCTGACCTGGCTGACGTCGAGCTACACGTGCATCTTCGGGCGGGGCTGCCAGGGCATCTACGCCTCCTCCCCCGACA
>NZ_CADCUP010000154.1 GCF_902805925.1 uncultured Nocardioides sp.
TGAAGGTCATCGAGCGGCACCTGCTCCCCACCGCGCACGGGCTGCTCCAGCTCGGCTCCCCGGAGCAGGTCGAGGCACTGCGGGGCGACCCGTGGCTGGCCGCCACCGGGCTGACGCTCGCGGAGGTCCGGCCCCACGAGCGGGGCGTGCTGGTGCTCGTGCGGCGCTAGTCCTCGGGGTAGATGCTCCGCGTCTGCGAACGGCGTCCGCGGTCCCCGACCCAGTCGCTGAGGTAGATCTTCGGCAGGATCTTGGCGACGGCGAGGACGACGTCCGTCACGGTGTCGAGCACCGACTCCGGCAGCAGAGCCCTGCACGACGCGGCTACATCGCGAAGACGGACTCCGGGACGAAGACGAGCTCCGGGACTAGGGCCAGGGCGAGGAGCCGCGCGGCGAGAGCCCCGGGGAGGCGGCGGCTCAGGGCCGGGCGCCCTCGGGCAGCAGCTTGTGCGTGCCGTCGCAGAAGGGCAGTCGGGCCGACTTCGCGCAGCGGCACAGCGCGACGACGGGTCGCCGCACCTCGTGCACCTGCCCGTCGGCGTCCTGGACCGTGTGCGCACCGCGCACCAGCACGGGTCCACCGGGGCACAGCACGACGTCGGGATGGTCGTGCTGCGGAGGTCCGCTCACTCCTGGCTCCCCCACCGCTCGAACATCGACCGCGCGAAGCGCGCCTCGAGGTCCAGGCAGGTGAAGGCGCCGAACCAGATGCCGTCCGCCTGGCCCGGGTCGTCCTCGGCCAGCGTGCCGCAGATGTCGCGGGCGGCGAGCTGCTCGTGCACGGCGTCGGCCTCGACGTGCTCGGTGTAGTAGCCGACGAGCTGGTCGTTGAAGCCGAGCCGCTCCAGGCCCTGCGCCATCTTGCGCGAGGGCAGCGAGCTCGACGCCTCGAACGCCGCCAGGTGACCCATGGCCGCTCCACGCAGCCGTCGGTGGAGGCCGAACAGCGACATGGCGTTGTTCATCTCCAGCGTCTCAGGAGTCGCCTCGTCGATGTAGGCGCCGCGCTCCGAGCGAAGTCCCTCCGCGTCCAGGCCCCGGGCGAAGAGGTGCGAGTGCAGCCGGTTGGGGTCGCCGTCGCCGTACTCGTCGAACTGGAGCTCGACCAGGGCGGCCTGGGCGCGCACGGGCAGGCGCGGCACCGTCCACGCGGACGGGTCGGCCTCCTTGAGGTGGTAGACCGAGCGCTGCCGCAGCAGCTCGAGGGTCTCCTCCCGCGTCGCCTTCTTCTGGATGTACGACGACAGCGACGGGCCGTCGTCGGCCTCCACGAACGCCAGCAGCTCGTCGGGGTCGTAGCCGCCCGCTGGATTGCCCGGCCAGCGGTCGCGCAGGCGCTGCTCGAGCTCGCGCTCCAGGGTGCGCCGCACGCCGAGGGCGACGAGGTCCCACTCGGCCTCGTCGTCGACGTCCTCGAAGCCGCGGTAGGACAGCTCGTGCAGGACCCACAGCGAGAGGGCTGCGTCGGCGGCGTCGTCAGCGAACTGCGGCAGCGGTGGCGTGCGCTCGGGCACCGACCGCAGGGCCTCGAACAGGGCAGCGCTGAGCTCTCCACGGGGCTTGGGCAAGATCATGGAGACCAGTACCCACTTCTTCCCCGGGCCACCGGAGCCGTCATCATGTCTGCGCTCGTGGGTACCGTGGCGCGGCGAGCGGCCACCTGGTCCCCGCCGTTCCCGCGACGACAGGAGCAAGCGCCGTGAGCACCAACAGCCGCCTCATCGAGGCACCCGTCGAGAAGGTCTGGGACGTGCTGGCCGACGGCTGGCTCTACCCGTTGTTCGTGGTCGGCGCCTCGCGGATGCGCGACGTCGAGGAGTCCTGGCCGGCCGTCGACGCCACCCTGCACCACTCGGTCGGCGTGTGGCCGGCCCTGATCGACGACTCGACCACCGTCCTGGAGTGCGTCCCGCACGAGCGGCTGAAGCTGAGGGCGCGGGGCTGGCCCGCGGGCGAGGCCGAGGTCACCTTCCTCCTCGACGCGCAGGACGGCGCCACCGAGGTCACCATCGTGGAGGACGCCGTGTCGGGTCCCGGCCTCCTCGTGCCCAAGCCCCTGCGTGACATCCAGTTGGCCTGGCGCAACGTCGAGACCCTCCGCCGTCTGGCCTTCGTCGCCGAGCGTCGGGAGGGCTGAGCGTCGTGGCGGGCCACGACGCCGTCGTCGTCGGGGCCGGTCCCAACGGCCTGGTCGCCGCGAACCGCCTCGTGGACGCGGGCTGGTCGGTGGTGCTGCTGGAGCAGCAGGCGGAGGTCGGCGGCGCGGTGCGCAGCGACCGCGAGCTGCACCCCGACTTCGTGCACGACACCTTCAGCGCGTTCTACCCGCTGGCCGCGGTGTCGCCGACCATCTCCTCCTTCGGTCTCGAGGAGCACGGGCTCGCCTGGGCCCACGCGCCCGCCGTGCTGGGCCACCCCACCCCCGACGGCCGCTGGGCGGTGCTCCACCGCGACCGGCACGTCACGGCCGGTCTCATGGAGGAGGCGCACAGCGGCGACGGCGAGCGGTGGCTGGCCCTGTGCGACACCTGGGACCGCATCGGGGACCAGGTCATCGCTGCGCTGCTCACGCCCTTCCCGCCGGTGCGCGCAGGGCTCGGTGCCCTCACCCGGCTGCGGGCGGCCGGCGGCCTCGACCTGGTGAAGACGTTCCTGACGCCGGTGGCCGACCTGGCGCGCGACCGGTTCGGCGGTGACGCGCCCGGGCTGCTGCTCGCCGGCAACGCCGGCCACTCCGACATACCGCTGGAGTCCCCGGGGTCGGGGCTGTTCGGCATCCTGCTGACGATGATGGGCCAGACCGTGGGCTTCCCCGTCCCCGTCGGCGGCGCGGGCGAGCTGAGCGGCGCCCTGGCGCGGCGGTTCCAGGCGCGCGGCGGTGAGATCCACTGCGGCCGGGCGGTGACCGAGGTCCTCGTGCGCGACGGGCGCGCCTCCGGCGTCGTGACGGCCGACGGCGAGCGGTTCGCCGCCCACCGGGCCGTGGTGGCGGACGTCTCGGCGACCCGGCTCTTCGGTGGCCTGGTCGCCGCCCAGCACCTGCCGGCGCGCGTCGCGCGCGGCATGAGGCACTTCCAGCTCGACCCCGGCACCGTCAAGGTCGACTGGGCGCTCAGCGGGCCCGTGCCTTGGGCCAGCCCGCCGCCGTACGTCGCCGGCACCGTGCACGTCGCCGACTCGGTCGACGCGATGTCGCAGGCGCTCAACCAGGTCTCCTCGCGCTCCATCCCGGCCGAGCCGTTCCTGCTGACCGGTCAGATGACCAGCAGCGACCCCACCCGGTCTCCGGCGGGCACCGAGTCGATGTGGGCCTACACGCACGTCCCCCAGCCGCACCCGCACGTGCGTGACGCCGGCGACGGCAGCATCCGCGGGGTCTGGGACCACGACGACTGCGAGCGCTTCGGCGACCGCATGCAGGAGCGGATCGAGCGGCTGGCGCCCGGCTTCGGGTCGCGAGTCCTCGCCCGTCGCGTTCTGGGACCCCACGAGCTCGAGCACCGCGACGCCAACCTGGTCGGCGGCGCCGTGAACGGCGGCACGTCGCAGCTGCAGCAGGAGCTGTTCCTGCGCCCGGTCCCGGGGCTGCTGGGCCGAGCGGAGACGGGGATCGCCGGGCTCTACCTCGGCTCCGCGAGCGCGCACCCCGGAGGCGGCGTCCACGGCGCACCCGGTGACAATGCTGCGCGGGCCGCGATCTTCCACGCACGCGTTAACCGGGTCACGAGGCCCTTCTCGCGTCGTTGACCCGAGACGGGCACGCGGGCTTGGAAGCGCTTGCCGGGGGTACCTCCGGCCCATGACCCTCACCGACCCCGCACCCCTGCAGCGGACGCTCACCGTCGCCTCGGTGCCGTCGGGCCACGTCTACGTGCGGCACCTCTCCTCGCCCGAGGGTCACCTGGTCCGCCGCCTGCCCGACCCGGACCCGTCCAGTGGCAGCCGCTCGGCGGTGCAGCCGGCGTCGCCCCCGGTGATGCTGCGCCCGGAGTGGGCGGCGACGGCCGACTTCGACCTCTTCCACCTGCACTGCGGCTTCGAAGCGAGCTCGCCCGAGGAGCTGGCGGAGCTCACCCGGGCGCTGCGGCGGCGGGGCAAGCCGTTCGTGTTCACCGTGCACGACCTGCGCCCCCACCACCCCGACCGCACCCTGCACGACCGGCAGCTCGACGTCCTGGTGCCGGCAGCCGACCGGCTCATCACCCTGACCCCGGGTGCGGCCGCCGAGATCCTGCGGCGCTGGGGCCGGGAGGCGGAGGTGGTGCCGCACCCGCACGTCGTCGAGCTGCACGCCATGGCGGCCCTCCAGCCTGAGAAGGTCGATCGGCACCGCACGTTCCGGGTCGGTCTGCACGTCGAGAGCCTGCGCGCCGACATGGACCCGCTGCGGCTGCTCCCCACGCTCGTGGAGACCGTCGCCCGGCTCGACGGCGCGGTGCTCCAGGTCAACGTGCCTTGCGACGTGCTCGAGGCAGGCGGCGCCGGGCACGACGCCGACGTCGCGGCGTACCTGGCGCACGAGCAGCTGCGAGGTCGGCTCGAGCTGCACGTCCACGACCACCTCTCGGACGGCGAGCTGTGGAGCTACCTGGCCTCGCTCGACGCCTGCGTCCTCCCCCACCGCTCCGGCACGCACTCGGGCTGGCTCGAGGCGTGCCGCGACCTCCAGACCACGGTGGTCGCGCCGTCGTGCGGCTACTTCGCCGAGCAGGGACCGGTGCTGGGCTACCTGCACGACGAGGAGCAATTCGACCCCGACTCGCTGCGCGCGGCCGTCACCACGGCGTACGCCGAGCGCCCGCGGCTCGGTGCGGACGTCGAGGAGCGCCGCCGGCAGCGCGCGCTGATCGAGGATGCCCACCACCGCATCTACCGAGCGCTGGTGACGTGAGCGGGTTGCGCCTGCGCCTCGTCGACCTGCTCCCGGGCGCGCGGCTCGCCGTGCTCGTCGAGGCGGGTGCGACGGCGTGATCGGCATGTACGTCCACCACCACGGCAGCGGGCACCTGCACCGGGCGCAGTCGGTCGCCCGCGAGCTGGACTTGCCGGTGACCGGCCTGTCCTCGCTGCCGTGCCCCGAGGGGTGGCCCGGCGAGTGGGTGCGGCTGCCTCGCGACGACGAGGGCGGGCACCCCGACGACCCCTCCGCGGGTGGTCGCCTGCACTGGGTGCCGCTCCACGACCGGGGCCTGGCTGACCGCATGCACCGGATCAGCGAGTGGCTCGTCGCGGCGCGGCCCCGTGCGGTCGTGGTCGACAGCTCCGTGGAGGTGGTGCTGCTCGTGCGCCTGCACGGCGTCCCCGTCGTCGGCGTGGTGGCCCCCGGGCGCCGCCACGATGCCGTCCACCGGCTGGGCCTCGAGGCCTCCACCGCGCTGGTGGCGCCC
>NZ_CADCUP010000155.1 GCF_902805925.1 uncultured Nocardioides sp.
CCCCTTCGCGGTGCACCGCCTGCAGGTAGGCGGTGAAGTCCTCGGCCGGGGGGCGCGGTCCGGGGGCGGGCGCGGAGGCGGCGCGCTCGTGCGGGTAGCGGTAGCGCTTGGCCACCCCGCCGCGGATCATCTCCTCGCCGGCCTCCTCGAGCTCACCGACGCCGAGGAGGGTGCGCAGGTGGTACGACGCGCTGGCATGGCTGATGTCGAGCTCGCGCGCCACTTCCGCCGCGCTCATCGCGGTGCCAGTCAGCAGCGACAGGATGCGCAGGCGCACCGGGTGCGCCTTGGCGCGCAGTGCCGAGAGCTGCTTCTCCATTGACCCTCCAACGATTGGTTGGGGGTGAGTCTCCACTCAGCTGCCGACGACTGTCAATAGGTTGTTGGGGGGTCAGTGCGGCCGGCCCGACTCCGTGTACGCCGTGCCGCCGTCGAGGCGGGCCGGGTCGAGGTTGGCCAGCGCCGACTCGATGCGGCGGGCGGTGAAGTCGGCGGCGCGCTCGCGCACCTGGTCGGGGGTGAGGAACCGGGCGTCCCGGATCTCGCGCTCCTGCCGGACGACGTCGGCGACGATCGAGGCGTCGTGCACGCCGCCGTCGAAGACCAGGCAGAGCGCGTCGTCCCAGCCGCCCCACGGCGGCAGCCAGTCGGTGAGCACCAGCCGGCCGGGTGCGATGTCCAGGGCGAGCTCCTCGGTCACCTCCCGTCCCGCGGCGAGGTGCGGTGACTCGCCGACCTCGACGACCCCGCCCGGCAGGTCCCAGTCGCGCTTGTAGGTGAGCTGGCACAGCAGGACCCGGCCGTCGTGGTCGCGCACCAGCAGCTGGCTGATGGCGCGCTTGCGGGGGAGGAAGGAGTTCAGCAGCGCCCGGAAGCTGGCCGGGTCGCTCAGCGGCGGGTCGTCCGCCAGCCGCGCCAGGACGACGTACTCGCTCACGTCGCGGTCGGTGCCGGCGGCCACCCGCTGGGAGCCCTCGCGCCGCAGCCCGGACCGGGTCGCCACGCGCAGCGAGGAGTCGTCGCGGGCGTCCACCCTGGCCTGGATGCGCCGCAGCCCGAGGCCGCCCTGGTCGCGATCGGTGAGGGACCAGTCCGCCAGCACCCGCACGGCGCGGGTGGCGTAGCCGTGGCCGCGGTGGTCACTGCCCAGCGCCCAGTGCAGGCTGCCGTCGCCGGTGACGCCCACCTCGCCGATGGAGGTGCCGTCGTGCTCCACCACGAAGGTGGCGAGCCGGCCCTCGGCGAGGGTGGTGGGCCGCAGGGTCAGCAGGCCGTCCGAGAGCGTCGGCTGGTCGGGGTGGCTCACGCGGCCACCCTAGCCACGCGGGCGTCAGTCCAGCCGCGCGCGACCCGCCTCCAGCCGCGCCACGGGCACCCGGAAGGGCGAGCACGAGACGTAGTCGAGGCCGACCTCGTCGAAGAAGTGGATCGACGCCGGGTCGCCGCCGTGCTCGCCGCAGACGCCCACGTGCAGGTCGGGCCGCGTCGACCGCCCGCGCTCGGTGCCCATCCGCACCAGCGCACCGACGCCCAGGGTGTCCAGCGACTCGAACGGGGAGACGTCGAAGATGCCGTTGTCGAGGTAGGTGGAGAAGAACGAGGACTCCACGTCGTCGCGCGAGAAGCCCCAGGTCATCTGGGTGAGGTCGTTGGTGCCGAAGGAGAAGAACTCGGCGCTCAGCGCGATCCGGTCGGCGAGCACGGCCGCCCGGGGCAGCTCGATCATCGTGCCGACCTTGAAGGCCACCTCGACCCCGCGCTCGGCCTGGACCTCCTCGGCGATGTCGAGGATGCGCCGCTTGACCACGTCGAGCTCCCGGACGCTGGCCACGAGCGGGATCATGATCTCCGGTCGTGGGTCGCCGCCGGCGGCGGTGCGGTCGGCGGCCGCCTCGAGGATGGCCCGGGCCTGCATGGTGAACAGGCCGGGGATCAGGATGCCGAGGCGCACGCCGCGCAGCCCGAGCATGGGGTTCTGCTCATGCAGCTGCTTGACCGCCACCAGCAGCCGGCGGTCGTGCTCGTCGACCTCTCCCCGCTCCTCGGCGAGCGCGACCTTGACCGACAGGTCGGTGTGGTCGGGCAGGAACTCGTGCAGCGGCGGGTCGATGAGCCGGATCGTGACGGGCAGGCCGTCCATCGCCTCGAGGATGTCCGTGAAGTCCTCGCGCTGCAGGGGGAGGAGCGCGGCCAGGGCCTTCTCCTGCTCGACCTCCTCCTGCGCCACGATCAGGCTCTCCACCAGCCCGCGCCGGTCGCCGAGGAACATGTGCTCGGTGCGGCACAGGCCGATGCCCTCCGCGCCGAAGCGGCGGGCGCGCGCGGCGTCCTCGGGGGTGTCGGCATTCGCGCGCACGCCGAGGCGACGGACCCCGTCGGCGTGCTTCATCACCCGGGCCACCGCCTTGACCAGGTCGTCGTCGCCGAGGTCCTCCCCCTCGAAGTGGCGCACCACCACCGAGTCGGAGACGGGGACCTCCCCGGCGAACACCTGCCCGGTCGTGCCGTCGATCGAGATGACGTCGCCCTCGGAGAGCGTCTCGCCGTCCCGGACGCGGACCTCCTTGGCCCTCGCGTCGACGTCGAGCGACTCCGCGCCGCACACGCAGGTGCGGCCCATGCCGCGCGCCACCACCGCAGCGTGGCTGGTCTTGCCGCCGCGGCTGGTGAGGATCCCGCGCGCCACCACCATGCCCCGCAGGTCGTCGGGGTTGGTCTCCTTGCGCACGAGGATGACGTCCTCGCCGCGCTCGGTCCACGCGATCGCGGTGTCGGAGTCGAAGACGACCTTGCCGACCGCCGCCCCCGGGGAGGCGTTCATGCCGGTCGCGATCAGGTTGCGCTCGGCGTCGGGGTCGAAGCGGGGGAACATCAGGGAGGCGAGCTGGGCGCCGGTGACGCGGCGTACGGTGTCGTCGGCGTCGATGAGCCCCTCGTCGGCCATGTGCATGCTGATCCGGAACGCCGCCTCGGGGGTCCGCTTGCCGACCCGGGTCTGCAGCATCCACAGCTTGGCGTGCTCGACGGTGAACTCGATGTCGCACATGTCGCGGTAGTGCTGCTCCAGCGTCGCCATGATGTCGAGCAGCTCGTCGTGCGACGCCTCGTCGACCTCGCGGAAGTCGGCCAGCGACACCGTGTTGCGGATGCCCGCCACGACGTCCTCGCCCTGGGCGTTCTGCAGGTAGTCGCCGTACACGCCCTGCTCGCCGCTCGCCGGGTCGCGCGTGAACGCGACCCCCGACCCCGAGTCCATGCCGCCGTTGCCGAACACCATCGCCTGCACGTTGACGGCCGTGCCCAGCCCCTCGGCGATGCGCTCCTGCCGGCGGTAGAGCACCGCGCGCTCGGTGTTCCAGGAGTCGAAGACCGCGCGGATCGCCAGCTCCAGCTGCTCGCCCGGCCGCTGCGGGAACGCTCGTCCGGCATCCTCCTCGATGACCTGCTTGTACGTCGCGACGAGCGCGCGCAGGTCCTCGGCGTCGAGGTCGAGGTCGTCGTCGGTGCCCTTGGCCCGCTTCGCCGCGTCGAGCGCCTCGGAGAACCGCTCGCCCTCGACACCCATCACCGTCGAGCCGAACATCTGCAGCAGCCGGCGGTAGGAGTCGAGCGCGAACCGCTCGTCGTCGCTCCGCTGCCCGAGTCCCACGACCGACTCGTCGTTGAGCCCGATGTTGAGGACCGTCTCCATCATGCCGGGCATCGAGTCGCGGGCGCCGCTGCGCACGCTCACCAGCAGCGGGTCCGCGGCGTCACCCAGGGTGCGGCCCATGGTCTGCTCGAGCGTGCGCAGGTGCTCGGCGACCTCCTCGGCCAGCCCCTCCGGCTGGCCGCCGCTGTCGAGGTAGGCCCGGCAGGCCTCGGTGGTGATCGTGAAGCCGGGCGGCACCGGCAGGCCGAGGTTGGTCATCTCCGCCAGGTTGGCGCCCTTCCCACCCAGCAGGTCCTTCTGATCCTTGTTGCCGTCGGCGAAGTCGAACACGAAGGTGGTCATCCCCGGATCTTGCCGCGAGTTGGCGGCGTCCGATAGCCCCCGGTGGCTGGCCGGTGGGCGGCTCCTGGTTGGTTCATCAAGGTATGCAGATGAGCCGATGCTTCCCATGGCGTGCTAGCCGTGGGAAGTGGCACTTCGCCTACATACCTTGATGAAGCAGTGCCGCCACCGCCCTCGTCACCCCACCACCCGCATCGCCTGCCTGATGCGGTCCCCGGTGAGCCGCGGACGGTCGAGGTCGGACCAGACCAGTCGGACCATCGCGAAGCCGGTGAGCTCCCGAAGCCGGTCCTCCCGCCTCTTCTCGGCGAAGACGACGTCCCCCGGCGTCTGCCCCTCGGGGACGAGGCGGCCGTACTTGAGGCGACCGTCGAACTCGCCGAGCAACTCGTGCTGCGGCCATCCCCAGTCGCAGGTGCCGAGGAGCGACCCGTCGGTGTCGTGCACGGCGTACTGGGTGATCGGTGCCGGGATGCCCTGCTTCCAGAACAGCCAGCGTCCGCGAGACTCGCCCGGGCCGTCGGCTCCGGCGTCGGCCATCCGGACGGGCACGTGGAGGTGGCGCATGTGCGGCCAGTGCCGCATCTGGACGAACCGCCGTGAGAGACCGTCATGATCGGCCAGGCCCTCGTGCAGCACGGAGTCCAGGACCGACAGGGCGGCGTCGCCGCTGACCTTGCTCCCCGCCTCGAGGGCCGCTCGCTCCGGCGCCATCACCGGCAACCCGTCGAGCAGGTGCACGTCGTCTGCGAGGCAGAGACCCTCGTGGTGCACCACGTCGCCCTCCACCCGTCCGGCTCCGCCGTCGAGCCGAGTGACGTGGACGCGGTCGAGGCGCTGACCCCAGGTCACCAGCCCGAGCTCGACCGCTGCCGAGACATGGCTGAGGACGACCGCTGGTCCCAAGGAGTGCATCACCGCCCGGCTACGGAGGCGGTGGCGCGCGACCTCGTCGAGCCGGCGCCACATGTCACCCGGTGCGTAGTAGCCACGCCGGAAGCGGATCCATGCCGATGAGCGCACCTGTGCGGCGATCTGCTGGTCGGAGTAGCCGGCGTCCACGGCCTGCGCACGGGTGAAGAAGCCCGGGCTCTCGCCCAGTGCCTCGCTGATGTCCATCGCACCATGGTGACGGCCGTCGGCGTGCGGCGTGGCGGGGAGGCGTACCTCCTGTGGAGGACCGGGCGGGTGCGTCGGTGGCTCGTCGTGGCGGATTCATCAAGGTATGTCGGCGAACCAGGGCTTCCCACGGATTGCAGGCCATGGGAAGCCCCGGTTCACCTGCATACCTTGATGAAGCAGAAGGAAGTCGGCCGCTCAGCCGCGGTGCCGGAAGTACACCGTCGCGAGGGGCGGCACCACGATCGTGGCGCCCGACTCCGTCGCCTCGACCGAGCCGAGGTTGCCCACGCCGGACCCGGTGTAGCTCTCGGCGTCGGTGTTGACGACCTCGTCCCAGGTGCCGGGGCGGGGGAGTGCGAGGTGGTAGCCCTCGTGCGGTACGGCGGCGAAGTTGGCGACGCACACCAGGTCGGGCTCGCCCGGGGCGCGGCGCACGAAGGCGAAGACGTTGCGCTGGCTGTCGTCGGCGTCGAGCCACTCGAAGCCGTCGGGCTCGTGGTCGCGGGCGTAGAGGGCAGGGGTCGCTGCGTACACGCGGTTCAGGTCACGGACCAGGGAGTGCACGCCCTCGTGCTCGGGGTGGTCCAGGAGCCACCAGTCGAGCTCGCGGGCCTCGGCCCACTCCGACTCCTGGCCCAGCTCGGCGCCCATGAAGACGAGCTGCTTGCCGGGATGGGCCCACATGAGGCCCAGGTAGGCACGCAGGTTGGCCAGCTGCTGCCAGCGGTCACCGGGCATCTTGCGCAGCAGCGAGCCCTTGCCGTGCACGACCTCGTCGTGGCTGATGGGCAGCACGTAGTTCTCGGAGTAGGCGTAGACCATCGAGAACGTCATCTGGCTGTGGTGGTGGCTGCGGTGCACGGGGTCCTTCTCGACGTAGCCGAGGGTGTCGTGCATCCACCCCATGTTCCACTTGAAGCCGAATCCCAGGCCGCCCTCCGACGTCGGCCTGGTGACGCCGGGCCAGGAGGTGGACTCCTCGGCGATGGTCATCGCGCCGGGCACCCGCTTGTAGACGGTGGCGTTCATCTCCTGGAGGAACTGCACCGCCTCGAGGTTCTCCCGTCCGCCGTGGACGTTCGGGCTCCACTGGCCGGGCTCGCGCGAGTAGTCGAGGTAGAGCATCGAGGCGACGGCGTCGACCCGCAGGCCGTCGATGTGGAACTGCTCCAGCCAGTAGAGCGCGTTGGCGACCAGGAAGTTGCGCACCTCGCGCCGGCCGAAGTTGAAGACGTAGGTGCCCCAGTCGGGCTGCTCGCCGCGCATGGGGTTGGGGTCCTCGTAGAGCGGCGTGCCGTCGAAGCGCGCGAGGGCGAAGACGTCCTTGGGGAAGTGCGCGGGCACCCAGTCGACGATGACGCCGATGCCGGCCTGGTGCAGGCGGTCGATCAGCAGCCGCAGGCCGTCGGGGTCGCCGAAGCGCGCGGTGGGCGCGAAGTACGACGTCACCTGGTAGCCCCACGAGCCACCGAAGGGGTGCTCCATGACCGGCATGAGCTCGACGTGGGTGAAGCCGAGGTCCACCAGGTACGGCACCAGCGACTCGGCCAGGTCGGCGTAGCTGTAGAGCCCGCCGCCGTGGTGCTTGCGCCACGACCCGAGGTGCAGCTCGTAGACGCTCATCGGGGCGGAGACCGGCTGCTTGGCCGGCCGCGCCTCCATCCACGCGTCGTCGCCCCAGGTGTAGGAGGACTCGAACACCACGCTCGAGGTCAGTGGGGGCACCTCGGTGTGGAAGGCCATCGGGTCGGCCTTCTCCCGCCACTCGCCGTCGGCGCCGAGGATCGCGAACTTGTAGCGCGTGCCGGAGCCGACGTCGGGCACGAAGAGCTCCCAGACGCCGGAGGTGCCCAGCTGGCGCATCGGGTGCTCACGGCCGTCCCAGCTGTTGAAGTCGCTCTTCAGGCGCACGCCGCGGGCGCTGGGCGCCCACACCGCGAAGGAGGTGCCGGTGACACCGCCGGCGTAGCGGTGCACCCGGGCGCCGAGGACCTCCCAGAGGTTCTCGTGGCGGCCCTCGTTGATCAGGTGGAGGTCGGTCGCGCCGAGGGTCGGCAGGAAGCGGTAGGGGTCGTCGAGGGTCGTCGCCGGGCCGTCGTAGGCCACGGCGAGGCGGTAGTCGGGCACGTCGGCCACGTCGAGCCGACCGACCCAGATGCCTGCGTGCTCGTGCGTCAGCGGAGTCTCGCCCCCGGCATGCACCACGGTGACGCTGGACGCCAGCGGCTTGAGGGCGCGCACGGTGACGCCGCCCTCGTGCACGTGCGGGCCGAGCACGTGGTGCGGGTGGCCGTGCTCCCCGTTGACGACCTGGTCGAGCTCGTGAGTGGAGACAGTCATGTGCTCGCTCATCCGTTCACAGTAGTAGTGGCACGTTCGGGTGCGGCCGGTCAGGTTGGCCAGTCAGGCCCGTTGGGTGACCTCGGCCAGCGCCTCGAGCGGGATGCTCACCCAGGCGGGGCGGTTGCGGACCTCGTAGACGGCCTCGTAGACGGCCTTGTCGGCGACGTAGGCGTCGAGCAGGGTGCGCTCGTCGACCTCCAGCTCGCGGTCGGCGTAGCCGGAGAGGAAGGCCTGGCGGTTGCGGGTGGACCACTCCCGGGCCCGGTAGGCCCGCTGCTCCCCGCCCTCGGTGCTGCCGCCGCTCACGATCATCGAGGCCACCCGGGGCGCGTAGTCGAAGCTGCGCAGCATCCCGGCCACGTCGCGCCACCGGGAGTCGGGCAGCAGCCGCTCGGCGAGCGGGCGGGCCGGCTCGCCCTCGAAGTCCACGATCTTCCAGCCCTTGACCGTGCGCAGGGTCTGGCCCAGGTGCAGGTCGCCGTGGACGGTCTGCACCTCGCTGCCCGGCAGCTGCGCCACCGCGTCGTACGCCGCGCGGAGGGCCGGCTCGAAGTCGGCGAGCTGCGGGGCGACCGGCAGGGCGGCGTCGAGGCGGGCCCGCATGGAGTCGGCGAGCTCGCCCATCTCCGCGGGCGTGCGGTCGTGGGTGGGGAAGTGCTCGGCGAGCACCTGGTGCGTCTCGGCCAGGGCGACGCCCAGCCGGGCCGCCTCCCCGGCGAAGTCGCCGCCGACCTCGTCGGCGTGCAGGTCGCCCTCGCTGAGCAGGTTGCGCACGCTCGCCTGGGCGAGGTCCCACCCGTCGCTGCCGGTGCGGAGGAACTGCTGGAGCATCGCGAGGTGCAGGACCGTCTCGTCGTGCGGCGCCTCCACCCAGCCGTACAGCGCGGCCACGTGCTCCGAGGAGGCGCGGGTGAGCACCTCGTGGATCGCGATGTCGGGGTTGGTGCCCGGGGTGATCTTGCGGAACACCTTCATCACCGAGTCCTCGCCGAAGGCCACCGAGGAGTTCGACTGCTCACCGGTGAACAGCGTCGAGTGCGCCTCGGTGTCGAAGTCGTGGCCGGGCAGGCGGTGGAAGGTCAGCCCGCCGAGCTCACGGGACTCCTCGGTCTCGGCGAAGGCCTGCAGGTAGCGCGCCATCGCCTGGCGGTCGTGCAGCGCGTCGTAGGCCCAGATGTGGACGCCGCCGAGGCGGCCGTCGTCCCACTGGCCGACGAGGGCGTGCTCGAGACGGTCCTGCGGCTCGGTGTAGTTGGCCATCGGCAGCTGGTAGGTGTCGTCCTCGCCGCCGTCGTCGTAGGCGATGGTGATCAGGTCGACGGTGAGGATGGGCTCGCCCTCGATGGTGGCGATGCGCTCGATCGCCGTCACCGAGGCGCCCCGGCCCTTGCCGCCGAACCAGCGCGCCGCGTCGAGGTACGCCTCCAGCTGCGGGTGGTCGCTCATGCCTGGCCTCCTTCGGGCGGGACCCCGGTGGTCTGTGGCGGGGTCAGTCGGAACCAGTAGAAGCCGTAGCCACCCATGGTCAGGAGGTACGGCAGCTCGCCGACGGCCGGGAACGGCACGCCGCCGAGCACCTCGACGGGCACGTAGCCCTCCCAGTGGCGCAGGTCGAGCTCGACCGGCTGGGAGAAGCGGGAGAGGTTGTTGACGCAGATCATCACGTCGTCCTCGTGCTCGCGGGCATAGGAGAGCACGCTCGGGTTGGACCCGCCCAGGTCGGTGAAGGTGCCCAGGCCGAAGGCGTCGTGGCCGCGGCGGGCGTGGATCATCCGGCGGGTCCAGTGCAGCAGGCTGGAGGAGTTCTCCAGCTGCGCCTCGACGTTCACGCTCTGGTATCCGTAGACCGGGTCCTGGACGGCCGGCAGGTGGAGCTTGCCGGGCGTGGCGGAGGAGAACCCGGCATTGCGGTCGGGCGTCCACTGCATCGGGGTGCGCACGCCGTCGCGGTCACCGAGCCAGATGTTGTCGCCCATGCCCACCTCGTCGCCGTAGTACAGCACCGGCGAGCCGGGCAGCGAGAGCAGCAGTGCGGTGAACAGCTCCATGCGGTTGATGTCGTTGTCGAGCAGGGGGGCCAGCCGGCGACGGATGCCGATGTTGGCCTTCATCCGCGGGTCGGTGGCGTACTCCGACCACATGTAGTCGCGGTCCTCGTCGGTGACCATCTCGAGCGTCAGCTCGTCGTGGTTGCGCAGGAAGATGCCCCACTGGCAGTTCTCCGGGATGGCCGGCGTCTGCGCCATGATCTCGGAGATCGGGAAGCGGGACTCCCGGCGCACGGCCATGAAGATGCGCGGCATGACGGGGAAGTGGAAGGCCATGTGGCACTCGTCGCCCCCGACCTCGGGGTCGCCGAAGTACTCCACGACGTCGGTGGGCCACTGGTTGGCCTCGCACAGCAGCACGCGTCCGGGGTAGCGCTCGTCGACGAAGCGGCGGCACTTCTTGAGGAACTCGTGGGTCTCCGGCAGGTTCTCGCCGTGGGTGCCCGGGCGCTCGTAGAGGTACGGCACGGCGTCGAGGCGGAAGCCGTCGAGACCCATGTCGAGCCAGAAGGCCATGGCCTCCAGCATCGCGTCGTGCACCCGGGGGTTGTCGAAGTTGAGGTCGGGCTGGTGGTGGAAGAAGCGGTGCCAGTAGTACTGCCCGCGCTCGGCGTCCCAGCTCCAGTTCGACGGCTCGGTGTCGACGAAGATGATCCGCGCCTCCTCGTAGAGCTCGTCGGTGTCGGACCACACGTAGAAGTCGCCGTACGGGCCGTCCGGGTGCTTGCGCGACTCCTGGAACCACGGGTGGGCGTCGGAGGTGTGGTTCATGACGAAGTCGATGATCACGCGGATGCCCCGCTTGTGGGCCTCGTCGAGGAACTCGTGGAAGTCCTCGACGCTGCCGCACTCGGGCAGGATGCCGGTGTAGTCGGCGACGTCGTAGCCGCCGTCTCGCAGGGGCGAGGTGAAGAACGGCGGCACCCACAGGCAGTCGACACCGAGCCAGGCGAGGTAGTCGAGCTTCTCGATGAGTCCCTTGAAGTCACCGACGCCGTCGGCGTTGGAGTCGCGGAAGGACCGCACCAGCACCTCGTAGAACACCGCCGTCTTGAACCAGTCGGGCTGGTTGCCGATCGCGAGCTCGCCGATCTCCTGGGCGCTCGCCGGGTGGATGGGCTCCTCGGTGGTCGGGATGGTGTCGAGCAGGCTCTCGGGGTCGGTCAACGGGCGCTCCTGACGGAGATGATGTGGACGGGTTCGTAGCCGGGGTCGAGACGGACGTAGTTGTGCGCGCCCCAGCTCCACTCCTCGCCGGTGATCTCGTCGTGGGCGATGAACGAGTCGCCCCAGTCGAGCCCGAGGGCGGGCAGGTCGAGGTGGAGCATCGTCTCGCGGGTGCCGTGCGGGTCGAGGTTGGCCACCACGATGACGACGTCGTCGCCGGCGATCTTGCTGTAGGCCAGCACGGCGTCGTCGTCGGTGGCGTGGACCGTGACGTTGCGCAGGAGCTGGAGGGCCGGGTGCGCGCGGCGCAGGCGGTTGAGGCGGGTGATGTACGGCGCGAGCGTGCGGCCCTCGGCCGCCGCGGAGTCCCAGTCGCGCAGGCGGATCTGGTACTTCTCGGAGTCGAGGTACTCCTCGCTGCCCGGCTTGACCGCCACGTGCTCGTAGAGCTCGTAGCCGGCGTAGACGCCCCAGCTCGGCGAGCCGGTGGCCGCCACCGCGGCGCGGATCTTGAACGCCGCCGGGCCGCCGTACTGCAGGTAGGCGTGGAGGATGTCGGGGGTGTTGACGAAGAAGTTCGGGCGCATCGTGTGGTCGGACTCGTGGGACACCTCGAGGAGGTAGTCGCCCAGCTCGCCCTTGGCGGTGCGCCAGGTGAAGTAGGTGTAGGACTGGTGGAAGCCCACCGCGCCGAGGCCGTGCATCATCGCCGGCCGGGTGAAGGCCTCGGAGAGGAAGATGACGTCAGGGTCGGTGCGCCGCACCTCCTTGAGCAGCCACTCCCAGAACGCCAGCGGCTTGGTGTGCGGGTTGTCGACGCGGAAGATGCGCACGCCGTGCGCCATCCAGTGCCGCACGATCCGCAGGACCTCGCGGCAGATCCCGGTGGGGTCGTTGTCGAAGTTGACCGGGTAGATGTCCTGGTACTTCTTCGGCGGGTTCTCGGCGTAGGCGATGGTGCCGTCGGCGCGGGTGGTGAACCACTCCGGGTTGGTGGTCACCCACGGGTGGTCGGGCGCCGCCTGCAGCGCGAGGTCGAGCGCGACCTCCAGCCCGAGCTCGCCGGCGCGGGCGACGAAGGCGTCGAAGTCCTCGAACGTGCCGAGGTCGGGGTGGATGGCGTCGTGGCCGCCGTCCTTGCTGCCGATGGCCCACGGCGAGCCGGTGTCGTCGGGGCCGGGGGTGAGGGTGTTGTTGGGGCCCTTGCGGTTGACCTCGCCGATCGGGTGGATCGGCGGCAGGTAGATGACGTCGAAGCCCATCTCGGCCACCGCGTCGAGCCGCTTCGCCGCGGTGGCGAACGTTCCGGAGGCGACCTTGCCGGTCGTCTCGTCGCGGGTGGCGCCCTCGGAGCGAGGGAAGAACTCGTACCAGCTGCCGAAGAGCGCGCGGGTGCGGTCGGCGTACGCCGGGTAGGGGCCCTCGACGGTCACCTGCTCGCGCAGCGGGTGGGCCAGCAGGACGGCGTCGAGCTCGGGGGCCTGGAGGGCCGCGACCCGGGCCTGCACCGGGCGGGACTCGTCGGCGGCGGCCTCGGCCGCGCCGGTGAGCACGTGCCGCTCGGCGGTCGAGAGGCCACCCGCGGCGATGACGCGGTTGATCAGCAGCCGGCCCTCGGTGAACATCAGCTCGACGTCGACGCCGGCCGGGATCTTCACCCCGGCGTTGTGCTGCCACGTGCCGATCGGGTCGGACCACCCGTGGATCTCGAAGGTCCAGTCGCCGGGCTGGTCGGGGGTGACCAGGGCGTCGTAGCGGTCGGGCACGTGGGCGTGCTTGATCATCCGCACCGGGGCGCGCCGCGCGCCGTCGGGACCGGTCAGCACGACCTCGGCTCCGAGCTTGTCGTGACCCTCCCGGAACACCGACGCCCGGACGGGCAGCGGCTCGCCGGCCGTCGCCTTCGCCGGTTGCCGTCCGAGGTCGACGACCGGGTGCACGTCCATGATGGGGATTCGTCCGACCATGGCTCAACACTCACCGAAATGCTCGGCCGCATGCAAGACGGCGCCATCGCGTCCCACCCGGTGGCCGACGAAATGGCTCAAAGGATGAGGGTCGGCGCCGGATCGGTGTCGCGAAAGGTTGGAACGATCCAAGGAAGTTGGCTACCGTCAGCGGGTGCGAGCCATCCGACGTTTCACCGTCCGCCCCGTCCTGCCCCGACCACTGACCGCCCTGGGCGTGCTGGCGGGCAACCTGCGCTGGTCCTGGCACCCCGAGACCCAGGACGTCTTCCGCGCGGTCGACCCGCAGGTCTGGGAGCACGTCAACCGGGACCCGGTGCGCCTCCTGGGTGCCGTCGGTCGGGCGCGTCTCGACGAGCTGGCGGGCGACGAGTCGTTCCTCCAGACCCTCGGCGCCGCCAAGGCCGACCTCGACGAGTACCTCACCGGTGAGCGCTGGTACGCCCGCAGGGCCGGGCCCGACGCGCCCCGCTCGATCGCCTACTTCTCCCCGGAGTACGGCATCACGGCGGTGCTGCCGCAGTACTCCGGCGGCCTCGGCATCCTCGCCGGCGACCACCTCAAGGCAGCCTCCGACCTCGGTGTCCCGGTCGTGGGCGTCGGCCTGCTCTACCGCCACGGCTACTTCAAGCAGTCGCTGTCCAAGGACGGCTGGCAGCAGGAGACCTACCCGCTGCTCGACCCCGACGAGCTGCCGCTCACGCCCTTGCGCGAGGCCGACGGCTCGCGCGCCAGCGTCTCGATCTCGCTGCCCGACGGGCCGGACCTCGTCGCCAGGATCTTCGTCGCCAACGTCGGGCGCGTCCCGCTGCTCCTCCTCGACTCCGACGTCGAGGAGAACAGCCAGCACTACCGCGACGTCACCGACCGGCTGTACGGCGGCAACTCCGAGCACCGGTTGCGCCAGGAGCTGCTCCTCGGCGTCGGTGGCGTGCGGGCCCTGCGCGTCTACTCCCGCATCACCGGCGCACCGAATCCGGAGGTCTTCCACACCAACGAGGGCCACGCCGGCTTCCTGGGCATCGAGCGCATCCGCGAGCTGACCGTCGCCGACGACGGCCCGCACCTCGACTTCGACACCGCGCTCGAGGTGTCTCGCGCCGGCACCGTCTTCACGACCCACACCCCGGTGCCCGCGGGCATCGACCGCTTCCCGCGCGAGCTCGTCGAGCAGTACTTCGGCGGCGGCTCCTCGCCGACGCCCGGCGTGCCGGTCGGCCGGGTGCTGGCCCTGGGCGCCGAGGACTACGCCGCCGGCGACGCCTCGGTGTTCAACATGGCCGTGATGGGCTTTCGTCTCGCCCAGCGCGCCAACGGCGTCTCCCAGCTGCACGGCGTGGTGTCGCGCGGCATGTTCAACGGCCTCTGGCCCGCCTTCGACGAGGCCGAGGTGCCGATCGGCTCCATCACCAACGGCGTCCACGGGCCCACGTGGATCGCCCCCGAGATCTTCGAGCTCGCCCGGTCCCGCGGCGCCGACGTCGACGGCGACGACACCGACGCGCTGTGGCCGCTCGTCGACGAGATCAGCGGCAAGGAGATCTGGGACCTCAAGCGCACCCTGCGCGCCCGGCTCGTCGAGGACGCCCGCGCCCGGATCAGCCGGTCCGCGCTGAAGCGTGGCTACGCCAAGGCCGAGCTCGGCTGGACCGACAAGGCCCTGGACCCCGACGTGCTCACCATCGGCTTCGCGCGCCGCGTGCCGTCGTACAAGCGGCTCACGCTGATGCTGCGCGACCCCGCCCGGCTGAAGAAGCTGCTGCTCGACCCCGAGCGGCCCGTCCAGCTGGTCATCGCCGGCAAGTCGCACCCGGCCGACGAGGGCGGCAAGAGGCTGATCCAGGAGATCGTCAGGTTCGCCGACGACCCGGAGGTGCGCCACCGCATCGCGTTCCTGCCCAACTACGACATCGCCATGGCGCAGCCGCTCTACCCCGGCTGCGACGTCTGGCTGAACAACCCGCTGCGCCCCTACGAGGCCTGCGGCACCTCCGGCATGAAGGCAGCCCTCAACGGCGGCCTGAACCTCTCGATCCTCGACGGCTGGTGGGACGAGTGGTACGACGGCATGAACGGCTGGGCGATCCCGTCGGCCGACGGCGTCGAGGACCCCGACCGCCGCGACGACCTCGAGGCCACCGCGCTCTACGACCTCATCGAGAACGAGGTGACGCCGCGCTTCTACGACGTCGACGAGGAGGGCGTGCCCACCCGCTGGCTGGAGATGGTGCGCCACACCCTGAAGTCGCTCGGCCCCAAGGTGCTCGCCACGCGGCAGGTGCGCGACTACGTGCGCGAGCTCTACGCCCCCGCCGCCGCCACCGCCCGCTCGCTCAACTCCGACTACGCCGGCGCGCGCGAGCTGTCGAGGTGGAAGCAGCAGGTGCGTGCGACCTGGCCGTCGGTGCGCGTCGAGCACGTCGAGTCCGCAGGCGTGGGCGACTCACCCGAGGTGGGTGCCACCTTCGAGGTGCACGCGTTCGTCGCACTGGGCGACCTGACCCCCGACGACGTCCAGGTCCAGGTCGTGCACGGGCGCACCACCGGGGACGACGAGATCCGCGGCTCCTCCATCGGCGTGATGCGCGTGGGGGAGAGCTGGGAGGGCAACCGGCACCGGTTCGACGCCGACGTCCCGCTGTCGACCTCGGGCTCCTTCGGCTACACCGTGCGGGTCGTGCCGCGCAACGAGTCGCTGTCCTCGATCGCCGAGCTCGGCCTGGTGGCCCTGCCCTCCTGAGCGGTGGTGCGGGTGCCGCGCCGGCTCAGAGCTGGCGCAGCACCAGCACCGAGCGGCCCTCCTGCGTCAGCTGCTGCCCGCTCTTGACCGTGGTGCCGATCGGGTTCGTCGTGTCGGTGGAGAGCACCACCTCCCCGGCGGCGACCCACGCGTTCTCCGTCATGGTCAGCTCGACGGGGTCCGGGCCGGAGTTCAGCCAGATCATGAACGACTTGTCCCGCAGCTGCTCACCGCGGGGGCCGGGGAAGCGCAGCGGGTCGCCGAGCACGAACATGCCGATCACCTTCACGGAGTCGTCGCGCCAGTCGACGGAGGACATCTCCCGGCCCTCGGGGTGCAGCCAGACGAGGTCCTTGGGACCGCCCTCGATGGTGGGCCGCCCCTCGAACCAGTGCCGCTGCCGCAGGGCGGGGTGCTCGCGCCGCAGCCGCAACGCGGTCTTGGTGAACTCGTAGAGGTCGAGCCACGCGTCGTCGGGGCGCCAGTCGATCCACGAGGTCTCGTCGTCCTGGCCGTAGGCGTTGTTGTTGCCACCCTGGGTGCGCCCGCGCTCGTCGCCCGCGGTCAGCATCGGCACGCCCGCCGAGAAGCAGAGGGTCGCCATCATGTTGGCCGCCTGGCGCCGCCGCAGGGCCACGACGTCGGGGTCGTCGGTCTCGCCCTCGGCGCCGCAGTTCCACGACCGGTTGTTGTCGGTGCCGTCGCGGTTGTCCTCGCCGTTGGCCTCGTTGCGCTTGCGCTCGTAGGACACCAGGTCGCGCAGCGTGAAGCCGTCGTGCGCGGTCACGAAGTTCACCGAGGCGTACGGCGACCGGCCGTCGTCGGCGTACAGGTCGGAGGAGCCCGCGAGCCGGGTGGCCACCGTGCGGATGCCGTGCGCGCGCCCGCGCCAGAAGTCGCGGACGGTGTCGCGGTACTGGTCGTTCCACTCGATCCAGGGCGGCGGGAAGCCACCGACGCGGTAGCCCTCCATGGAGGCGTCCCACGGCTCGGCCACCAGCTTCACGTGCCGCAGCACCGGGTCCTGC
The DNA here is from genome assembly GCF_902805925.1 of uncultured Nocardioides sp. Classification (GTDB taxonomy): domain Bacteria; phylum Actinomycetota; class Actinomycetes; order Propionibacteriales; family Nocardioidaceae; genus Nocardioides. The sequence continues at coordinate 16,410 of NZ_CADCUP010000155.1, forward strand.
CCGATGGCGACGAGCAGGTGGCTGCCCATGTCGATCTGCCGGTTGGTGCGGGCGAGGGCCGACATGAGGTCGAAGCGGAACCCGTCGACGTGCATCTCGCTCACCCAGTAGCGCAGGGAGTCGAGGATCATCCGCAGCGGCTGGGTATGGGTGGCGTCGACGGTGTTGCCGCAGCCGGTGACGTCCCAGTAGCTGTCGGTCCTCGCGCTGGGGTTCAGCAGGTCGCTGACCCGCTGGTAGTAGCCGCGGTCGTCGAGGCCCCGGAAGCTCAGCGTGGGTCCCCGCGGCCCGGCCTCGGCGGTGTGGTTGTAGACGACGTCGAGGTAGACCTCGAGACCCGCGTCGTGGAACGCCTTGACCATCCGCTTGAACTCGGTGACCTGCTGGCCGCGGTCGCCGGAGGAGGAGTAGGCGTTGTGCGGGGCGAAGAACCCGATGGAGTTGTAGCCCCAGTAGTTCACCAGGCCACGCTCGGCCAGCGGCGGCTCCGAGACGAACTGGTGCACGGGCAGCAGCTCGACGGCGGTGACGCCGAGGTCCTTGAGGTAGTCGGTGACCGCGGGCGTCGCGAGGCCGGCGTAGGTGCCGCGCAGGTGCTCGGGCACCCGGTCGTGCAGCTTGGTCATCCCCTTGACGTGCAGCTCGTAGATCACCGTGTCGCGCCACCGCCGCCCGAGCGGGACCTCGCCGCCCCAGTCGAACTCGTCGTGCACCACGACGCTGCGCGGCACGTACGGCGCGGAGTCGAGCTCGCTGGACCGCCCCGGCTCGCCCGGCACGTAGGAGTAGATCGCCGGGTGCGGGGTGAGCGTGCCCGAGACGGCGCGGCCGTACGGGTCCAGCAGCAGCTTCTCGACGTTGAACCGCAGTCCCTCCTCGGGCCGCCACGGACCCTCGGCCCGGTAGCCGTAGAGCGTGCCCACCACCAGGCCGGGCACGGCGCTGTGCCAGATGCCGAGGGACTGCTCGGTCAGCTCGACCCGGGTCTCGACCCCGGTGCCCCGGCCGTCGTCCTCGAAGAGGCAGACCCAGGCCCGCGTGGCGCGCGGTGCGTAGACCGCGAAGTTCGTCGACTCCTCGCTCCACGTCGCGCCCAGGGGCCAGTTGCGCCCCGGCCAGACGGGGTTGCGCTGGCCGATGTGGTCCCACATTCCCGGTGTCACGGCGGTCATTGTGCTGCATCGAGGGGTCGGTCCGCCTGCTGTCGGACGCTTCCCCCGCAGGTGAGGGGCACCCCGTCGGCGACGGGGCTCTAGGCTCGGTCCCTCGCACGTGGCCCGTCGCGCGTGATCCGTCGCCGAGCAGCTGGAGGTCGAAAAGTGGAGTTCGTCCGTCTCGAGGTCGAGGGCGGGGTCGGCACCATCCGGCTCGACCGCCCCAAGATGAACGCCCTCAACGAGCAGGTGCAGGAGGAGATCCGGGCCGCCGCCACGGAGGCGTCCGCGCGTGACGACGTCAGGGCCGTCGTCGTGCACGGCGGCGATCGGGTCTTCGCCGCCGGGGCGGACATCAAGGAGATGGCCGAGATGTCCTACACCGACATGGTCAAGCGCTCCGGCGCGCTGCAGTCGGCGCTCACCTCGGTGGCGCGGATCCCCAAGCCGGTGGTCGCCGCGATCACCGGCTACGCCCTCGGCGGCGGCTGCGAGCTGGCGCTCTGCGCCGACGTGCGCTTCGCCGCCGACAACGCGGTGCTCGGCCAGCCCGAGATCCTGCTCGGCATCATCCCCGGCGCCGGCGGCACGCAGCGGCTGAGCCGGCTGGTCGGTCCGAGCCGGGCCAAGGACCTCATCTTCACCGGCCGCTTCGTGCAGGCCGAGGAGGCACTCGCCATCGGCCTGGTCGACCGGGTCGTGCCCGCCGAGCAGGTGTACGACGAGGCGCAGGCATGGGCCCGCCAGTTCACCGGCGCCGCGTCGTACGCTCTCCGGGCGGCCAAGGAGACCATCGACCGCGGCCTCGAGACGGACCTCGAGACGGGCCTGGAGATCGAGCGACAGCAGTTCGCCGCACTCTTCGCGACCGAGGACCGTGCCATCGGCATGGGGTCGTTCGTTGAGAAGGGGCCGGGCAAGGCCGAGTTCGTGGGTCGCTGATCCCGGCGCCGGGCACGACCAGCGAGAGGAGGGGGTCACCGTGGAGACGGATGCAGGGTCCGACCGCACCGGCTCGCAGCGCAGGGGCACCCGGAGGTCCGTCGCGCACGTGGTCGACGCGGTCCGGGCCCGCCTCGCCCAGGTGGTCTGGTTGGTCTGCGTGCTCGCCGCGCTGGTGCTCGCGGTGGGGGCCCTGCTCGTGGCGCTCGGGGCGGACGAGGGCAACGACCTCGTCTCCTTCGTGCTCGCGGGGACCGACACCGTCGACCTCGGTGTCTTCTCCCGCGACGACGGCCTCACGCAGTTCGTCGGCAAGGACGCCGGGGTCAGGAACGCGCTGGTCAACTGGGGGATCGGCGCGATCGCGTGGCTCGTCCTGGGGCGCGTCCTCGACCGGCTGATCCGGCCCTGAGGCACGCCCGGCCGATCGTCCCGCGCCCCGCAGCACCGTGACAGTCCTGCTGTGAGAGATCCCACCTGGAGCCGCGTTCCGCGGTGGGCACCTCGCTAGTAGCCTCGGCAGCACCAGCCGAGTGCAGGGCCACGCGTGATCCACCTGCGCGGCCGAACGGGACAGGAAGGACCTCCGGGTCACACCATGAACATTGTTGTCTGCGTCAAGCACGTGCCGGACTCCACGGCCGACCGCCACTTCGAGGACGACCTCACCGTCGACCGCGTGGGCGTCGACGGTCTGCTGTCCGAGCTCGACGAGTACGCCGTCGAGCAGGCGCTCCAGCTCAAGGAGAAGGCCGGCGACGACACCACGGTGACCGCGCTGTGCGTGGGTCCCGAGAAGGCCGTCGACGCCGTCCGCAAGGCGCTGCAGATGGGCGTCGACAAGGGCGTCCTCGTCTCCGACGAGGCCATCGCCGGCTCCGACTACATCGCCACGTCGCTGGTGCTCGCCAAGGCCGTCGAGAAGATCGGCGCCGAGTCGAGGGTCGACCTGGTGATGTGCGGCATGGCCAGCACCGACGCGGCTGGCAGCGTGGTGCCGGCGATGCTCGCCGAGCGCCTCGGTCTCCCGCAGGTCACCATGGCGTCGGTGGTGGAGGCCCAGGGCGACCAGGTCCGCATCAAGCGCGACGGCGACGCCGCCACCGAGGTCGTGGGGGCCACGATGCCGCTGGTCATGTCGGTCACCGACCAGTCCGGCGAGGCGCGCTACCCCTCCTTCAAGGGCATCATGGCCGCGAAGAAGAAGCCGATGGCGACCTACTCGCTGGCCGACCTCGGTGTCGACCCGGGCCAGGTCGGCCTGTCCGTGGCGTGGACCGTGGTCGAGGACGCCACCGCGCGCCCGCCGCGCAGCGCCGGCGAGATCGTCAAGGACGAGGACGGCTCGGGCGCCACGGCGCTGACCGAGTTCCTCGCCGCCAAGAAGTTCATCTGAAGCGTCACCCGAGGAGCTGGAGATGTCTGAAGTTCTCGTCCTGGTCGACCACGTCGATGGAGCCGTCAAGAAGCCGACCTACGAGCTGCTGACCATCGCGGCGCGCCTCGGGGAGCCCTCCGCGGTCTACATCGGCGGTGCCGAGAAGGCCGACGCCGTCGCCGGGGCCGTCAGCCGGTACGGCGCCCAGAAGGTCTACGTCGTCGACGACGCCGAGATCAAGGGCTACCTCGTCGCCCCCAAGGCCGAGGCGCTCCAGCAGCTGGTGGAGCGGACCTCGCCGGCCGCGGTGCTGCTGCCGTCCTCGCTGGAGGGCAAGGAGGTGGCCGCCCGGCTGGCCATCAAGATCGAGTCCGGGCTCATCACCGACGCCGTCGACGTCCGGGCCGGTGACGGCGGCCCGGTGACCACCCAGTCGGTCTTCGCCGGCAGCTACTCCGTCACCGCGAAGGTGACCCGAGGGACGCCGATCATCACCGTCAAGCCCAACTCCGCCGCCCCGGAGGAGGCGGAGGGCGCCGCCACGGTCGAGCCGGTCACGGTGACGGTCTCCGACGCCGCCAAGGGCGCGCAGATCGTGGCCAGCCAGCCGCGCCAGGCCAGCGGTCGCCCCGAGCTCACCGAGGCCGCGATCGTGGTCTCCGGGGGGCGCGGCACCGGCGGCGACTTCCAGGGCGTGGAGGGCCTCGCGGACGCGCTGGGCGCGGCGGTCGGCGCCTCGCGTGCCGCGGTCGACTCCGGCTGGAAGCCGCACACCTTCCAGGTCGGCCAGACCGGCAAGACGGTCTCCCCGCAGCTCTACGTCGCCAACGGCATCTCGGGTGCGATCCAGCACCGTGCCGGCATGCAGACCTCCAAGACCATCGTGGCGGTCAACAAGGACGACGAGGCGCCGATCTTCGAGCTCGTCGACTTCGGCGTCGTCGGCGACCTGCACGCGGTGCTGCCGGCTGCGACCGAGCAGATCAACGCGCGCAAGTAGCCCACGCCCGGACCAGGGCGTCCCCGCACCCCGTCACCGCGCCGGTGGCGGGGTGCCGGCATGCGGCCCACAGGACGTGGGTACCCGTCCGCCTTCCACCATCGGAGGGGACCGGCAATGACATCACTGGCAGCGCAGGACGTCGACCAGCTGGGCGGGCGTTGGAGCGTGCTCACCCGTCAGAAGCGTGAGCACGTGCGGCTCGACGAGCTGCTGCACCGCCTCGACGGGCCCGCCGGCGACCAGCAGCGCGAGGTGTTGACCGAGATCAACCGGCTCGTGTTCCCGCACGCCTTCGCGGAGGAGGCGGTGCTCTGGCCGGTCATCCGTCGGGTGCTGCCCGACGGCGACGCGCTGACCCGGCAGGTCGAGGAGGAGCACCAGCAGGTCAACGAGCTCGTCGCCTCCCTGGAGAAGGAGGACCTCGACCCCGACACCCGGTCCCGGATCGTCGCCCGCCTGGTGGTCGTGCTGCGGGAGGACGTCCGCGACGAGGAGGACGTGCTCCTGCCCCGTCTCCAGGAGGCGCTCGAGCCCGCCGAGCTGCGGCGGCTGGGCATCGCCTGGGAGGCCGTACGGCGGATCTCCCCGACGCGCCCACACCCGGTGGTGTCCCGCCGGCCACCGGGCAACGCGCTCGCCGCGCTCCCCCTGACGGTCATCGATCGCACCCGCGACCGCCTCGACCAGGTCGCCCGCCGCCTGCCCGCCGCCCGGTCCCCGCTGACCTCAGTGAGCCGGTCGCTGGCCCGGGTGGCTGGCGTGCTGGAGCACTCCCCGGCCTTCCGCGCCGGCGAGCACGCCGGCACCAGCCGCGCCTGAGCCGGTCCCGGCCCGGGCGTCCAGGTGGGAGCCTGCCCAGGCGCGCAGGATCGTGATCGCGGCGACCGCGACCGCGACCGCGACGCCGTACGGGGTGCTGGTGGCTGCTGCGGCGAGCGCCAGCAGCAGGAGCAGGCGGGTGGTGGTGAGGTGGCTGGTGTGCATCGGGGCCTCCCGGGAAGGGGTCGGGGTCAGGCGAGGACGACCATGGCGAGCCCGACGACGAGGGCCGGGATCGTGGTGATGACGGTGGCGAGCAGTGCGGAGCGGTGCTCGAGGGCCAGCAGCGGCAGGAGGGCGTCGCCGTCCTGGCTGATGGTGTTGGCCACCAGCGTGGACAGCGGCATCCCACCGGCGAGGAAGATGCCGGTGAACACGATCTGGACGGCACACCCGGGGATGAGTCCCACGAGCGCGCCGACGACCACGCCCGCGACGCCGAGCAGCGGCAGCTGGGAGCCGTCGAACCCGGTCGTGTGCGTCACCAGGGACCAGGCGAGGTAGGCGGCCGCCACCCAGACCGTGATGAAGGCGACCTCGTGGCCGCCGTGGCGCAGCACCTGGGACATCGACGAGGGGTGCGCGGTGTCGGTGTCGTCGTCGGCGAGCCGGCAGCCGCCGTGCACGAAGGCGACGACGGCCAGCACCGTGCCCACGACGCCGATCAGGAGGTAGGGGTCGACCCCACCCATGACCGCGCGTCCCAGTGCGGCAGGGTCGAGCACCTGGAAGGTGACCGGGAGGCTGACGGTGGCTCCCGTGCCGAGGGTGATCCACAGGGTGGCCGGCAGCAGGCCCAGCCCGCGTACCGGCTGCGTGGCCAGGGCCGCGGCGTACGACGGCTCCGGCGGGGGCGCCTGCCGCGGCGGACGGGAGTCGGCCCGGCGCCGGGGTGCGACCCCGAGCGCGTCCACGGCGTACCCCGTGGCGGCACCGACGAGGAGCAGCAGGAGCTTGAGCTGCACCGTCAGCAGCGGGTCGGCAGCGAGGAGCACCCACGACGCGTCGCCCATGGTGGCCACGAGGGCGGCGACGGCGGTGCCGTAGGAGACCGCCCCCCGGGAGTAGACCGCCATCACGATGATCGCGCCCCCGCAGCCGGGGGGCATCGTCAGCGCCGCCGCGACCAGCGGTGCCAGGCGGCGGTGGCGCAGCAGCGCCTCGTCGAGACGATGCCCCCAGCGGTAGCGGGCCCAGCCGAACGGCGCCACCAGCAGGGCGACGAACACGCCGACCTGCATGAAGGCGTCGGCCAGGGGGCGAAGCACGATCTCGGTCACGGTCTGCTCCCGGACGGGTGGGGATCTCGGTCGGTCTCGGACGTCACTCCCCGGGGGTGAGCTTGTCCTTGGCCTTGGAGATCAGGTTCTCGGCGCCCTGCACGAACGCGCCGCCGGCCGTGCCCGGCTTGCCCGGGCCCATGCTGCCGTCGTATGTCGCGAACAGCATCGGGTCGGGGGCGGGGACCTGCTGGACGTCGTCGCTGAGCGGGGTGCCGAAGGCGTACTGGATCTCGTGGTCGCCCACGAGCGTGGTGCCCTGGGCCCAGCGTCCCTCCGCGGCGGTGCTGTCGGGGTCGAAGGAGTAGAACGTGTGGCCCGGCTCGGTCTTCTCCTCCGAGGCGAGCGAGTCCTGGATCCCGTCGGTGTGCCCGTCCTCGATGAGCTGCTCGATGCCCAGCAGCCACTGCTGCTGGTGGAAGGTGTCGCGGGCCAGCAGGAACTGGAGCATGTCCCGGACGCCGGGGTCGTCGGTCATCTGGTAGAGCCGCGAGACCTGCAGGCGGCCCTGGGCCTCCGCGGCCACGTTGTGGCGGAAGTCGGCGAGCATGTCGCCGCTGGCCACGATGTAGCCACCGTTCCACGGCACGCCCTGCGCGTTGGTGGGCATCGCCGCGCCACCGGTCACGATGGCCTGCTGGACGTTCTGCCCGCCGAGCACGGCGGCCAGGGCCGGGTTGGCGGCGGCGGCGTCGGCCTGCGTCTCGGACGGAGCGCCCTCGAGCAGGCGGGCGCACATGGTGGTCAGCATCTCGACGTGGCCGATCTCCTCGGTGCCGATGTCGAGGATCATGTCCTTGTACTTGCCGGGCACGCGGCAGTTCCACCCCTGCCAGAGGTACTGCATCATCACGGTCATCTCGCCGAACTGGCCGCCGATGACCTCCTGGAGCTTGGCGGCGTAGAGCGCGTCGGGGCGCTCGGGCTTGGCGTTGTACTGCAGCGCCTTGGTGTGCTGGAACATGTCGGGCCTTCCCGTCGTGGAGCGCGGCTCGCTCCCTCGCCGACCACGTTCCCTTCCCCCCGTGTCGCGACCGTGCGGGCCGGCGTACGGCGGCGCGTACGACGTGCTGTGCCGCGCCGCGCCTGCGGTGCCGTGCCGGGGGCCGCGACCGAGGCGTCACGGTGCCGTCACCGGCGCATGACCGGAGGGGAGATTGCCGCGCGGCTTCCGGCATGGAGCCCGGAGGTGGGGGGCACCTCAGGGCTGCCGTCTCGTCGCGTCGGGGAGAGGGCGCTCGGGAGGGGATGCATGAACGCCGCACCAGTGCCTGTCGCGCGCCTCCAGCTGCTCGGCGACTTCGAGCTGAGCTTCGGCGACGAGGTGCTGCGGGTGACGCAGTCGGCCCAGCGCCTGCTGGCGCTGCTGGCGGTGTGCCACCGCGGCCGGCCGGCCGGCCGGTCTGCCGTGGCGGAGCGGCTGTGGCCCGAGGCCCCCCAGGCCCGGACCGCCTCCAACCTGAGGTCGGTGCTGTGGCGGCTGCCGCGACCTCGCGGGCGCGCGCTGGTGACGGGCACCTCCACCTCCGTGCGGCTCTGGGACGGCCTGCGCGTCGACCTGTGGGAGGCAGAGGAGCAGACGCGGCGGCTGTGTGCCGACGACGCACCACCTCCCGAG
>NZ_CADCUP010000156.1:0-4954 GCF_902805925.1 uncultured Nocardioides sp.
CCGACGCGTTCGTCGCCGATCTCGCCACGATCGGCCACGGGCGTGGCATGCGGATGCTGCGCCGGGCCTGCCGCGACGGCATCGATGCCGTGCCGGACGCCCCCGGCTCGCTGCGTGCCCTCGTCGCCGAGCTGGACCGCGTGCCCGCCTGGGTCGACCTCGACGACCTCGACCGCGGCTGCCGCCACCTGGCCCGCTACACCCGCCAGAACGGCATCGTCCTGGGCGCGGCGTCCCTGGTGAGCGGCTACGCGAACTCGGCGGCGTCGCGGCCCCTGCTGATGACGGGACGGCTCGTCGAGAGCGCCGGCGCCCGGACCATCGAGGTCGGCTCGTGGCTGACCGCGGTCCTCACCGAGGGCGGACTGCGGCGGCACTCGCCCGGCATCGAGCTGACGGCGCGGGTGCGGGTGATCCACGCCCTGGTGCGCCGGGCGCTCACCGGCTCCGCCGCGTGGGACCAGCCGGCATGGGGGGTCCCGATCAGCCAGTCCTACCTCGCCTACACGCTCGTGGAGTTCTGCCTCATCCCGCTGCGCGGCATGCGGGCCATCGGGGCGCCGTACCTCCCGCACGAGGAGACCTCCTACTACGCCCGCTGGCGCTACGTCGGCCACCTGCTCGGCATCCGGCCCGAGCTGCTGCCGGTGGACCGGGCCGACCAGGAGGCGCTGGAGGCGATCTACCTGTTCACCCGGCCGGTGGTCGACGACTTCTGCCGCGACCTGGTGGCCTCGATCAACGCGGAGTTCCTCGTGCCGGAGATCGAGCAGCTGCTCCCGCCCGCCCTGCACCGGGTCGCCCCTCCGGTCGTGCACGCCCTCGAACGCATCTTCCTCGGCGACGAGATCGCCGAGGAGCTGGCCGTCCCCGACACCCGCCTCAAGCACCTCGTCCGCGCGCTGGGGCCGGTGCTGGGCGCCGTCAACGCCGGCCTCGACCGCGTCCCCGCGACCCTGCCGGTGCGCACCGCCCTGGGCAACCGCTACCGCGTCAAGCAGGACGAGCGGCTGCGCTCGCGCTACGGCGTCCGGCACGACCTCGTCGACGCCTCGCCCGAGGGCGGGCGGCCGCACCCGGCGCGGACGCCGGCCTGAGGGACGGGTCGTCCGCGTTGCTGGAACGTTCGTGCAACGCGTGTTGTACGAACGTTCCAGCAACGGACAGTGCCCCGTGACCGGTCACGAGCGATGCACGTACTCCATCTCGATCGGGTGCGGTGGCCACTCGGCCTCCCGGGTGACGCCGGTCGGCACCCACCCCAGGTGCGTGTAGAGGCCGCGGGCCCGCGAGTTCTCCACCAGGCACCACAGGTGCGGGGCGCCGCCGCCGGCGCGGATCGCCGCGACGGCCCGGTCCGCCCCGGCGCGACCCAGCCCGCTGCGCCATGCGTCGGGGTGCACGGCGAGGTGGCGCAGGGTCCGGTGGTCCCAGGCCGCGTAGGCGAGCAGGCCGCGGTCGCCGTCGACGACCTCGACGGTGACCTCGGGATCGTCGAGCACGAGTGCCCAGCGGGCGAGCACGGCGTCCTCGGGGAACGGGTGGCGGTCGGCGGGGAAGACGTGGGCGAGGGCGACCAGGTTGGCGTCGCGCTCCAGCACCATCAGGGCGTACGCGTCCTCGGGCCCGGCGGGGCGCCAGGACCCGCTCACGGCCCGCCCGCGGCGAGCTCAGTCATCGCCGTCGAGCCCCTGCTCGATGGCGTACCTCGTGAGCTCGACCCGGTTGTGCATCTGCAGCTTGCGCAGGGTGTTCTGCACGTGGTTCTGCACGGTGCGGTGGGAGAGGACGAGGCGCTCGGCGATCTGCTTGTAGCTCATGCCCTTGGCCACCATCTTGAGCACCTCGGTCTCGCGCTCGGTGAGCTCGGGGACGGCGGGGCCGTCCTGCGCGGGCCCGGACAACCGCCGGAACTCGCCCAGGACGAGCCCTGCCAGCCCGGCGGTGAAGACGGTGTCGCCCGCGGCCACCCGGCGCACGGCGGAGAGCAGCTCCTCGCGGGACGCCGACTTGACGAGGTAGCCGGTGGCGCCCGCCTTGACCGCCTCCAGCACATCGGCCTGCTCGCCGGAGGCCGACAGGATGAGGACGCGGGCCGAGGGGTCGTGCTCCAGCACGGTGCGGGTGACCTCGACGCCGTTGGGCTCGGGGATCTGCAGGTCGAGCACCACGACGTGGGGGCGGGCCGCCGGGAACCTCGCGACAGCCTGCGCCCCGGTGGAGGCGACCCCCACCACCTCGAACCCGGCCACCTCGAGGTCGCGCTCGACGGCGTCGCGCCACATCGGGTGGTCGTCGACCACCATGACCCTGATCGCCGCGGCGTCCGTGCTCTCCCCTGCCCCGTTGCTCACGCCCACCAACCTAGTGGTGGTAGCGGCCGCGCCGGTGGAGCAGCGGCTCGTCGTCGTCGCCGATCACCAGGCCGTCGAGGCGTGCCCTGACCTCGAGCGACCACCCGGACTCGCGGGCGTCCAGGACGGTGGCCTCCACCCAGGTCCGCGCGTCGGCCAGCCGCGGTCCGGCGTCGCCCTGCACCCACGTCGCCTGGGCGAAGGGTCCTCCGGGGGCCGGCATCTGGCCCGCGAACTGCTCGGCCAGGTCGCGGTGCCGCCAGTCCAGCAGCTGCACGACCAAGCGTGCCCCGTCGTCGTCGGTCAGGGCCACGGCGAGGTCGGAGTCGGGGTCGAGCAGGCCGACGATCAGGGGCGGGTCGCCCAGCACCACGAGCATCGACGCCACGGTGAGCCCCACCCGGTCGCTGCCCGCTCCGGTGGTCCACAGCGACACCTGCCCGCCGAGCCTGCCACGCAGCCGACGTGCGTGGTCGGGGTGCGGGTCGAGGAAGGGGTGCTCGGAGTGGATGGTCACGCCGCACCGCCTGCGCGCGGCACGGAGAGCTCCCACTCGGTGCCCCACGAGCCCGTGGACAGCTCGGCCGTGCCGCCGAGGTCCTGGAGGCGGCCGCAGATGGAGGAGGACACACCCAGTCGGCCCTCCGCCTCGGCGGCCGCCAGCCGGTCGCCCGGGATGCCCGGGCCCTCGTCGCGCACCGACACCACGACCCGGTCCTCGGTCGCGTCGAGCATCACCCAGGCGGGCGCCTGCGGCCCCACGTGCACGGCGACGTTGTCGAGGCACGCGCGGGTCGCGGCCACCACCTCGGAGACGACGTACGCCGGCAGCGGCACCGCCGCCCCGGGGGTCACCACGGTCACCGTCGGGCCGCCCAGGTCGTCCAGCGCGACGGCGAGGTCGGCGTCGGCCGCGTCGGTGACCAGGGTGTCCTGCTGCCGGATCAGCGAGCGCAGCGACGACTCCTGCTCCCCCGCCAGCCGGCTGAGGTCGGCGAACTCGCCCCCGAGCTCGGCGCCGCGACGCTGCACGAGAGCGAGCACCTGGAGCACCCCGTCGTGGACGGCGCGCGCCAGGCGGGCACGCTCACCGGCGGAGGCGGCCGCCTGTTGGGCGAGGTCCCGCTCGGCCGCCATCTGCTGGAGGGACTGGCACAGGTAGCCCACGATCGGCCCGCCGATCATCAGCAGGAAGACGTTGCCGTAGTTGGCCTGGGTGAGGTCCGGCCGGATGGCGAGGTCGACCAGCGACAGGAGGGCGGCAGCGACCAGTCCGCCCTGCCATCGCCAGTGGACCGCCCAGGCGAGCAGCACCCCCATGATCCAGAACCCCGGCAGGGTGGCGTTGAAGTCGTCACCCTTGAGCCACGGCGTGGCGAGCAGGGCGCCGAGGGCGGTCGCGAGGTCGAGCACGAGCAGGGGCGGCCCCCGGCGCACGGCGGAGGAGTAGGCCCACAGCGCGAACGCGGTCCAGCCGACCAGGGCGGCCACCACGAGCGCAGTGGCGACCGGGCGGTCGAAGTTGTCGCGACGCCAGAAGGTGAGCACCACGAGGTTGACCGTGACGACGACGCGGAGCACTGCGAGCGCGGCGTACAGCCTGTCCTCGACGGCCAGCGCAGCCGCTGACGACCGGTCGCCGGCCCGTCCGCCGGTCCTGCCGTCGACCCCGCTTCCGATGCTGCCGCTCAGGACGCCTTCTTCTCCTCGGCCGCCGCCTCGCGCTCGAGCCGCCTGGCCTCGTCGTCGTGCTTCTTCGACTGCTCCTTGGCGGCGCTGGCGTACATGTCGACGTACTCCTGGCCGGAGAGCCGCATGATCTCGTACATGATCTCGTCGGTGATCGAGCGCAGGATGTAGCGGTCGTTCTCCATCCCCTCGTAGCGCGAGAAGTCGAGCGGGGGGCCGAAGCGGACGATCGGCCGGGTGACGGAGCCGAACTTCTTGCCCGGGGGCGCCACCACGTCGGTGCCGACGACGGCCACGGGGACCACCGGGGCGCCGGTCTCGAGCGCGAGCCGGGCGACGCCGGTCTTGCCGCGGTAGAGCTTGCCGTCGTGGGAGCGGGTGCCCTCGGGGTAGATGCCGAACAGCTCGCCCCGGGCCAGGATGTCCTTGGCGGACCTCAGCGCGCCCTCCGCAGCGTTCGCGCCACCGCGGTCGATCGGCACCTGGCCGGCGCCGGAGAAGAACTTCTTCTGGAACCAGCCCTTCAGGCCGGGCGTGGTGAAGTACTCCGCCTTGGCCACGAAGGTGACCCGGCGGGTCAGCGTGAGCGGCATGAACATCCAGTCGGTGTACGACAGGTGGTTGCTCGCCAGGATCGCCGAGCCCTCCTCCGGGACGTGCTCCACGCCGGAGGCCTGCGGACGGAAGATGAGGCGCAGGACGGGGCCCAGGGCGATCCACTTCAGGAACCAATACAGCACGCTCGGACTCTAGCCCTTCGCGAGCCTCCGCGGCGGCCACCGAAGCCCTCGTCCCGGCCTTGTCGTCACCACTCGAATCAGGGCTCGGGTGGGTCGCCTGGGCCGGTTGCCGATCCGGTGTCCGTGGCGTGGCGCAGGTAGGGGTGGCCCTGTGGGCTGGTCCAGGTGTAC
>NZ_CADCUP010000156.1:4964-5345 GCF_902805925.1 uncultured Nocardioides sp.
AGGACGGGACCCAGGGCGATCCACTTCAGGAACCAATACAGCACGCTCGGACTCTAGCCCTTCACGAGCGTCCGCGGCGGCCACGGAGAGCCCTCTTCTCGGCCTTGTCGTCGCCGGTCGTAATAGGGCTCTGGCGGGTCGCCCGGGCCAGTGGCCGGTGCGGTGCCGGTGGTGTCGCGGGTGTAGGTGTGGCCGTGGGGGCTGGTCCAGGTGTACGCCGCGGGGCCGGTGCGTTCGGCAGAGCGCGGCGAGGGCGTCCGTGGAGGTGTCGCCGCCTTGTTCCCAGGGGGTGATGTGGTCGAGGTCGCCGGACCGCCCGTGGCGGGTGCACCACGGAAAGACACAGCTGCGGTCCCGCAGAATGACTTGCTCCCGGAGGCG
>NZ_CADCUP010000157.1 GCF_902805925.1 uncultured Nocardioides sp.
ACGCCGTGCACGGCCACCGAGGTCGCCGAGCCGCTGCTGCGGCTGGCCCGGCAGACCCGCCTGCTGCAGGACGAGGCGACGGCCGCGCTCGGCTCGCTGACCGGCACGACCCTCGCGGTCGCGGTGAACGCCGACTCGCTCGCGACCTGGTTCCGCGACGTCCTCGGTGCGGTGGCCGGCATGGAGGGCGTGGCGCTGCGGCTGCACGTCGAGGATCAGGGCTGGTCGGCCGACCTCCTGCGCCGCGGCGAGACGCTCGCGGCGGTGACCTCCGACCCGTCCCCGGTGCAGGGGTGCTCGGTGACGAGGCTCGGCACGCTGCGCTACGTGCCGGCCGCCACCCCGGCGCTCGTGGACCGCCACCGGCGCGGCGGCCGCACCGACTGGGCGGCCCTGCCGATGGTCGACTTCAACGAGAAGGACAGCCTGCAGCTCGCGGCCCTGCAGCGCCGCGGCCGGGCGCGCCCGCGGGTCGTGCACCGGGTGCCGACCTCGGCGGACTTCCTCGAGGCCGTACGCCGCGGGCTCGGCTGGGGCATGCTGCCCGAGCCGCAGCTGACGGGGGTGGCCGGCGAGGTCGAGGTGCTGCCGGCGCTGGGGCGGGTCGACGTGCCGTTGTACTGGCAGCGCTGGCGCCTGGCCTCGGAGCGGCTGGACGCCCTCACCGCGGCCGTCGCGTCGGCGGCCGCGGCAGGGCTGCGCCCCTGATCGGCCGCCTCGGGGAACGGTCGGTACGGGGGCGCCGTACCGTGCACCTCGCGCTGCGGAAGCGGGTCAGCGGCGGCGCTCGTGCGAGGCTTGGAGCACGAAGCCGGGTTCGAGCGCAGGGGGAACTGCACATGAGAAGACTCGCCACCGCGACGGTGTCGGCGCTGGCCGTGACCGCGCTGGCCGTCCCGGCCGCCGCGGACATCGGCGTCGTCGCCGACGGCGTGGGCGAGGACCGGCCGGCCAACGCCGACATCGTCCGCCTGAAGGCGCGCAACGGCGACGGCGCGGTGCGCGTGAAGGTCACGTTCGCCGACCTCGACCCCGAGCGCCGCGCCCGGGTGAAGGTCCTGGTGGACCCCGCGCCCGGGGACACCACCCAGTACGTCGTGGAGTCGGTCAAGCGGCCCGGGCGGGCGGTGCGGACCCGGGTCCTGCTGGCACTGGGCATGGAGTTCGACGGCACGCCGATCGACTGCGGTGGCGTCCGGGGGTCCTGGGACTTCGACCGCGGCCTGGTGAAGGTCCGCGTCCCGCAGTCGTGCCTGGCCGACCAGGGCCGGGTGGCCACGCTCAAGGCCACCACGGTCTACGGCCAGCGCGGCGACTGGACCGACTTCCTGCGGGTCCGCAAGGGCTCCTCGACCGACGCCTGACCTCACCCACCGGCGCCACGGCAGCGAGGTAGTCCGGGGCGGGATGCACCTGGATCCCCGGTGGGAGGTGCAATCCGCCCCGGACTACCCCGGGGCTCGCGAGGGAGCGTAGGTCAGAAGGCGGCCTCGTCGAGGTCCATCAGCGCGAGGTCGGTGCCCTCGGCGATGGCGCGCTCGGCGGTCAGTCGCGGCAGGTTGACCTGGGCGAAGAACTGCGCGGCTGCGATCTTGCCCTGGTAGAACGCCGTGTCCTTGGCGCTCACCTGACCTCCAAGCTTCTCGAGCGCGACCTCGGCCTGCCGCAGCAGCAGCCAGCCGCACACGACGTCGCCGAGCGCCATCAGCAGGCGGGTGGTGTTGAGGCCCACCTTGTAGATGTTGCGCGGGTCCCCGCCGTCGGCCGAGGCGTCGGCCGACATCAGGTCCTCGATCAGGTGGCCGACGATGGCGTTGGCGTCGCGCAGCGCGGTCGCGAGGAGCTCGCGCTCGACCTTGAGGCGGCCGTTGCCCGCCTGGGAGGCGAGGAAGCCCTCGATCTCCTTGGTCAGGTGGCCCAGCGCGCGGCCCTGGTCCTTGACGATCTTGCGGAAGAAGAAGTCCTGGCCCTGGATGGCGGTGGTGCCCTCGTACAGCGTGTCGATCTTGGCGTCGCGGACGTACTGCTCGAGGGGGTAGTCCTGGAGGAAGCCCGACCCGCCGAGCGTCTGCAGCGACTCGGTGCCCAGCAGGACCCACGAGCGCTCCGAGCCGTAGCCCTTGACGATCGGCAGCAGCAGGTCGTTCACCGCCGCCGCGAGGTCGTCCCTCTCGCCCCGGTGCTCGGCCACCATGACCCGGTCCTGCCAGGTCGCGGTGTAGAGCACCAGCGCCCGCATCGCCTCGGCGAACGACTTCTGCGTCATCAACGAGCGGCGTACGTCGGGGTGGTGGGTGATCGTGACGCGGGGAGCGGTCTTGTCGGCCGCCTGGGTCAGGTCGGCGCCCTGCACGCGCTGCTTGGCGTAGTCGAGCGCGTTGAGGTAGCCGGTCGAGAGGGTGGCGATGGCCTTGGTGCCGACCATCATCCGGGCGTTCTCGATCACCTGGAACATCTGCGCGATGCCCTGGTGCACCTCACCGAGCAGCCAGCCCCTCGCGGGCTCGCCGCCGCCGACCGAGGAGTCGCCGAAGGTGAGCTCGCAGGTGTTGGACACCTTGATGCCCATCTTGTGCTCGACTCCGGTGACGTAGACGCCGTTGCGCTCGCCGGTCAGCTCTCCGGTCTCGTGGTCGAAGTGGTGCTGGGGGACGATGAACAGCGACAGCCCCTTGGTGCCCGGCCCGCCGGCGCCCTCGACGCCCACGGGGCGCGCCAGCGTCAGGTGGATGACGTTCTCGGAGAGGTCGCTCTCGGCGGAGGTGATGAAGCGCTTGACGCCCTCGATGCTCCACGAGCCGTCGGCGTTCGGGGTGGCCTTCGCCCGGCCGGCACCGACGTCGGAGCCGGCGTCGGGCTCGGTCAGCACCATGGAGGTGTTCCAGCCACGGTCCACGATGTGCTGCGCGATGACCTTGTCGCGGTCGTTGCCGTTGCGGTGCACCACGCGCGCGAACGCCGGCCCGGCGCCGTACATCCAGATCGGGGCGTTGGCGCCGAGCACCATCTCGCCGATGGCCCACACGAGGCTGGAGGGGGCGGGGGTGCCGCCGAGCTCCTCGCTGAGCTGCAGGCGCCAGAAGCCGGCGTCCATCCAGGCCTGGTAGCTCTTCCGGAACGACTCCGGCACCGGCGCGGTGTGGGTGGTCGGGTCGAAGACGGGCGGGTTGCGGTCGCCCTCGACGTACGACGCGGCGAGGTCCTCGCGCGCGAGCCGGTCGACCTCCGCGAGGATCTCGCGGGCGGTCTCGCCGTCGACCTCGGCGAAGGGGCCGTGGCCCAGGACCTCGTCCCGGCCGAGCACCTCGAAGAGGTTGAACTCGATGTCGCGGAGGTTGCTCTTGTAGTGGCTCACTGCCCACCCATTCCGTCTCGGCGTCTCGGTGTCTCGGTCGGGAATGCGCTACTGACCGGTAACAAATGATGCCTCGCCGCGGCGGTCGACGCAACACGAGCGCGCGCGGCGCTCAGCGATGTCGTCGAGGTGGCCGTAGCCGAGCACGAGCCCGGGCGACCAGGCGCCCGGTGGACCAGACAGGATTGGCGCGCGCGAGTAAAGGCCGCTAACTTACTCGACATACGAACTCAGTAGACATTGAGTACAGCACGCACACCGACCCTGTCGGTCAGTCGCAAGGGATGCAGCCAATGCGCAAGATCATCGTCCTGGCCTTCGTCGGCCTTCTCGCCCAGCTCGTCGACGGCTCGCTCGGCATGGCGTACGGCGTCACGTCGTCGACGCTGCTGCTGGCCACCGGCATCTCGCCGGCGGCCGCCTCGGCCGCGGTCCACTTCTCCGAGATCGGCACCTCGCTGGTCTCCGGCTTCAGCCACCACAAGCTCGGCAACGTCGACTGGCGCACCGTCTCGATCCTGGCTCTGCCGGGCTTCGTCGGGGCCTTCGCCGGTGCGACGTTCCTCGTCAGCCTGCCCGGCGACGACGCCAAGCCGTGGGTGGCGGGCATCCTGTTCATGCTGGGTGCCTACGTGATCTGGCGCTTCCTCGTGCTCGGCGGTCGCCGTCCGAGCTTCACCGGCCACCCCTCGGCGTACTTCCTCGCCCCGATGGGCCTCTTCGGCGGTGCCCTCGACGCGATCGGCGGCGGCGGCTGGGGCCCGGTCGGCACCACCTCGCTGCTCTCGTCGGGCCGTCTGGAGCCCCGCAAGGTGGTCGGCTCGATCGACACCTCGGAGTTCGTGGTGGCCGTGGGCGGCTCGCTCGGCTTCATCCTCGCGCTGGGCAGCAGCGGCATCGACTGGGCCATCGCCGGCGCCCTGCTAGCCGGTGGCGTCGTGGCCGCCCCGATCGCCGCCTACCTCGTCAAGATCCTGCCGGCCCGCGTGCTGGGCGTGGCCGCCGGCGGACTGATCGTGCTGACCAACTCCAAGACGATCCTGGAGTCGCTCGGCGCTACCGGCCTCACCGTGGCCGTCGTCGCGGGACTCTTCTTCGTCCTCTGGGTCAGCGCGATCAGCTGGGCGGTCTCCCAGGAGCGCCGGGCCCGCGCGCAGGAGCGCCTCGACGAGGGCCTGGTCCGCGCCTGACCGGACCACCACGAACGGCGCGACCCGGCGGCTGCATCCCCGCCGGGTCGCGCTCCGTTGCCGGGCCGGCGACCAGGCCGGGGGACCCAGCCGGGGGCCGAGCCGGTGGCTGACTCGTGTGGTCGCCGAGTCTGACAAACTGACTCCATGCGAGTCTCCGCCAAGTCCGACTACGCCCTGCGCGCCCTGATCGAGATGGCCGGGCGCAGTGACGGGCTCCCGGTGAGCGCCGAGGAGCTCGGGCGGCAGCAGGACATCCCGCACGGCTTCCTCCAGGCGATCCTCGCCGACCTGCGCCGCTCCGGCGTCGTGGTGTCCCAGCGGGGCCAGTCCGGTGGCTGGCGGCTCGCCCGCCCGGCCGGGGAGGTGTCGGTGGCCGACGTCATCCGCGCGGTGGACGGCCCGCTGGTCTCGGTCTACGGACTGCGGCCCGAGTCGGTCCGGTACAACGACTCCGCCGAGGTGCTCCAGCACGTGTGGATCGCCGCCCGCAGCTCCCTGCGCGACGTCTTCGAGCACGTCTCGATCCAGCAACTTGCCGACTCCGAGCTGCCCAGCGCGGTCACCTCGCGCACCGCCGACGAGGACGCCTGGCAGCCGCACTGAGCGCGGTCAGGCGGCGTGCGGCTGCCTGACCGGCAGGGCGGCCGTGTCGAGGCCGGCCGCCGCGGCGTACTCGTGCCAGGCGTGCGACCAGTCGCCGGAGGCCACCGCGACGGTGGTCAGGCGGCCGCCGCCCAGACGGGAGCGCCAGTGGGCGAGCGCGACCTCCCG
>NZ_CADCUP010000158.1 GCF_902805925.1 uncultured Nocardioides sp.
GAGCGCACGTCACGGTGCATCCTCTGCCGGGCGCGGGCCAGCTTGGCCGCCGGCTGCTTCCCAGCCTGGTTGTACTGGCGCTCGCGACGCTGCCACTGGCGCACCAGGCCCTCGGTGACCCGGATGCCCTTCAGGAGCAGACCGGTGTCCTGCTGGAAGACCCGTGCCATCGTGGCCGGGTCGACCGAGCCGCGCTCCTCCTTCTCGAGCTCGCGCAGCACGGCGTACGCCGCGTGGAACCGGGTCTCCTCGGCGCCTGCCTGAGGACCCGGCGCCGGCCGCGGCGTGACCTCGTCCATGCGGCGCCCGCCCACTCGCGCGACCAGGTCGGCGGCCCAGTCGTCGACCCCGTCGAGGAGCCGCTGGATCTCGGACCGCACGTGTGCGGGAACGAGGGCGGCCACGTCCAGCTCGCGCCTCACGGTGACGTGGCCCTCGTGGACGGAGAACGTCAGGCCGATCTCCTTCCGGTTGAGCAGGTTGACCTCCATCAGCGCCCGGGACTCGTCCGCGACGTCGTCGACGAGTGGCGCCTGCAGCAGGATCCGCGGGGCGGCCTTGGACACGAAGACCCACACGAGCCCGCGGGTGGTGTGCAGCGTCAGGTCGCCGTCGGCGTCCCACTCCGGAGCCGAGGCGATCAGGTCGCGCACAGCCAGGTCGACCGCGGCGCGCACATCCTCGGGGCCCTGCGGCCGTAGGGGCTCGTCGGAGGCGCCAACCGGAGGCGGCGGCTCGGCGGCTCGTGGCTCGAGCCCGTCGGCGTCGAGGTAGACGGGGTGCAGCACGGCATACACCTCACGCAGCGCCCGCACCATCATCACGGCTGCCCGATCCGCCTCCCGCCGGCCGAGGTCGGCCCAGTGGTTCGTCTCGCCCGGGCAGTTCTGGTGACCGGGCTCCAGGAAGCCGATGGCCCGGAGAGCCAGCTCCTGCGAGGAGTCGAGTCGCAGCTCCGTGGACAGGTAGACGTTGCTCACCGCCTCCACCCGCAGCAGCCCGGGCCCGACGACGGCCTGGCAGTACGGCGACGCGCCATCCGATGCTTCCCCGGGCACCGCGACGACCAGCGCGTCGTCCTCCGCCATGCCGGCCAACCGGTCGGCCAGCCGCTGACGGAAGCTCCGCCAAGCCGTCTCCATCGCTTCGTCCCAGCGACGCTCCAGCCCTGCATCCATCTCGACCCCCTCGCCGGACCGCCGACGCGGCCACACGTCCCGAACCCTAGGGACGACCACCGACAGTCAGGATCACAGCCGGATCGAGGGTCACGAAGCCGCTCGGACCCGGCGTCGCCATTCCGAATCCTGTATCGCCTCACCGCGGATGGCGTCCTTCACCCGACGCAAACCCTCGCTCAGCGGCCCTTACGCACCGGTGCCTTGCGCTCTCCGGCCTACCGAGCGACCCCGCACCACGGCCATCCCCCTCCGCCCGCCCACCGTGACGACGGCCCAGGCGGCCACGCCAACGGCGAGCGACGCAACGATGGCCAGGACCTGGTGGCCGCTGTCCTCGAGGGGCGGGTAGACCTGCCAGTGGGTGAGGTAGATCCACAGCGACGCCGAGGCGAGGACGCCGAGGGTCGAGGCCGCCCACGAGGGCAGCACGGCGGGGCGGCCGAGGAGCAGGAGGAGGACCCCGCCGATGACGATCGCCTCGCGCCGGGGGTCGCCGAAGAAGCCGGCCGTGGCCGCCACGGCGAGCAGGGCGACGAGCAGGCGCTGCCGCGTGGTCCGCGCGTGGGCCGCGCAGGCGCCCAGCGCGATGCACCACGCGGCGACGCCCATCGTGTACGGCTCGGCGCGCTCGGCCTCGACACCGATCGACCAGTAGCGCACGCCGAGACCGACCCCGAGCGCCAGCAGGGCGGCGGCGAAGGGCCCCGCGCGCTGGGCGCGGGCCAGCAGCGGGACGGCGAGCAGCGCGGCGAGTCCGAGGTAGCACCACACCAGCGTCTCGAGGAACCAGAACTGCCACTGGTCGTCCCACCGCTCGCTGCCCAGCGCCCCGTTGAGGAGGAGCGCGGTGGGCCACCGGTACTGGTGCCCCGCCACGGCCAGCACACCGACGAAAGCCACCACCGGTACGGCGATCGTCCGGGCCGTGCGCAGCAGACCGAGCACCCGCTCGCGGCGCCCGGGGACCGCGAGCTGGAAGCGGGCCAGGTTGAAGCCGGCCACCGCGAGCAGCACGTGCGCACCGCCCTGCAGCTGCCACAGGTCGGCGTGGGTGACCACGATGAGCGTGATCGCGACAGCGCGGAGCACGACCGAGATGTCGACCGCCACGCCACGCCGGCGGCGCGGCGGGGCGGCCGGACGGGCGGACGCCAGCTCGGCCGCCGCTGACGTGGGCCACGTCGGTGGCAGCCGGCCGAGCCGCTCCCCCAGCCGGGTCGAGACCTCGACGTAGGACAGGGAGTCGCCGCCCAGGCCGACGAAGGAGTCGGCAACGGTCGCGTCCGGGCGGCCGAGCACCACGGCGAACAGGTCCCGGACCTCCTCGGCGGTCACCGGGCCGCTGGGCGCCGAGCCCCGGAGCGACTCCTCCCGCTCGACGTGGGCCCGCAGTGCTCCGTCGTCCGGCTTGCCCGAGGCGGTGACCGGCAACGCGTCCAGCGCCACCACGCTCACGGCGGCGCCGCGCAGCCCGGTCGCGGCGCAGACCCGCTCGCGCAGCCCGACCCGGGCGCGCGCCCCGGACACGAACACCCACAGGCGCTCGGGCCGCGCCACCAGCCGTACGGCGTCGCCGCCGGAGGCCACGGCGGCCTCGACCCGGTCGAGGTCGACGCGGTGGCCGAGGACCTTGGCGTGGCGGTCGAGGCGCCCGAGGACCTGGAACAGCCCCGCGTCGGTGACCCGCGCCAGGTCGCCGGTGCGCAGCTCGGCCAGCTCGGCCCCGCGGGCGAGGTCGGCCCGGGACTCGGCGTACCCCATCATCACGTTGGGTCCGGTGTAGACCAGCTCGCCGGTGCCCCGGGGCGTGTGCGGCAGCGGCGCGATGCGCAGCGCCCCGCCGGGCAGCGGGACGCCGATCGTGTCGGGGTGGTCGGCGGCGAGCTCCGGCGGCAGGTAGGCCATCCGGGCGGTCGCCTCGGTCTGGCCGTACATCACGAACAGGTCGATGCCGCGGTCGCTCAGGAGCCCGGAGTACTCCCGCACGCGGTCCGGCGGCATCCGCCCACCCGCCTGGGTCAGATAGCGGAGCGACGGCAGCCGGGGCAGCACTGCGCGGCCGAAGTCGACCGCGTCGAGCAGCGCGTACGTGTGCGGGACGCCGGCGACGCCGGTCACCGCGGTGCGCTCGGCGAGGTCCCAGAAGCACTCGTCGACCACCGCGAGCCCGGTGAGCACGACGGACGCACCGACCGCGAGGTGGCTGTGCAGCACCGAGAGCCCGTAGCAGTAGTGCAGCGGCAGCGAGGTGATCGCCACGTCGGTCGAGCGGAGGTCGAGGTAGTCGGCGATGGCGCGCGCGTTGGACGCGATGTTCTCCCGCGAGAGCCGGACCAGCTTCGGCGAGCCGGTCGAGCCGGACGTCGACAGCATCAGGGCGAGGTCGGGGTGCAGTCCCGTGGTGGTGCCGGGGCGGTACTCCGCGAGCAGGTGCTCGTGCCGGGCGGTGTCGCCCTCGGCGAGCAGCAGCACCGGGTGGCCGTCGGCCAGCGCCGCGAGGTAGGACACCACGAAGTCGATCGTCGGGCGCGCCTCGAGCGCCACGAGCTGCCGCGGGCCGAGCCGCTCGCGCTCGGCCGCCACGGACCTCAGCAGCTCGCCGTACGTCATGGTCGCGTCGCCGTCGACCAGCGCCGGGTCGTCCTCGGCGCCGCCGAGCAGCCAGTGCGTGTGGCGGGTGACGGGCAGCGTGCTCATGACGGGTCCTCCGGGAAGGCCAGGACCTCGCCGACGACGCGCACGCCGACCTGGGTGCCGGGCTGCGGCACGCCGTTGGCGGGCACCCGTGCGGTCAGCTCGACCAGGTCGTCGCTGCCGACGACCCGGACGCGGACCGTCGCGTCGTGGCCGAAGAAGGACACCTCGAGCACCTCGGCGGTCAGGCAGCCGGGCTCGTCCTTGGCGGTGACCGCGACCTGCTCGGGCCGGACCGCGAGCAGCACCCGGCCCTCGCGTGCGGCGCGGACCGGCACGGGTCCGAGCGCGCTGGTCGCCGTGCCGCCCACGGCCTGCGCCGGGACCAGCGCGGCGTGCCCCACGAACGACGCCACCGCCGGGCTCGCCGGGTGGAGGTAGAGCTCGGCCGGCGTGGTGACCTGGAGGAACCGGCCCTGCGCCATCACCGCGACCTGGTCGGCCAGGGAGAGCGCCTCCCCCTGGTCGTGGGTGACCAGCACCGCCGTCGTCTCGCTGGCACGCAGCGCACGGGCCACCGACCGCCCGGTCTCCTCGCGCAGGCCGGCGTCGAGCGACGAGAACGGCTCGTCGAGCAGCACCACGTCCGGGTCCGGCGCCAGCGCCCGGGCCAGCGCCACCCGCTGCTGCTGGCCGCCGGACAGCTCGTGCGGCTGCCGGGTCGCCACGTTCCGGGGCAGCTCGACGAGCTCGAGCATCTCCTCCACCCGTCGCCGCCCGGTCGTGGACCGACGGCCCGAGCTGAGCCCGAACGCGACGTTCCCCGCCACGTCCAGGTGCGGGAAGAGCGCGCCCTCCTGCGGCACGTAGCCGATCCGCCGGCCGCGCGCCGGCACCGCCCTGCCGTCGCCGGCCACCACGCGACCGCCCAGGCGGATGGTGCCGGCGTCCGGCTCCAGGAAGCCCGCCACCAGTCGCAGCAGCGTCGTCTTGCCGCAGCCCGAGGCGCCCAGGACGGCGGTGATGCCGCCCGGCACGTCGAGGTCGACGCCGTCGAGGACGCGCAGGGACCCGAACGACCTGGTCAGCCCGGTGACCCGCAGGCCGACGTTGGCGGCGGTCACGTCAGCCTCCCCGGGCCGGTGGGACCGGGCGCCACGGCGGCGCGGCCGAGCAGCCAGGTGGCCGGCACCGAGAGCAGCACCAGCGCGAGCGCGTACGGCGCGGCGGCGCCGTACTCGACCGCGCCCGCGCGCGACCAGAACTCGGTGGCCAGCGTCGAGGTCCCGGTCGGTGCGAGCAGCAGGGTCGCGGTCAGCTCGGTGCCGACCGCCAGCGACACCAGCGCCATGCCGGCCGCCAGCCCCGGCAGGAGCAGCGGCAGCGTGACCCGGCGGACGGCGCCGACGCGGGTGCACCCCAACGAGGTCGCGACGTCCTCCAGGACCGGCGGCGCCAGCTCGAGGGTCGACCGGACGGAGACCGCGGCCCGCGGCAGGAACAGGATCACGTAGGCGAGGACCAGCACCGGCAGCGTCTGGTAGAGCG
This sequence comes from uncultured Nocardioides sp., assembly GCF_902805925.1. Classification (GTDB taxonomy): domain Bacteria; phylum Actinomycetota; class Actinomycetes; order Propionibacteriales; family Nocardioidaceae; genus Nocardioides. The sequence continues at coordinate 5,364 of NZ_CADCUP010000158.1, forward strand.
AGGGCACCGCGCGGATCGAGATGGTGACCAGCGCGAGGGCGACGACGATGCCGGGGAGCGCGTGCGCCGGGTACACCGCCCGCTCGATGATCGTGGCGAGCGCGCCGCGGTGCCGGACCGCCAGCCACGTCGCCGGCATGGCCGCGAGGGTCGCCAGCGCCCCGGCCGCCACCGCGAGCCCGAGCGTGGTTCCCAGCGCCGCGCCGAGGTCGCCCTGCGAGAGCGAGGAGGAGCTCCCGCGGACCAGCCAGCGCACCAGGCTGGCCAGCGGCACGCCGAGGGTCAGCATCGCGAAGACCAGGAGGGCGCCGGTCCAGGCGGGCGTGGCTCGGCCCAGCCGGTGCCGGGTCGCCGTACGACGCACGCCGGAGCCGACGCGGGACCGGCGCCGTCGCCCGCGGACGAGCAGCTCGAGGCCGAGCAGCACCAGGCAGAACGCGACCAGCACCAGCGCCAGCATCGTGGCGGCCGGGCCGTTGAACGAGACGCGGTACTGGTCCAGGATGCCGGTCGTCAGGGTCGGGTAGTTGAGGAGCTGCAGCGCGCCGTACTCCCCCAGCAGGTGGAGACCCACGAGCAGCGCGCCGCCGAGCACGGCGGGGCTGATCGTCGGCAGGACCACGCGGAGGAACGACGACCACGGGCCGACGCCCAGGCTGGCGGCGACGTCCTCGACCGAGGAGTCGAGGCGGGACAGCGCCGCCACGGTCGGCAGGTAGACCAGGGGGTAGTAGGAGAGGCTGACGATCAGCACCGCGCCCCAGTACGACTGCACCGCGTGGGTGGTCGAGATCCATCCGTAGCCGTTCACGAACGCCGGCACCGCGAGTGGCGCGCACAGCACCCCGTGCCACAGCCCGGCCCACGGGAGGTCGCTGCGCACGACGAGCCAGGCGCAGCCGACGCCCAGCACGACGCTGAGCGCCACTGCACCGACCAGCAACCGGGTGGTGTTCCACACCAGGTCGTCGAACCTCGGCCGCGTCAGCAGGTCCCACGCCTCCGCCGGGCCCAGCTCCGCGGTCGAGACGACGACGAAGCCGAGCGGCATCAGGCTGGTCGCGGCCACCACCAGGCCCAGGAGCAGCAGGACGATCGGCGGGCGGGGCCTCGCCCTGCCGGGGCGGTCGGCGTCGGGCGCCGGCCCGACGGCGGTCCCGGCACTCAGAGGACGAATCCCGCGTCGGAGAGCAGCTCCACCACCGTCTCCCCGTCGAGGTCGCTGACGGCGACGGCGGGCGGCCGCAGCTCGGCGAGCGGCCTCACCGGTGGGTCGAGGCTGACCGCCGGGTTGAGCGGGTACTCCAGGGCATAGCTGTCGGCCAGCGCCTGCTGCCCCTCCTCGCTGGTCAGGTAGGCGACGAACTGCTGCGCCTCCTCGGCGTGCTCCGCGTTCTCCAGCACGCCCGCTCCCGAGATGCTGACGAAGGCGCCGGGGTCCTGCTCGCCGAAGAAGTGGAGCCGGCTGTCGTCGCTGTTCTCGCCCGACTCCGCCTGGTCGCGGTACCAGTAGTAGTGGTACTCGATGCCGGTGGCGATCTCGCCGGAGTTCACCGCCTCCAGCACGACGTTGTTGCCGTCGTACACCGTGCCGTTGGCCTTCAGGCCCTCCAGCCAGGCGCGGGTGGCGTCCTCGCCCTCCAGGTCGAGGACGGCTGCCACGATCGCCTGGAAGTCCGCTCCGGTCGGGGAGAACGACACCTTGCCCTGCCACTCGGGATCGGCAAGGTCCAGGATCGAGGCGGGCAGCTCGTCCTCGCTGACCAGGCTGGGGTTGTAGACGAGCACCGTCGACCTGGCGACGAAGCCCGTCCAGAGGCCGCTCTCCGGGCGGTGCTCCGCCGGGATGGGTTCGGTCGCAGCCGACTCCAGTGGCGCGAAGAGGCCGGCCCGCTCGACCGCCGACATCGCGGGGGTGTTCTCGGTCAGGAAGACGTCAGCCGGCGAGGCGTCGCCCTCCTGGACGAGCTGGGCCGCGAGCTCGGAGTCCGACCCGTGGCGCAGCTCGACCTCGATGCCGGTCTCCTCCTCGAACGCGGGGGCGATCTCCTCCAGGAGCTGCTCGTGCTGGGCGTTGTACACGACGAGCCTCGGCCCCTCGTCCGCGGAGCAGGCTGCGCCGCCGACCCCCAGGACCAGGACAAGGCACAGAGTGAACGGCAGGCGCATCGGTGGTCAGACTCCCTCGGCATGGACGACGAACCGCCATCTTAGGCCAGCCTTACCTACCTGGCACATCGAGGTGCCTGGTTTCGGGTACGGCAGGGACGTACGGGCACTACCGTGCTACTGCGCTACGAGACCCGGGGGGACGCATGCTCAGCCTGACCTACTTCAGCACGGAGACGGTGCCGTTCAGCGACGCCGACCTCTTCGAGCTGCTCGAGGTGAGTCGCAGGAACAACATCGCCGACGACATCACCGGGATGATGATCTACCACGACGGCCACTTCGTGCAGGTGCTGGAGGGGCCGGAGGAGGCCGTGCGGGCGACGTACGCGCGCATCGCGAGCGACGTCCGGCACCGCGACATCAGCCTGGAGCTCGAGGACCGGGTCGAGGAGCGGGCCTTCCCCGACTGGTCGATGGGCTTCGCCGACGGCGCGGCGGTGGACACCGTGGGCTTCTCCACGTTCTTCAACGACGTGCAGGCCGGCAAGCAGGTGCCGGGAGGCACTCCCCCCTACATCATGCTGCGTGCCTTCAGCCGGCCCGCGTCGTACCGTCCGGGCCACCTCTGAGCAGCTCAGCCCTTCGTCGAGCCGAGCGTCAGGCCGGCCACGAACTGCTTCTGCAGCACGAAGAACACGATGAGCACCGGTAGCGCCACCAGCACCGAGCCCGCCGACAGCAGGTTGTAGTCGACGAAGAACTGCCCGCGCAGGTTGTTCAGTGCGGACGTGATCGGGAACTTGTCGCCCTGGCCGCCCAGCAGCACGGTGGCCCAGAAGAACTCGTTGTAGATCCACGTCACCTGCAAGGTGGCCAGCGCCGCCAGGGCGGGGCGCACCAGCGGCATGGTGAGCTGCCAGTACTGCCGCCACACGCTGGCGCCGTCGATCTGCGCCTGCTCGTAGATCTCGTGCGGCAGCGTCTTCATGTAGTTGCTCAGCACGAAGGTGCAGAAGCCCATCTGGAAGGCGACGTTGATGGCGATCAGGCCCCAGTAGCTGCCCAGCAGGGTGCCGGTCTCGCTCATGAAGAGCGGCAGCGGGATCTCGCGGAACATCCGGTAGACCGGGACGAGCAGGGCCTGCGGCGGCAGCAGGTTCGCCGCGAGGAAGACCGCCAGCAGGGTGAGGTTGAAGCGGTAGCTGAAGCGCGCCAGGACGAAGGCCACCAGCGAGGAGAGGAAGAGCGTCAGCACGACCGCCGGGACGGTGATGATGAGCGAGTTGACGAAGTACTTGCCCAGGTCGGCGTTCTCCCAGACGCGGCGGTAGTTGTCCAGGGTCCATCCGCCGATGGAGAGGTAGCCGTTGGCCTGCGTGTAGGCGTAGCTGCGGAACGAGTTCAGGACCGCCCAGAAGAGCGGGAACAGCCACAGCAGCGCGAGCACGGCCATGACCACCGTGGCGATGGTGCCCCGCGGCGCGTTGAGCGCGCCGCCCTCGGCCCGCTCCGGAGGCTTCTGCGTACGCCGGCGGCCGGGGGCCGCCTCCAGGGTCGTGCTCATCGGCGCTCCTCGCGGAAGACGATGCGGAGGTAGATGGCGATGAAGACCGTCGAGATCAGCATCATGATGACCGCCAGGGCCGAGCCGAAGCCGTAGCGGGCCGCCTCCCCCACGACGTTCTGGGCGACGAGGGCACCGATCAGCTCCAGGCCGTTGGTGCCGCGGTTGACGACCCACACCAGGTCGAAGGCCCGCAGCGACTCGATGACGACGATGACCAGCACGATCATGTTGATCGGGCGCATCACCGGAAAGACGATCCTGAAGAACGTCTGCCGCTCGCTGGCGCCGTCGACCGCGGCCGCCTCGCGCAACGAGGCGTCCACGCCCTTCAGGCCGGCCAGGTAGATCAGCATGATGTAGCCCGTGTGCCGCCACGCGGTGGCCACCAGCACCGCCCAGAGGTTGACGCTGGAGTCGCCGTACCAGTCGACCTCGGAGCCGAACACCTGGTTGATCAGGCCCTGGTCGCGGGAGTAGAAGAGCTGCCAGATGAAGCCCACCAGCGCCAGCGAGAGCACCACCGGCATGTAGAAGGCCGTCTGGTAGAACCGGCTGCCGCGCATGTTGCGGTCCAGGACCACCGCCAGGAACATCCCGAGGAGGGTGGGCCCCAGGAACAGGAACACCAGCCAGATCAGGTTGTGCTGGATCGCCGGCCAGAACGGCGGGTAGATGTCGACGATGTCGGCGTAGTTCTTGGTGCCGACCCACTGGATCTGGTCGACGTCGCCGATGCCGTTCCAGGCGCCGAAGGACAGCACCACCGACAAGATGGCCGGCACCCACACCAGGACCACCACGAAGAGGGTGGGGATCAGGATCATCGTGATGACGACCGCCCGGTCGCGGGCCGGCAGCCGCCGCTTCGGCGGTTGCGCGGCCGTCACCGGCTCTGCCGTGGTCTCCGCGGGCACGGGCGTCGTCGTCGTCACTGGTCCCTCACACTTCTCCGGGCGTCCTGGCCGGCGTCCTCACTGGGCGAGCGCATCCTCAGATGAAGATGGACTCCTTCTGCTGCTGGATGCTCTGGGTGACGCCGTCGATGTCGTCGGGGTCCTCCAGGAACCGCTGCAGCTCCGGGATGATGACCGTCGAGGCGAAGTCGGAGCGGGTGTCGCGGTCGAGGAACTGCGCGATGTTCTCGGCAGCCTGCACGACCTCGGCCGACTTCTTCTGCAGGTCGGAGTAGACGCTGGTGTCGGCGCCGGAGTTGGCGGCGATGAGCGGCGTGGTGCCCTTGTTGGCGGCGTCCGCGGCCTCGGCGGTGCCCAGGTACTTCAGCATCTCCTTGCCCCCCGCCTGGTTGCTGCCGCTGGCGGCGAGGCAGAACCCGTCGATCGGCGCGTCGAGCGCGGTGGCGCCGATCGAGCTGTCGAGCTCGGGGAAGGTGAAGAAGTCCAGGTCGTCCTCGAGGTCGGGGATGCCGTCGACGACGAAGGTGCCGAGGAGGTACATGCCGCACTCCTCGTTGCCCATCGACGTGGCCGCCTCCTGCCAGGTCCGGCCCAGCGGGTCGGCCTGGTGGTAGGGCAGGAGCCCGCGCCAGGTGTCGAAGACCTGCTTGACCTCGGCGGAGTCCCACTCCTCGTCGCCGGCCATCAGGCTCATGTGGTAGTCGAAGCCGTTGATGCGCATGTTGAGGATGTCGAAGGTGCCCATCGCCGGCCAGCCGTCCTTGTCGGCGAAGGCGAACGGCGTGATGTCGTCGCTCTGCATCTTCGTCATCAAGGTGGTGAGCTCGTCGAGGTCGGTGGGCGGGGCGTAGCCGCGCTTCTCGAAGACCGACTTCCGGTAGAAGACCGCCCAGGGGTAGTAGCCCACGGGGACGAAGTACTGCTTGCCGTCGCTGGCGGTGGAGGCCTGCTTGAAGCTGTCGTCGAGGCCGTCGATCGGCCAGACGTCGCTGATGTCGGTGATCAGTCCCTGCTCGGCGAACTGGTTCATCCGGAAGCCGGCGAACCAGGTGAAGACGTCGTCGGGGTTGCCCTGGAGGTAGGTGTTGATGTTCTCCTGGAAGGTGTTGTGGTCGACCTCGTTGCGGTCGACCGTCACGCCGGCCTTCTTCGCATAGGCCTCGGCCACCTGCACCAGGCGCTCGTGGGCGGGCCCGGCGCCGCTCGCCTCGTTCATGCCGAACTTGACGGCGCCCGACGCGTCGCCGCCACCGCCGCCGTCGTCGCCGCCGCAGGCCGCCAGGAGGCTCGAGGAGCCCAGCAGCGCACCCCCGACGAGACCTCCTCGGAGGATGTTGCGGCGGGACGCGGCCATGCCCAGCACGGACGCCGGGATCGGCTGCGCGCCGACGTTGGGACGATTCATCATTGACCTCCAAGGCGAACAGGAACGAACATCAGGGGAATTGCATGATTGACGTGAAACTGGTCACATGGCAACGATTGGAGAGTAGGAGTTGCCGCAAGATCCCACAAGAGTGCACGCCAAGATGGGAGTCACCTGTTGTTTTCAACAACTGCACAACGGTCGCGCGGGGACGCCGACAGCCCCTCCCGGCGCCTGGCGTTCGGCGGTGACTACAACCCCGAGCAGTGGCCTCGCGAGGTCTGGGACGAGGACGTCCGCCTCATGCTGGAGGCCGGGGTCGACCTCGTCACCGTCGGGGTCTTCTCCTGGGCACACCTGGAGGTTGCCCCCGGCGACTACCGCTTCGACTGGCTCGACGACGTCCTGGACAGGCTGACCCGCGCCGGGATCGGCGTCGACCTGGCCACCGCCACCGCCTCCCCGCCGCCGTGGCTGACCTCGCTGCACCCCGAGATCCTGCCCGTCACCCGTGAGGGCACGGTGCTGTGGCCCGGCGGTCGGCAGGCCTTCTGCCCGAGCTCGCCGGTCTACCGGGAGCACGCCGTGGCGCTGTGCCGGAAGATGGCCGAGCGGTACGCCGGTCTAGACAGCCTGCGGCTCTGGCACGTCGGCAACGAGCTCGGCTGCCACAACGCCCTGTGCTTCTGCGACACCAGCGCGGCGGCGTTCCGGGGCTGGCTCCGCGAGCGGTACGGCGACCTCGACGAGCTCAACCGGGTGTGGGGCACGGCCTTCTGGTCCCAGCGCTACACCGACTTCGAGCAGGTCCTCCCGCCGCGCCAGGTGACCGCGGTGCCGAACCCGACGAGGGAGCTCGACTTCCGCCGCTTCTCCTCCGACGAGCTGCTGGCCAACTACGTGGCCGAGCGCGACGTCCTGCGCGAGCTCTCCCCGGGCGTGCCGGTCACCACCAACTTCATGGTGATGCAGAACAGCAAGGAGATGGACTACTTCCGGTGGGCCGAGGAGGTCGACGTCGTCTCCAACGACCACTACCTGATGGCCGAGGACCCGGAGGGCTACACCGAGCTCGCCTTCTCGGCCGACCTCACCCGCGGCGTCGCCCGCGGCCGGCCCTGGCTGCTCATGGAGACCTCGCCGGGTGCGGTCAACTGGCAGCCGCGCAACATCGCCCGCCGGCCGGGCGAGCTGCTCCGGTCGGCGATGCAGCACGTCGGCCGCGGCGCCGACGGGATCCTCTTCTTCCAGTGGCGGGCCTCCGCCGCCGGTGCGGAGAAGTTCCATGCCGGCCTGCTCCCCCACGCCGGCACCGACACCCGGACCTGGCGCGAGTCGGTCGAGCTGCGGCGCGTCCTGGACGCCGTGGCCGAGATCGAGGGCAGCGTCGCGCGCAACCGGGTGGCCATCCTCTTCGACTGGCACGCCTGGTGGGCCAGCGAGCTCGACTCGCACCCGAGTACCGACGTGCGGTACCGCGACGTGCCCAAGGTGCTGCACCGCTCGCTCACCGACGCCGGCGTGGGCGTCGACGTCGTCCACCCGGACTCCGACCTCACCGGCTATGACCTGGTGCTGGTGCCGACGCTGTACACCGTCACCGACACCGCCGCCGACCGGCTGCGCGAGGCCGTCGAGGGTGGTGCCACCGCGCTGGTCACCTACTTCAGCGGCATCGTCGACGAGCACGACCACATCCGCCTCGGCGGCTACCCCGGCGCGTACCGCGACCTGCTCGGCATCCGGGTCGGGGAGTTCCTGCCGTTGCGCGCGGACGAGGCGGTGGAGCTGTCCAACGGCTGGCGCGGCACGGTGTGGGCCGAGGACCTCCAGCTGACGGGCGCCGAGTCGCTGGCGACGTACGTCGACGGGCCGGCGCCCGGGGTGCCGGCGGTCACGAGGCACGCGGTGGGCCGGGGCTCGGCGTGGTACGCCGCGACCCGGCTGGACCGCGACGCCTCCGACGCCCTGGTCGCCCGGCTCGTCGAGGCATCCGGGGTCGAGCCGCTGGCCGGCGTCCGCCCCGGCGTCGAGGTCACCCGGCGGCACGCCGACGACGGGCGCTCGTGGCTGTTCGTCGTCAACCACACCGACGCCGGGGTCGACGTCGAGGCGCGCGGCCTGGACCTGGTGTCCGGCAGGAGCGCCGACGGGGTCGTCACCGTCGACGCCGGTGGCGTGGCCGTGGTCCGGGAGGCCTGATGCTGGCCGCCCAGCGACGCTCCGAGATCATGACGCTGCTCGAGCGCGACCGCATCGTGCGCGTCAGTCACCTCGTCAACGCCCTCGGGGTCTCCGACATGACGATCCGTCGCGACCTCCAGGCCCTGCACGAGCAGGGCGCGCTCGAGAAGGTGCACGGCGGCGCCGTCGTCCGTGCCGAGCCGAGCACCGCCGAGCCGGGCTTCGAGGCCAAGTCGGCGCGGCAGCTGGCGCAGAAGGAGTCGATCGCGGCGCACGCCGCGGCCATGGTGCGACCCGGCTCGGCGATCGCCGTCTCCGCCGGCACCACCACCTTCGCGTTCGCGCGGCACCTGCTGGCGATCCCGGGCCTCACCGTGGTCACGAACTCGGTGTGGGTGGCCGACCTCCTGCACGGCGCGCGGGTGCCGAGCCACACGGTGCTGCTGACCGGCGGCGTGCGCACCCCCTCCGACGCGCTCGTGGGACCCCTCGCGATCGCCGCGCTGCGCTCACTGCACCTGGACACCGTCTTCATGGGCGTGCACGGGATGGACGCGAACGCCGGCTTCAGCACCCCGAACCTGCTCGAGGCGGAGACCAACCGGGCCATGATCGCCAGCGCCCGGCGGATGGTGGTGCTCGCCGACTCCACCAAGTGGGGCGTCGTCGGGCTCAGCTCGATGGCCACCCTGTCGACGGCCTCGGCCCTCGTCACCGACACCGGCCTCTCGCAGGCCGCCCGCCAGGCGCTGGCCGACGACGTCGACGAGCTGGTGCTGGTGGAGCCCGACGAGGCCTCGCGACCCTGGGAGGACCACGGCAGCCCGAGGGAGGCCGACGACCTCGCCTGAGCCGGATCAGTCCTGCTCGTCCGCGGATTCCTCGCCGTGGGTGCCGGGCCGCGGGGCCCAGGGCAGCTCCTTGGCGGGTCGTACGACGATCAGCCGGTCGCCGCGGGCGAGCTGGGTGACCACCGGGTCGAAGTACCGGTAGACCTTCTCGTCCCGCACGACGGCGATCACCTGGTCGGGCAGCTGCTGCGGCTGCTTGCCCACCTCGGTGACGAGGAGGTCGCGCTCGGCGACCTCGAGCCCCTCGCCGTACGTCAGGAGGTCCTCCATCACCGAGCCGAGCATCGGGGACATGGAGGAGAGGCCGAGGAGGCGGCCGACGGCGTCGGAGGAGGTGATGACCGAGTTGGCACCGGACTGGCGCATCAGCGGCACGTTCTCGTGCTCGCGCACCGAGGCCACGATCCAGGCGTCGGGGTTGAGCTGGCGGACCGTCAGCGTCGCCAGCACGTTGGAGTCGTCGCGGTCGGTGGTGATGATGACCTGGTCGGCCTCCGCCACCCCGGCCTGCCGGAGCACCTGGCGTCGGGTGGCGTCACCGATGATCACGGTGAGGCCGTCGTCGTGGGCGTCCTGCTTGGCGGCCGGGTTGGGGTCGACGATGACGATGGAGTCCCTGCTCTGCCCGTTGTTGACGAGCGTGTCCACCGCGGAGCGGCCCTTCGTGCCGTACCCGACGACGACCACGCGCTGTCCCATGCTTCTCCTCCACCTGGCGATCCGGAACAACTCTCGGCCCTGCGAGGCGAGCACCTCGAGGGTGGTGCCGATCAGCAGCACCAGGAAGGCGATGCGGGCCGGGGTGATGAGGAAGGCGTTGACCAACCGTGCCGCCTCCGACACCGGGGCGATGTCACCGTAGCCGGTCGTGCTGAGCGTGACGGTCGTGTAGTAGATCGAGTCGCTCAGGTCGACCTCGCCGGTGGGGTCGTTGCCGTCGATGTAGCCCTCGTTGTCGAGGTACACCAGGAGCACCGTGCCGGTGAGGATGGCCAGCGCCAGGAGCAGTCGGCGCCCGAGCTCCCACCACGGTGACCGCACGCGGTCCGGCAGGGCGATCATGCTGCTGGCGCGGGAGGCAGCGGTCCGGCCAGACGTCCTTCTCACGTGCTCACTCTTTCATGCCGACGGTGCGCCGCAGCCGCGCCATCAGCTCGCGCCGGGCGTTGGCCGTGCGGGTCTGCGGGAACACGGTGTCGAAGGCGGCGTTGACCGCGGCCCCGATGAGCACGGCGATGGCGAGGACGTACAGCCACAGCAGCACCGCGATGGGCGCGGCCAGCGGGCCGTAGATGGAGCGCGACTCGGCCGCGGTCACGGTCAGGGTCCAGCGCAGGACGTAGGAGCCGAGGATCCACACCGCCAGCGAGAAGACCGCGCCCGGGAGGTTGAAGCTCCAGTTGGTCCGGACCGGCACGGAGACGTGGTACAGCGTGGCGAGGAAGCAGATGCACACCACGATGACGGTCGGCCAGTAGAACGACATCAGGAGCTCGAAGCGCTGCGGGAGCCAGGAGCCGATGAGGCCCGGCCCGGCCACCACGAGCGGGATGGTGATGCCGCCGGTGACCATCGCCATCAGGTAGAGCCCGAACGACAGGGCCCGCGTCTTGACGATCCCGCGGTGGCCGCCGAGCCCGTGCATGATCGTGATGGTGTCGACGAAGACGTTGAGCGCGCGGCTGCCCGACCACAGGGCCAGCACGAAGCCGAGCGAGATGACGTCGTACCGACCGCCGTCGAGCACCTGGTCGAGCGTCGGTTCGATGATGCGGTCGACGGCACGGTCGGTCAGCGCGCGGGAGGTCAGGTCGAGCACCGCCTGACGCACGTCGTCGACCTGGGCGGCGGTGAAGCTCTCCGAGACGAAGCCCACCGCTCCGGCGAGCGCGAACACCAGGGGCGGCACGGACAGCACCGCGAAGAACGCCGCCTCGGCGGCCAGGCCGGTGACGCGGTAGCGCAGGCATGCGCCGACGGTCGTGACGACGAGCCGCCAGAGGGTGTCGCGCAGCCGCTCCAGGGTCGAGGGGGCGGTGCCGGCCACAGGGTGCTGGCTGGCCGACGGCATGGACCTACGGTATCCACACGCGGAGCCGAATCCGGGGAGCCGAGGTGCGCGGGCCACGGCCCGCCCGGTCGCCTCGTCGCACGGGTCGTCGCCGTCGAGGCAGCGGCCGGGACCGGAGGTGGAGCACCGCTGGGTGTGAGGCGTCAGCCCTCGGAGTCCCGGTGGGCCAACGCCTCCCCCACCCACCGGCCGAGGTCGTCCTCGGAGTCGGTGCCGGTGCCGTCGACGACCAGCCAGCCGGGGCCCATCGACCTGCCGCGCATCTCACCCTGGGCGGCGCCCGGCCGCGCCACGAGCTCGTCGAACCGCGAGGGGTCGATCTTGAGCATCAGCCGGCCGTGGGAGTCCGCGGCCACGGTGAGGCGCTCGTCGACCATGAACGACAGGCCGCCGAACATGCGCACCTCGCGCACGGTCCGCCCGGCCAGGGCCGCCCGCACCCGCTCGGCCAGCTGCTCGTCGTACGGCATGAGGTGCCGGGCCTCAGGTGAGCTCGAGGCCGGGGTAGAGCGGGTGCTTCTCGAGCATCTCGACCGAGGCGTCCTTGGTCTTGTCGGCCACCCCGTCGCCCAGGACGTACGACGCCTTCGAGGGCCCCCCTGCCTTGGTGGTGCCCGGCTGCGTCTGCGTCAGCACGTCGACGATGAGCTCGGCGACCCGGTCGAACTCGTCGTGGCCGAAGCCGCGCGTGGTGAGTGCGGGCGTGCCGAGGCGGATGCCGGAGGTGTACCACGCACCGTTGGGGTCGGCGGGCACGGAGTTGCGGTTGGTGACGACGCCCGCGTCCAGCAGCGCCGACTCCGCCTGGCGGCCGGTGAGGCCGTACGACGACACGTCGAGGAGGACGATGTGGTTGTCGGTGCCGCCGGTGACCAGCGTGGCGCCGCGCTGGAGGAAGCCGTCGGCCAGGGACCTGGCGTTGTCGACGACCGCCTGCGCGTAGGTCCGGAACGACGGCTGGCGCGCCTCGGCGAAGGCGACGGCCTTGGCGGCCATCACGTGCGAGAGCGGACCGCCGAGCACCATCGGGCAGCCGCGGTCGACGTCGGCGGCGAACTCCTCCTGCGCCAGCACCATGCCCCCGCGCGGACCGCGCAGCGACTTGTGGGTGGTGGTCGTGGTGATGTGCGCGTGCGGGACGGGGTCCTCGTCGCCGGTGAAGACCTTGCCGGCGACCAGTCCGGCGAAGTGGGCCATGTCGACCATCAGCACCGCACCCACCTCGTCGGCGATCTCGCGCATCGTCGCGAAGTTCACGCGGCGCGGATAGGCGGAGTAGCCGGCGACCAGCACGAGCGGCTTGAACTCGCGCGCCTTGGCCGCCACCGCGTCGTAGTCGAGGAGCCCGGTCGCCGGGTCGGTGCCGTACTGCTGCTGGTGGAACATCTTGCCGCTGATGTTGGGGCGGAAGCCGTGGGTGAGGTGGCCCCCGGCGTCCAGGCTCATGCCCAGCAGCCGCTGGTTGCCGAACTCGTGGCGCAGGGACTCCCAGTCGGCCTCGCTCAGCTCGTTGACGTTCTTGGCGCCGAGCCGCGCCAGGGTCGGCGTCTCGACCCGGTTGGCGAGGATCGACCAGAAGGCCACCAGGTTGGCGTCGATGCCGGAGTGCGGCTGCACGTAGGCGTACGGCGCCCCGAACAGCTCACGGGCGTGCTCGGCGGCCAGCGACTCCACCGTGTCGACGTTCTGGCAGCCTGCGTAGAAGCGGTGCCCGACGGTGCCCTCGGCGTACTTGTCGGAGAACCAGGTCCCCATGGTCATCAGCACGGCCGGCGAGGCGTAGTTCTCCGACGCGATCAGCTTCAGCGAGGAGCGCTGGTCGGCCAGCTCCTGCCGGGTGGCCTCCGCGATCCGGGGCTCCACCTGGGCGATGACCTCGAGGGCCTGGGTGTACGCAGAGGAGATGAGGGCGTCCGTCATGGGGGCCAGCCTAGTGACGTCGCGCCATCCCCGCGCGACGCGCCCGCGGTGTGACCTGCGCCGCAGCGAGGTCGGGGCTCCCGCTGGCCTCGGCGGCGACGTATCAGGATGCGGACACGCGTCTCACCTCACGAGATTTCAACTTGTGGAACACCTGTCCGGACCTTGAGACTTGACCCATGGTCACCGCAGCGACGCACATCCACCTCGTGGTACGACGCCACGTGGACCTGATGCGCACGCGCACCATGATCTGTCGGCCTCGCTGATCCCGCCGCCCCTGCACTCCTCCGCGCCCATCGTCGCGCGCGGCCCTCAGCGACAAGGACCTCCCCCTTGACCACGCAGTCCTCCCAGCCCAGCACGCCGACCACCGCCGCCCGTCCCCGCCCCAAGCGCGGCGAGGGCCAGTGGGCGCTCGGCTACCGCGAGCCGCTGAACAAGAACGAGCAGACGAAGAAGGACGACAACCCGCTCAACGTCCGCCAGCGCATCCTCGACATCTACTCGCGCCGTGGCTTCGACTCCATCGACCCCTCCGACCTGCGCGGCCGCTTCCGCTGGATGGGGCTCTACACCCAGCGCGCCCCCGGGTTCGACGGCGGCAAGACCGCCCAGCTCGAGGAGGAGGAGCTCGACGACCGCTACTTCATGATGCGGGTCCGCTCCGACGGCGCGCTGCTCAGCGCGGCCGCCGTCCGGGCACTCGGCCGGGTCGGGGTCGACTACGCCCGCGACACCGCCGACGTCACCGACCGGCAGAACATCCAGTACCACTGGATCCGCATCGAGGACGTGCCGGCGATCTGGGAGACGCTGGACGCCGCCGGGCTGGAGACCCTCGAGGCGTGCGGTGACTCTCCCCGCCCGTTCCTGGGCTCGCCCGTGGCCGGGGTGTCCAAGGAGGAGATCATCGACGGCACCGCGGCGCTGGAGGAGATCAAGCGGCGCTACATCGGCGACCCCGAGTTCGCCAACCTGCCGCGCAAGTTCAAGACCGCGCTGACGGGCCACCCCGGCCACGACGTCTGCCCCGAGACCAACGACGTCGCCTTCGTCGGCACGGTCCACCCCGACCACGGCCCGGGGTTCGACCTCTGGGTCGGCGGCGGCCTGTCCACCAACCCGATGCTCGCCCAGAAGCTCGGGGTGTGGATCCCCCTCGACGAGGTGCCGGACGCCTGGGAGGGTGTCGCCTCGATCTTCCGCGACTACGGCTACCGGCGGCTGCGCTCGCGCGCCCGCCTGAAGTACCTGGTCGCCGACTGGGGCGTGGAGAGGTTCCGCGAGGTGCTCGAGCAGGAGTACCTCGGGCGTGCGCTCGTCTCGAACCCCTCCCCGGAGACCCCGGTGGCGGCCACCGACCACATCGGCGTGCACGAGCAGCACGACGGCAGCTTCTACGTCGGGCTCGCCCCCACGGTGGGCCGGATCTCCGGCACGGTGCTGCTCGGCCTGGCCGACCTGATCGAGCAGTACGGCGCCGCGGGCGCCCGGCTGACCGCGCACCAGAAGATCGTGGTGCTGGGCATCGAGGCCGACCGGGTGGAGGACTTCACCGCCGCGGTCGAGGGGATCGGGCTCACGGCCCGGCCCTCGAACTGGCGGCGCAACACGATGGCCTGCACCGGCATCGAGTTCTGCAAGCTCGCCATCGTCGACACCAAGGACCGCGCTCGCGACCTGGTCGCGGAGCTGGAGCGCCGGATCCCGGAGCTCGACGTGCCGATCACCGTCAACGTCAACGGCTGCCCCAACGCCTGCGCGCGCACCCAGGTCGCCGACTTCGGGCTCAAGGGCCAGCTGGTGATGGACGCCGACGGGCGCCAGGTCGAGGGCTTCCAGGTGCACCTCGGTGGCGCGACCGGGCTCAAGGCCAACTTCGGCCGCAAGCTGCGCGCCCACAAGGTGACCAGCGCGGGGCTCGGCGACTACGTCACCAACGTGACGCACGCCTACCTCGCCGACCGCCGCGACGGTGAGTCCTTCGCCGACTGGGCGGCCCGGGCCGACGAGGAGCTGCTGCGCGGCGAACGCGCGCTGGTGGCCTCGTGAGCGAGCGCGCGTTCCCCAACAACTGCCCCTACTGCGCCGAGACCGACCTGTTCCCCCGCGAGGACGGGTGGGAGTGCCGCGCCTGCCTGCGTGCCTTCTCGCTGAAGTACCTCGGCATGATCGAGCGTGGCGGAGGTGCGCGATGACGACCGCCACCACCCGGGCCGCCCGCGACTTCCGCGGCACCCACACCGAGGGACGCACCCCCGAGGAGCTCCGCGAGCTGGTCTCGCACGTCGGTGCCGAGCTCGAGCTCGCACCGGCCACCGACATCATCGAGTGGGCGGTCGCGACGTTCGGCGAGCGCTTCTGCGTGACCTCCTCGATGGCTGACGCCGTGCTGGCCCACGTCGCCTCCACGGTCGCGCCCGGCATCGACGTGGTCTTCCTCGACACCGGCTACCACTTCGCGGAGACCACCGGGACCCGCGACGCCGTGGAGGCGACGCTGCCGGTCAACCTGATCACGATCACGCCCGTGCAGTCCGTCGCCGAGCAGGACGCGACGTACGGCAAGGACCTGTTTCGGACCAACCCCGACCAGTGCTGCGCGCTGCGCAAGGTCGCGCCGCTCGCCGACGCGCTGAGCGGCTACGACGCCTGGGCCACCGGCCTGCGCCGCGCCGAGACCCACAACCGCGTCATCGCGCCGGTCGTCGGCTGGGACGCCCGCAAGGGCAAGGTCAAGGTGTCGCCGCTGGCCCGCTGGTCCGACGAGCAGGTCGAGCGGTACGTCGCCGAGAACGGCGTCCTGGTCAACCCCCTGGTGAGCGACGGCTACCCCTCCATCGGGTGCTGGCCGTGCACCCGCCGCGTCGCACCCGGCGAGGACCCGCGCAGCGGGCGCTGGGCCGGCACCACCAAGACCGAGTGCGGGATCCACTCATGACCCGCCCCGGCACCCCGCCCACCGACAACGTCGTCGGCCACCCCACCACGCACGCTGGGAGGCACCCCTGATGGCTGCTCCTGCCCTGATCGCCCTCGCCCACGGGAGCCGCGACCCGCGCTCCGCCGAGACCATCACCGCGCTGGTCGACGAGGTCCGCGCCATGCGGCCCGACCTGCGCGTCGAGCCCGCGTTCCTCGAGCTGTGCAAGCCCTCGTTCCAGGCGGTCGTCTCCAAGCTCGTGCGCGCCGGCCACGACGAGATCGTCGTCGTGCCGCTGCTGCTCACCGAGGCCTACCACGCCAAGGTCGACGTCCCCTCCGCCATCGCCGAGGCGACCGAGCGGCACGAGGGCCTGCGGGTCCGGGCCACCAGCGTGCTGGGCCTGGAGACGGCGTTCCTCGAGGTGCTCGACCTGCGCATGCGCGAGGCCCTCAAGCGGGCGCGGGTGCGCGAGCTCGACGCCCTGGTGCTCGCGGCCGCCGGCTCGTCCGACGCGCTCGCCAACCAGGCCGTCGCCCGCCTCGCGCGCGTCTGGGGCACCCGCCACCGGCTGCCGGTCACCGCGGCGTTCGCCTCGGCTGCTCCCCCGGCCACCGGTGAGGCCGTGCGCGCCTTCCGCGCCGAGGGCCGGCGCCACATCGCGGTCGCCTCGCTGTTCCTCGCGCCCGGGTTCCTGCCCGACCGCGCGGCCGAGCTGGCGACCGAGGCCGGCGCCATCGCGGTGTCCGACCCACTGGGAGCGCACCCGGTGCTGGCCCGCACGATCCTGGCGCGGTACGCCGTGGGCGCGGTGGAGCTCGTCCCGGTCTGAGCCCGGCTCAGCCGACGTAGGCCGTCAGCAGGCGCTCGAGCTGGCGGCCGGGGTCGGTGGTCAGCCCGCCATGGACCGGACCGGGCTGCACCACCGTCGAGCGGGGCGCCCGGAGGAACCCGAACCGTTGGCCCAGCGGCCGCTGGCCCGCCTCCCCCGCCCGCTCGTCGCCGGCGCAGACGGACCGCGCGAACTCCAGAGCCGAGCAGACCTGGTCGAGGTCGAGCCGGGGGTCGAGGGCTGAGAGCCGGGCACGGTCGACGTGCCAGGCGACGTCCAGGAACTCCACCGACTGGCAGTACAGCGCCACCCCGACGTTGAGGAACTCCTCGCGGTCGGGGCGGGGCACGCACCGCAGGGCGACGTACTGGTAGGCCAGCCGGGCGGCGCTCATGCCCCGCTCCCCGGCAGCCACTGGCGGGTGCCCAGCCGGGCGGTGAGGAAGGCGACGTACGCCGCCCGCAGCTGCTCCGGCGTCTCGGCGCCCGGCACCGGCTCGAGCCAGGCGTCCGGCACCGCGGCCACCACCTCGGTCAGCACGGCAGGCGTCAGCACCGCGCTGATCTCGGCGTCGGCAGTGGCAAGGCCACCGGCGTGGGCCCCGAGGACGTGGTCGGTGACGTCCCACGGCTGCCGCGCGAACCGGTCGGGGTCGGTGATCCCACGGGCCCAGCCGTGGTGGAAGTACAGGGCCGCGCCGTGGTCGATGATCCACAGGTCGCCGTGCCACAGCAGCAGGTTGGGGTTGCGCCAGCTGCGGTCGACGTTGGCGCAGAAGGCGTCGAGCCACAGGATCGCGGTGGCGACCGGGTCGGGCGCGGGCAGGTCGGCGTCGAAGCCGAACGCGCCCGGCAGGAAGTCGACGCCGAGGTTGAGGCCGGCGCTCGCGTTGAGGAGGTCCTGCACCTCCTCGTCGGCCTCGTACCGCGCGATCTCGGGATCGAGGTCGAGGACCACCAGGGCCGGGGTGCGCAGGCCCAGGCGCTGCGCGAGGCCCGCGACGACCACCTCGGCGACCAGCACGCGCAGCCCCTGGCCGGCGCCCCGGAACTTGCAGACGTAGGTGCCGAGGTCCTCGCCCTCCACGATGCCCGGCAGGCTGCCGCCCTCGCGCAGCGGTGTCACGTAGCGGGTGACGGCCACGGTGGGCAGGGCCGTCGGGTCGGTGTGGGTCGTGGTCATCCCACGATCGACTCGGCGAGGCGCTGCTTCTCGGCCTCCACATCGAAGTCGGCCGCCGGCCACTGCAGGTCGAGATCGCGCAGGGCCTGCAGGAGCAGGTGGCCGACGGCCAGGTTGCGGTACCACTTCTTGTCGGCGGGGATGACGTGCCAGGGCGCGGCCTCGGTGTTGGTGCGCTCGAGCGCCGCCTCGTAGGCCCGCTGGTAGCCCGGCCACGACGCCCGCTCGACGAGGTCGCCGGGGTTGTACTTCCAGTGCTTCTCGGGGTTGTCTAGGCGCTCCTGCAGGCGCGCCTTCTGCTCCTCGGCGCCGACGTGCAGCATGCACTTCACGATCGTCGTGCCGGCCTCCACGAGCTCCTGCTCGAAGGCGTTGATGGCGTCGTACCGCCGTTCGATCTCGCGGTCGTCGGCCCACCGGTGCACCTTGACGATCGTCACGTCCTCGTAGTGCGAGCGGTCGAAGACACCGATCAGGCCGGCCGGGGGCACCGCGTTGCGGATGCGCCAGAGGAAGTCGTGCTGCGCCTCCTCCTCGCTCGGCGCCTTGAACGAGGTGATGCGGACGCCCTGCGGGTCGACGAGCCCGACCGTGTGGCGCAGCGTGCCGCCCTTGCCCGAGGTGTCCATGCCCTGCAGGACCAACAGGATCCGGCGCGGCGAGCCTGCGGTGCGCTCGGCGAAGAGCCGCTCCTGCAGGTCGGCGAGCTCCGGCTCGAGCGCGGCCAGCGCCGCCTTGCCCTGGGCCTTGCCGCCCGAGTACCCGGGGGCGGCGTCGGTCTCGATGGCAGCCAGGTCGACCGGACCTGCCGGCAGTCGCAGGGCGGAGGTGTCCAGGGTCTCACTCATGGGCCCATCATGTCGGACCCGCGGGCACGCTCGCCTCAGCCGACCACGCGAGCCACGTCGAGGGTGCACCCGATGACCGTGGCGGTCGTGCCGTCGGCCCGCGGCTCGTCGAACCAGGTGCCCCGGGT
>NZ_CADCUP010000159.1 GCF_902805925.1 uncultured Nocardioides sp.
CGGCACCGGCGCACAGCAGCACGGCCAGGGCGATGCCGCCGACGATGCCGCGGATCGGCTTGGTGGGCTCGACCTCACGACCGCCGGGAGCGCCCGAGAGGAACGCGGTGACGAGGCGGCGTCGGCTGAAGGAGTACGCCTCGACGAGGTCCTTCTTCGTGGACATCGGCCGATCAGCCCCGGATCCTGTCGAGCAGCCCGACCGCGACGACGAGCAGCGGGAGCAGGGACAGCAGCGCGGTGCTCTCGACGACGTCGCCGATGCGGCCGCGGCGCACCGACGGCGACACCGGCGCGAGCGTCAGCACGAGCAGCACCGCGCCGACCACGGCGAGCGCGACGGCGGCGCCCGGGCGCCACGACTGGTGCAGGAGCAGAAGGGAGACCGCGACGGAGACCAGCCCGGCGATGCCGGAGCCGAGGCCGGCCAGCACCTCGGAGCCGGTGCGGTACTGCCGGGTGCGCAGCATGACGGCGAGCGCGCACGTGATCGCGAGGAGCGTGCCGGCCACCCCCAGCCCGACCGCGAACGGGGCGACCAGGACCAGCAGCGTGCCCACCGTCGCGGCGACCGCCAGCAGGATCTCGTGGGCGACCTTGGCGTCGGCACCGACGCGGTCGGCGTCGATCTCGTCGGGATCGGAGGTGATGTCGGCGAGGGTGAAGATCTGGTCGACGCGGGTGCTCGTGGCGCCCAGGGCGAGCCACGGGAAGACGTTGCCGAGCAGCACGACCACCGTCATCACGACCGTGAGCACGACCGCGGGGTCGTAGTCGACGACCTGCATCGCCAGGCCGGCGGCGGTGAGGACGCCACCGACGACGATGGCGGGGATGACCAGCGCGCGCCCCTCGTCGAGCCCGACCAGCGCCACCACCCCGACGACCAGCACGGCGGTGCCGGCGCAGGCCAGGGGGGTGCCGAAGAGCGCGTCGGGCAGCGGCCACGACCACCCGGGCAGCTCGTCGGGTGCCAGCACCAGGCCGGCCACGGCGGCGTAGAGGCAGGCGAGCAGGGCCACGACCACGGCGGCCTCGGGCTCACGCTGCGAACGGGCCAGCACGATCGCACCGACCACGAGCAGGGCCGAGACGACCGCGGCGGCGACGCCTCCCAGGAGGCTCTCGCCCTGCATGAGCAGCGCCAGGGCGCCGAGCCCGAGCAGCAGCGCGGCGGCCGAGAGGGCGGTGCGGCGGCCGGCGGCCGGCTCCCACGGGCTGAGCTCGTGCTCGACGACGTGGGCCATGGCCTCGACCACGTCGTCGTACACCCGGGGCGGTTCGTCGTCGACCCCTGCGACGACGGTCAGGACGCCGCCGTCCTCGACGCCCTGGATGGAGAGTCCCGCGTCGTTGGCGAGCTGCCGGCCGTCCTGGGCGACGAGGCGGTAGCCGCCGTAGACGGTGGACGCGTCGAGCAGGCCCACGCTGCGGGCGAGCTCGGGGACCAGCTCGGCGACGGGCACGGCGGCCGGCAGCACGAGGTCGACGCGCCGGGTGCCTGAGGTGACCGTGACCTTGACCAGACCGGAGGTGCTCGCGGCCGTCTGACTCATCGTGTGTTCCCCACCGTTCTCGTGCTGCCCGTGGCGTGCGGACGGCCCCCCGACGCGCGCACACGAGCCGAGCCGGCCCCCCGTCAGGCGGCCGGCCCCGGTCGTGGTGCGAGGGTCAGGAGAAGCGGCTGGCGCCGCGCTGGTCAGCGGACCTGTACTCGCCGTTGGACACGGAGACGGCGTTGCCGACGTCCTGCAGGAGCAGGATCATCTCGGCGATGGCCTGGTCCCAGGTCTGCTTGGCGACGGCGTAGGACTCCTTGGCCGATCCGGTCCAGTTCTCGCGGAGCGGCTTGAGCTCGTCCTCGAGGGTGTCCAGCCGGCCGTCGATGTTCTTGGCGGCGGTGAGCAGGTTCTGGCTGGCCTCGTCGAGGGCCCCGTGGTCGACCTTGATTCCGTCGAATCCCATGATGTTGGTCCTTGTCCGTCTGTCTGTGAGGAGTCTGGTGGAGGTCAGCCGAGGCGGCCGAGGAGGCGGGTGGAGGCGTCGGCCTGCGACTGGTCGGTCGAGACGTTGTCCTTCTCGGTCTCGAGCAGCGACTGCTGGAACTGGTCGAGCGCGCCGACGATCTTGTTGGCCTTGTCCTGCCAGGCCGTGTGCAGGTTGTGGAACGCGGTCGCGCCCTGACCACCCCACTTCATGCCCATGCCCTGGATCTGGCCGCTGAGGTTCTGGTTGAGCTTCGTGACGTCCTGGCGGGCCGTGGCCACCTTGTCCGCCGCGGTGGACAGCGCCCTCTCAGTCTGGCTGAGACCGGCGACTCCGTTTTCAGACATTTCGTTTCCTTCCCCCCGAAGCGACCGATCCGGCCACCGGAGTCTCTTGTTGGACCTGACGGGTGCAGCTCGATGCTGCGGTCGTCGCGGGGAGACGTCCCGGCCCTCCGGACAGGCAACGATCTACCCGGGGCCGGAGCCCCTAAACGTCAGGAGCTCATTTCCCACAGGGTGCGGAAGAGCCCGGTCGCCGCGACGGCGGCGCCGATGGCGAACGAGCCGGCGACCACCTCGGCGACCTCCGCCCGACGCGACCACCACACCGATCGCCAGCCGCGCCCCGTGGCGACGGCTGCGGCCACGCAGACCAGGCCGAGAGCCACCGCCGCCACGACGACCGCGGCCTGCTGGCCCGGGCTCGCCGCCCGGAGCACGACGGCGCACAGGACCCCCCAGCAGACGAGCCCCGCGAGGCGGAGCAGCGCCCGGGCGGCCCGGTGGCGGTAGCTGCGGGCGGCCATCAGCATCGCGGCGCCGGCGAAGAGGACCAGGCAGCGGGCACCGATGCGGTCGACGTCGATCACGGCGGTCCGCATCAGCAGCGGGACCGCGACGGCGACCACGACGAGGATCGCCGCCGAGGAGGCCGTGAGCATCCGGGTGCCGCTGGCCACGAGCACCTTCACCGCCGACTCGGGCACGATCATCCGGCCGCGCCGGCCGGTGACCCCGTCCCGCGCCGACCAGGCCGTCACGGCGAGCTCCATCTCGATCAGCGCCTGGTCGGGGACGTCGATCGCGAAGACGGGGGCGAGGCGGGCCCCGAGCGTCGCGAGGACCAGGAGGAGGGCCCAGCCCACCCGCGCGTCGAGCTCGGTGAGGACCGTGAGGCCGGTGACCCCGGCCACCACGGAGGCCGCCACGATCCAGACCGACAGCACCTCGTCGCTGCCGGGCGCCCACGCCCGGCCGACGGCCGCGACCACGGCGGCGGTCAGGGCGCACGCGGCGACCACGCCGGAGGTCTGGTAGCCCTGCGGGCCGACGTACGCCAGGGCGGCTGCGGCACCGAAGGCGGGCGCTGCCACGACGCGGTGGCGTGCGCGGCTGCCGACCGGCAGCGTGGCGAGGACGCCGGTGAGCAGGAGCACCCCGGCGACGACGAGGCGGGTGGTCCCCGACGCGATGCCGGTGGCGACGAGACCGGCCAGCGCGGCGGCCAGCGCGGCGGCGGTGCAGGCCAGGGCCGACAGCGGGCCGGGCTCCTCGGCACCCGCGCGCACGGGCCTGTGTGCGACGCTGCGGGGACGGTGGAGGCCGGTGACCGCGACGACCATGTCGCCCGACTCCACGCCCGCGTCGGTCAGCAGCCGGTCGGCGGAAATCAGCTGGCCGAGGGCGGTCTGGAGCAGCGGGATGGTGTCGAGCCCGGACTGCCGGGCGTACTCACGGGCGACGTCGTGGGCGGTGACGCCGCCGGGGACCATCAGGTCGACGACGCCGGCCGGGCCGTGCACGCTGAGCACCATGGTCGCGGTGCTCGCCAGCACCGGCTGGGTCTCCGCCACGCCTCCCCCTCCACGATCCCCGCCAAGACCCGCTGGTCAGCGGCTCAGGGCACCGCACAGGACAGTAGTCGCTGCCATTTGCATCCACCTATCATCACCGCACGGGCAACACCGAGGGGGACGAGTGGGCACGGCACTGCGCAGCGGACGGCGGCTGGACCGGCCCGAGATGCCCAGCGGCCAGATCGTCCTCCAGCCACCGCCGCAGCTCCAGGAGAACGAGGGCGCGTCCGGCGTGCTGATGAACGCCATCCCGATGCTCGGCAGCCTGGGCTCCATCGTGATGGTCGCGACCCTCGGCGGCACCGGCGCCAGCCGCGGCCGGAGCCTCATCGCCGCCGGCATGTTCCTCTTCGCCACCCTCGGCTTCATCGTCGTCCAGATCGACCGCCAGCGGAAGCAGCGCGCCCAGCAGGTCACCGGCTCCCGCACCGAGTACCTGCGCTACCTCACCAACATCCGCAGGATCGCCCGGGACGCGGCCACGCAGCAGCGCCGTGCGCTGACCTGGCACCACCCCGACCCCAGCGCCCTGCCCGCGCTCGCCGAGGACCGCCGGCGCCTGTGGGAGCACGGGCCGAGCGACCCCGACTTCCTGCACGTCCGCTACGGGTTGTGCGCGCAACCGCTGTCGCTGGAGCTCGTGCCACCCGAGTCGGCACCGATCGACCAGGTCGACCCGGCCGCGGCGTCGGCGCTGCACCGGCTGCTGGTGGTGCACCGGCTGCAGCCCGACCTCCCCGCCTCGATCGACCTGCGCGCCTTCGACCGGGTCGAGGTCTGCGGCGACGAGGACGAGGCGCGCTCGCTGGCCCGGGCCATGATCTGCTCGGCCACCGCCTTCCACAACCCCGAGCAGCTGATCGTCGCGGTGCTCACCTCGAGGGCCAACCTCACCCACTGGGACTGGGTGAAGTGGCTGCCGCACGCCCAGAGCGCCCGGAAGTCCGACGCCGTCGGCCCGATGCGGATGGTCACCACCTCCCTCGACGACCTCGGGGCGCTGCTGCCGCCCGACCTCAGCGAGCGGCCGCGCTTCGGCGCCGACGAGCGCCCGGCCCTCCCCCACATCCTGCTGGTCATCGACGGCGGCCACCTGCCGCCCGGCAACCACGTCGTGCCCCCGGACGGGCTGCACGGCGTCACCCTGCTCGACCTGCCCGTGCGCTGGGACGAGCTGGAGGACCCCAGCCGGCTGCGGCTGGAGCTCACCGGCGCACCGGCGCAGGACGGCAAGCTCCCCGTGCGTGCCATCCGGCTGCGGGCCGAGCCCGTCAAGGCGGTGGTGGACCAGTGCGACCTGGCGACCGCGGAGGCGTTCGCGCGGCGGCTCTCGCCCCTCCACGTGGTCACCTCCGGCAGCGACGACGCGGGTGGCGGCGAGATCACGGGCCCCTCCGACCTCATGGAC
>NZ_CADCUP010000160.1 GCF_902805925.1 uncultured Nocardioides sp.
GGACCCGCCTGCTGCATGAAGTACTGGGGCATGAGACGCCCGGAGGTGGAGGTCTCGGAGCCGAAGGTGAGGGTGTGCCCGGCCAGCGCCCGCAGGCCGTCGGTGCCCCGGAAGGGCTCGATGCCCGCGTCCTCGGTGGCGATGAAGAGGCTGCGGAAGTCGGCGTCGATGTCGCGCTGCGCGATGGCCTGGGCGTCGGGCACCCGGCTCCGCGCCTGGACGCCGGTCAGGCCTCCCATCCAGGCCAGGTCGATGTCCCCGACCTCGAAGGCGCGGACGACGGCGGTGTAGTCGGTCAGCGGCCGGTAGGTGACCTCCAGGCCGGTGTCCTCCGCCATCCTCTCGGCGACCTGCCCGTAGAGCCGGTTGAGGAGCTCGGGGTCCTGGTCGGGGATCGCCGAGATCCTGAGGACCCGGGAGGCTGCCGCCGGCTCGTCGTCGTCGCCGCAGGCGGCGAGGAGCAGCAGCCCCGAGGAGGCGGTGAGGAGTCCGCGGCGGGTGAGGGTCATCGGGTGCGTCCTTCGTCCAGGGACCCGCGCTCGGCGGGGACCGCATCGGTGGCGCGCGTCGGCGCCCTCGTGGAGCTGAGCGCGACGACGGCCAAGCAGAGGAGGACCGCGACGCTGGTGCCGTTGCCTCCGAGCAACGGGTCGGTGAAGCCGATCTGGGCCCGCAGCAGCACCGCGGCGGCCAGGGCGAGGCCCCCGCCCGCCAGGGCGGCGGCACGCATCCCCCGGGCCGCCAGCAGGAGGGCGACGCCGACCGCGACGAGCACCACGCCACCGAGCAGGTTGTAGGTGCCGAGGCTGAGCGAGGGATCGGTCGAGCGGAGTCCCGGCCCGGTCGGGTCCAGCGGGTCCCCGGCGGAGGCGAGCACGCTGAACAGGCCGACGACGACGGCGAGCGCCCCCCAGACCTGCTGCAGGCGGGCCGCTCGCGCGACGCCCGCGCGCACGGCGTCCACGGCGAGGACGCGTCCCGAGGAGCCGACGAGCAGCGCCACGTGGGCGGCGATCATGAGCCAGTAGGACCAGGGCCACTCCTCGGGCGCGTAGGCCACCGAGAGCCCGATCGCGAGCGACTGGGCGATGCCGAGCAGCGCGGCCGCGCGGACGTAGGTGCCGGTGAGCAGCAGCACCGCCAGCGCGGTCTCGGCGGCGAGGACCAGCCACCCGAACACCCCCAGGGTGGGCAGCGCCAGGTGCTCGACGAGCCAGCTGTACGGCGGGAGCACGGGGTGCTCGACCGCGTAGGAGGTGAACTTCCAGAGCCCGCTGCCGGAGTCCCGGCCGAAGTCGGGTGGGACCTTCCACGCGACGTTGTAGAGCCACATGAGCCCCACCACGACGCGGACGAAGGCCATGCCGACCCCCTGCCGCGTCGGCACGGGGTCGGCGTCGGGGGCGAGGAACCAGCGGACGGTGCCACCGGCGTCAGGCACAGCGGAACACTTCTCGCCCGGCTGCCGTCGCGGCGTCCTGGACGGCGACCGCGTCGCGCACGACGCCGATGACCTCGCTGACCGGCAGCGGCGCGTCGGCGATCCGCATGTTCGGGTTGGTGACCGCCACCGGGTGCCACCAGGCCCCGTCGACGGTCAGGGTCGGCTCGGGTTCGAGGTTGCCGAGGGAGACGTGGATCCCCTGGTCGGCGAAGCCCTCCTGCGCGACCGGCCGGATGACGCGGTCCTCGGCGGCGATGTGCAGGCTGTCGAGTCGCCGGTGGAGGTCCCGGACACCGGCCGGGTCCTCGTCGTACAGCGTCGCGGCGATGCGCACCCGGAAGCCGAGGGAGGCGGCCAGCTCGATGCCGCTCAGCGCCTTGCTCCACGAGCCCGCTCCCCGCTGCCGGTCGTGGAGGTCGGCCGTGGCGCTGTCCAGGCTGACCTGGAGGGTCACCGAGCGGTCGAGCGCCTCGAGCACCTCCCGGCGGCGGCCCCGCTGGAGGATCATCGCGTTGGTGAGCACGGTGCGCTCGAGCCCCTCGGCGGCCTCGACGAGCGCGCCCAGGTCGGGGTGCATGAACGGCTCGCCCCCGGTGATGAAGACCTCCCGCCCCCCGATCGCGCCGAACTCCTCGAACGCCTGCCGGGCGGTCTCGACGGGGAACCGGCGGGCCTGCGCCTTCGGCGAGGACTGCGAGCAGCAGTAGTCACACGCCAGGTTGCAGTCGAAGTTCGAGTAGACCCACAGCCGCTGACCGACCGGGGTGCGTGATCCGGTGCTGAAGACGGTGCTGGTCTGCGCACCTGCCTTCTCCACGACGAACCACCACGGCCCGGACTCCGACTGCGCGTGCCGCGCGACGATGTCGTGGCCGACCAGGTCGGCCCACTCCGGCAGGTCCACCGTGACGCTCGGCTCCGCGCTGCGGATGCCGAGGTGACCGCCCTCGCCCAGCCGACGCATCGAGCGGGTGATGAGCAGCAGCAGGCCGCTGCCGCAGTCGAGGTCACCGCCGTCGACGAGCCGCTCGACCGGTCCCGCCGGGGTCGGCACGTGGTCCAGGCCCGGCTCGGGGAGCACCGTGGTGAGGACGGCGTCGGAGGACCTCATGTGAGCCACGCTACGTATTCGCCGCAAGGCCGGGGATGGACGGGACCGGGCGTCCAGGTCGTCGCGAGCGGTGGGGCCCGTCGCCGCCTCGACGTAGGTTGCGAGGATGAGCCGGCCCGAGCAGGTCTGGCGGCCCGAGGATGCCGCCGCGCGACGCGACTTCTGGGAGGACGTCCACGGCGGCAAGGACCTTGACGGGGTCTCGTGGTGGCAGTCGGTCCCCGGGCTCTCCCTGGGCCTGGTCGACGCGACCGACGTCGCGCCGGACGAACCGGTCATCGACGTCGGCGCCGGCTGGTCGACGCTCGCCGACCACCTGCTGGCACGCGGTCACACCGACGTCACGGCCGTCGACCTGTCGCGGACGGCGCTCGACACCGTGCGCGAGCGGGTGGGTGACGTCGGGCGGTCCCTGACGTTGCAGGTGGCCGACGTGCTGGACCTCGACACCGGGCGCCGGTACGCGCTGTGGCACGACCGAGCGGTCTTCCACTTCCTGACCGAGCCGGACGAGCGCGACGACTACCGGGCGTCCCTCGAGCGGAACCTGCGGCCCGGTGGGTGGTTCGTCATCGCCACCTTCGGCCCGGACGGCCCGACCACGTGCAGCGGCCTGCCGATCGTGCGCTACAGCCACGAGGAGCTCGCCGCGGAGTTCCCCGGCTACACGCTGGTCGACACCGCCGGTGAGGACCACCTGACACCGTGGGGCACCAACCAGCAGTTCACCGCGGTGCTGCTGCGGGGACCGCAGCGCTGAGCCGCCCGGACAGCGCCCGTCGGGTCAGCGGGTCCGGCGCAGCAACGACCGGAGCCTCCGGCCCGACGCGCCGCCGGCCGCGCCCGCGGTCCCGTGTCCGGCTCCTGCCGCCCGCCGGCGAGGGGCGCCGACCCCGCGGCCGCCCCGTCCCCGCGCCCCCATCAGCCGACCGACGATGTTCGTGAGTCCCGCCATGACTGCCTCCTGCTCGTTGTCGGTGAGCCTTCCCCCCGAGGCCCGGATCCATCCCAGGTCGGACCCGATCAGCCCGCCAGGGACCCGGCGAAGACCTGCCACGCCAAGGCGGACTTCGCGCCGAGGCTGAGCACCAGGTACGCCTTCTCGCCGAACGCGTAGCTGCGCCACGGGCCGACCTCGCGGTACTGCAGGTACTGGTTGAGCGCGAAGGACATGAAGAACACGAACAGCGAGAAGAAGATCCCGTAGACGAAGCCCGGGATCGTCTCGGCGCCGACGATGTTCAAGGTGATGGCGGCCCAAGGAGCAGCGCCGGCGACGCAGCCGAACCAGAAGGGCAGCATGGTGGTCGAGCTGCGGCCGGGCGGGTTCATCTCCTCCTGGAGCCACCCGAACAGGATCATCGCCACGTTGGCGCCGATGATCGCGATCGCGGTGGTGAGCTGGGTGATGCCGGCGTAGAAGGCGATGAGCAGGACCATGATGGTGGCACTGACGGAGTACTCGATCCAGCGGAACCGGTTGATCCCGCGCCTCAAGTCGCTCTCGTAGCGGCCGCGGAGCACGGTCGCCGTCATCCCGTGGTCGAGCGCAGCCAGGGCCAGGAACGCGGCGATGGCGGCGCCGACGGGGACGGAGAAGGCGGTGGACGGCGCCGGGATCCGGGTGCCGGGCGGCCCCTCCGGGAAGGCCGTGGACAGGTCGATGGCGAAGTCGGTCGCCAGGACAAGCACCGCGACCGCCTGCGCCGTGTGAAGCACGGTCAGGCCGAGGTTCCAGCGCCGCAGGCCCGCGAGTCGCGCGTCGTCGACCCCGCTCGCGGCGGGTGGGGCGGTGCGGGACGAGTGCTCGTGGCCGGTCACCCGGTCAGTATGGCGAGGCGCCCCTCAGCCCGGGCGCTCGACGAGCTCCGTTGCGCGTCGACGCCCTGGCTGGTCTCTTGCACGTCGCGACTCATCGCGCCGGCGAGCGTGGCCGAGGGATCGTCACGCTGGTCGGTCGTCACGAGGCTCACGGAGCGGATCGTGCGCCGACCTTCCCTGGTCGGTGTCCTGCTCAGCGCCCCGGCTATCGTCGCGACCGTGCCCGGTCACCAGCGCATCTTCGTGGTCAGCACCACGGACGACGAGGTCGCCCTGCGGGGCGTCCGTGGCGACCTCAGCCGCGACCCGATAGTCCTCACCGCTCCGACGGCCGACGCCGAGCGGGTGGTGCGCAGCCTCGCAGCGCCGCCGCGGGTAGAGGTGTTGCTCGCCCCGGTGAGCTACCCGCGGTCGGACCGGGGTCATCAGCTGGACGAGCTGGTCCGGCGCCACGCCCTGCCCGACCGGTTCCGGGATGTGGTGGTGGTGACCGACCCCGCGACGGCGACCCTGCTCCTGCGGGTGCTGGCCCCCGACCAGCTGCCCACCGGAGGCGCGGTCACCGTGGTGGGGCTCGCGCGGGGGGACCGACCCGTCGCCGTACGCCGTGCCGTCGCGTCCGGGCTGGCCCTGGGCGTCGCGACGACCCTGGTGCCGCCGCCGCTCCCGGTCCTCGCGTCGCCGGGACTGGTGGCGCTGGCCGGGCTCGGACTGCTGCTCGTGGTGCCGTTGCGACACCTCGGCCGCGAGCTGCTGCTGATCGCGGGCATCGCTGTTGCGGTGGCCTTCCTGCTGGTCGCGGGGTCGGCACGGTTCCCCGGCGGCTGGTGAGGTGGCCCAGCCTTGAGGAGGCCGGATCTGCCTCGACCGATCAGCTGCACACCCGCGACCAGCCACCGCGCTGTCGCCCGGGCGCGCACGTCGGCAGCCGTCTGTCAGCCTGCCGTCAGTGCCTTCCAGTAGACGACCTTGTGGTCGCCAGGCCCGTAGTACTCACGGATGCGAGCCTCCTCGTCGAAGCCACGCGCTCGATAGAATGCCCGCGCAGCGGCGTACTGCTCGGTGCTGGATGTCTCCACGATGAGCACGCGGGCAGCCTCGCTGCCAGCAGCGCGCAGCAGCTGCTCGACGTACCCGATCAGCCGGCTTGCGGTGCCGCGGCCGTGAGCGGCGGGGGAGACCGCGAGGAAGTAGAGGTTCCAGAGCCGGTCCGCGAAGGGTTCGGGTGCGACGTACGCCGCAGCAGTGACCCGGTCGTCGGAGTCCACCACGACGTGCCACTGGTGCCCGTCCTCCTCACCGCTCGTCGCGGACCGGAAGGCGGACCTCAGGCCCTCGAGCTCGTCAGGGCCGAACATGTCGTTGACCAGCGCGAGCTCCATCACGGCGGCTTCGTCCTGAGCCGTGGCGGGGCGGATGGGGTCCATGTGCACCATCATCCGGGTGGGGCCGCGGAACGCATACCTGGCGTGCACGCGGGCACTTGATGGGTTCCCAGGGTAGGAGGAAGCTATGAGAGCCGTCGTGTGGCACAGGTCGGGAAACGTCCGCCTGGACGTTGTGATGCGGTCGAGAGCACACGCGTTCCGCACGGTCCCCTCGCACGCTCCGGCGGCCTGACGTGGCTCGAGAGCGCCTGGTCGCCGACCTGGTCGTCGAGCGCCTGCTCGCGTGGGACGTCCACCGGGTGTTCGGCTACTCCGGCGACGGGATCAACGGCCTGATGGGGGCTCTGCGCCGGGCGGGTGGTGACCCCGAGTTCGTGCAGGCTCGTCACGAGGAGAACGCTGCGCTGATGGCGGTCGGCCACACGAAGTACACCGGTGGAGTCGGCGTGTTCACCAGCACCCAAGGCCCTGGCGCGGTGCACCTCCTCAACGGCCTCTACGACGCCAAGCTCGACCACCAGCCGGTCGTCGCGATCGTCGGCCAGCAGCCCACGACGGCGCTCGGCGCCGAGTATCAGCAGGAGATCGACCTCAGCAGCCTCTTCAAGGACGTGGCTGCGCAGTACGTCCAGGCGGTCCTGGCGCCGGAGCAGGCCGCCATGGTGGTGGACCGGGCCTTCCGTACGGCGCTGGCCACCCGCTCACCCTGCGTCGTGATCCTGCCGCACGACGTACAGGTCGCGCCGGCCCCCGACGAGCTGCCGCACGCCCATGCTGTCGTCCCGACGGTGCCGCAGTGGCGGACACCCCGGGTGGTCCCCACGGACGAGGACCTCGCCGAGGCTGCTGCCGTGCTCAACGCCGGCGAGCGGGTCGCGCTGCTGGTCGGACAAGGGGCTCGCCAGGCCGGCGACCAGGTGCGAGCCGTGGCCGAGCGGCTCGGTGCAGGCGTCACCACGAGCCTGTTGGGCAAGCCGTGGTGGGACGAGACGCTGCCGACGAGCTGCGGGGTCATGGGTCACCTCGGGACCACGGCGTCGGGATGGCTCCTGGACCAGTGCGACACCCTCCTGGTCGTCGGCAGCAATGATCCGTGGACGGAGTTCTATCCCGCACCGGGCCAGGCCAGAGCGGTGCAGGTCGACCTCGACGGCCGGCACCTCGGCAACCGCTACCCGGTCGAGGTCGGCCTGGTCGGCGACGCGAGGGAGACGCTGACCGCACTCCTGCCTCTCCTCGACGACGCCCGTGACCGAGCCTGGACCGACGAGGTCGCGGAACAGGTGACCCGGTGGCACGGCATCGCCCAGCAGCGGGCGGACACATCCGCCGAGCCGCTCAGTCCCGAGTGCGTCGTGCGCGCCCTGACACCGAGGCTGCCCGGCGACGCGCGGGTCAGTGTGGACGTGGGGTCGGTGACGTACTGGTATGCCCGCCACCTCACGCTTCCCCCCGGGGTGCCGGCGCACCTGTCCTCGACGCTGGCCTCGATGGGATCGGGCCTGCCGTACGGCCTCGCCGCCAAGCTCGACACCCCGGACCGCCCGGTCGTGGCCCTCGTCGGCGACGGCGCCATGCAGATGAACGGCATCGCCGAGCTCGTCACCGTCGCTCACCGCTGGCACGACTGGGCCGACCCGCGGTTCGTCGTCCTGGTGCTGCACAACCAGGACCTGGCCGAGGTGACGTGGGAGCAGCGCGAGACCGAGGGCGACCCGCGTTTCGACGCGAGCCAGACACTGCCCGCCTTTCCCTATGCCGAGTACGCCGAGCTGCTGGGCCTCGACGGGATCAGGATCAACCGCCCCGACGACGTCGACGCCGCCTGGGACCGGGCGTTGGCTGCGGACCGGCCGGTGGTGCTGGAAGCGATCGTGGACCCCGACGTCCCCCTGCTCCCGCCGTTTCCCGGCGGCAAGCAGAAGCTCGACAGCTTCCGGCGAGGACTGGAGCAGGAGGACGACAGTGCGCACGCCCGCGCGCTGCTCGACGAGCAAGCCGACCAGGAGGAGTCATGACCGCCAAGGCAGGGGAGAAGGCTCAGAAGACGGGCGACTTCTACTGCGCGTCGTGCGACGAGAAGGTCCACGCCACGAAGGGGCAGAAGATCCCGGAGTGCCCGAACGGGCACAAGAGGTTCGAAGCGCGGCGCAACGAGCCGGGGAACAAGAGCTGAGGTCGCTGAGCGTCGGTGTCCTAGAAGGTCGCGAGTGGCTCGCCCACGTGGCGAGGGCGGATCGATTCCTCATGGGCGGGTACCGGGAAGACTCCGTCGAAGCGGTGTATCAGGCGCCGCACCAGGAGGAGACATGACCACGAAGGTGCAGAAGAGCATCACCGTCGACGTACCGGTGACCATGGCGTACAACCAGTGGACCCAGTTCGAGGAGTTCCCCCAGTTCATGGGTGGCGTCCAGAAGGTCGAGCAGCTCAACGACCGGCGGCTCCACTGGGTCGCTGAGATCGCCGGGGTCAAGCGCGAGTGGTACGCCGAGATCCTCGAGCAACGCCAGGACGAGAAGGTTGCCTGGGCTGCCAGCGAGGGAGCCACGAATGCCGGCGCAGTGACCTTCGCGCCGAACGGCGCCGGTCGGACGCTGGTCACACTCGACCTCGAGTACGAGCCGGAGGGCCTGGTGGAGAAGGCGGGTGACGCGCTCAACATCGTCGAGCGACAGGCGAAGTCCGACCTCGAGAAGTTCAAGACCTTCATCGAGTCGCGAAGCCACGAGACGGGCGCTTGGCGGGGCGAGGTCGAGGGACAGGCTGGGACTCCCAATGTTGAGGCAGCCGGCTCCTCGGAAGGCGACCGCGGAAAGGCTGGCATCTCCGC
The DNA here is from genome assembly GCF_902805925.1 of uncultured Nocardioides sp. Taxonomy (GTDB): domain Bacteria; phylum Actinomycetota; class Actinomycetes; order Propionibacteriales; family Nocardioidaceae; genus Nocardioides. Next base: position 8,598 of record NZ_CADCUP010000160.1, read on the forward strand.
CAAGGCCGCAGCCGCCGGGGTGGCCGCCGTGGCCGGAGCCGCAGCGGTGGCGGCCAAGAGGAGCGGCACGGCCGAAGGGTCGGAGACCGGGACGGTCGAGCCTGTCAGCCCGCCGCCGGAGCCCGACGAGGTCGATGTCGTCGTCGTTGAGGACGGCGGCCTCCCGGCGACCACGGATGCCGCTGTGGTGGACGACACCACTACGCTCGACGACTCCGCTCCTGGCCTGAGGGGCGACAACACTCGCGACCTCAGCTGAGTTCTCAACGAGGGTAGTCGTGTCCCACCTGCCGCAATTGGAACACCGCGTCTTTTCCGCCGCGACTGGGACTCGGTTCCAACTCGGCTACAACCGGGTCCTGCCGCAGGAGGTCGAATGGGCGGCTGTGGGATGCCGCTTGCACTCCTACTGACATCGGCTCGGTCTGGCATAGTGCCACCACCGATGAGTGTTTGAGGTTGGGTAGGCGGGAAGCCGCGATGACAGACCAAACTGGGAAGCCACTGTTTCGGACACGCACGTCCACAGTCACCAAAGTGTTGCGAAGCCCAGCGTTCCTTCACTCGCGCGAGCAGTCAGCCGCTATCGCCGAGCACCCGGATGAGTTGCGTGCCTTAGCTGCTCTGGTGGAAAGCCTGGACCACACGAACGCGCCGCTTGCGGTGGTAGCGGACCGGGTCGTCGCGGCTGTCCGCTTCCTGCACGATCGCGCGAACCACTTGCACACTGCCACTGCCCCGACTGACAACATGCCCGAATTGGCGGAACTGCGAGAAGGTCTAGCACAGACGGCAGCCGTCGCTGCTCGCGAGCGACTGCTCATTGCGAGCCTTCACTACCTGGTGACCCCAGTCGACCTCGTCCCGGACTTCCACGCGGGCGGGTACATCGATGATGTGGTGCTACTGGCCTGGGTCTTCGGGGTCGCAAGCAGCGAACTCACGCCATATCTGCCCGACGATCTCGACGGCGGCGAAACGGCATCGACGGAGACCTGATCAATTGCGTTCGTTGCAGGCGGTCGCCTGGCGCGTCATAGCGCCGCCTTATGACTGTCAAGACTTGAAAGTGCGTCGGTGCTCCGCGGTCACGATGGAGCCGTGCTGGGTTCGATACCGGTTGCATCGGGCTCCCCTCCCCGCCTTCGCCGCACACCACCGCAGGGCGGCTGCGAACCAACATAGGCAGTGTGCACTTTCGCGCTCAGAGCGTGGGGCTGAGTCTCGCCCGCCAACATTGCAAAGGGAGAGTGCAGTCTGCCGGTGTCAGGGGCAGTGCCCCCGCTGGGTGGTGGGCTCTGAAAGGTGATCCTCGGTGCCTACTCGCCGCTGTCTAGCGCGGCGATGGTGCCAGCATCGCCGTTGGGCTTGAGCAGCGCCATGGAGCCTTCGGAAAGGTAGCGGCGGTCGCCTGATTGCCATTCGTCGTGCATGTCGGCGAGCACCGCGCCGACGAGCCGGATCACGGCGGCGTCGTTGGGAAAGATGCCGACTGCCCGAGCTCGACGTTTTGATCTCCTTGTTCACCCGCTCCAACGGGTTCGTGGACCAGGTCTTCGACCAGTGCGCTCGTGGGAACGCGGTGAAGGCCAGCACCTCGGCCTTAGCCTGGTCCATCAGCGGCCCGATCTTCGGGAAGGACTTGGCCAGCTGGTCCCGGACCTCGTCCCAGGTCGCCGCCACGGTCCCGGCGTCGGGTTGGGAAAGATGGTGCGGAACACCGCGGCGACCATGTCGGTGTGGGACGTGCGCACCAGGGCCAGCAGGTTGCGGGCGAAGTGCACCCGGCACCGTTGATGCGCGGGGCCCTGACAGGAGCGTTTGAGCGCGGCGACGAGGCCGGCGTGCTGGTCGGAGATCACCAGCCGCACCCCACCGAGTCCGCGCTTCTTCAAGTCGGTGAGGAACGCCCGCCAGAACACCTCGTCCTCGGAGTCGCCGACGTCGAGGCCGAGGACCTCGCGGCCGCCGTCGGCGTTCATCCCGGTGGCCACGACCACGGCCATCGACACCACCTGGGAGGCTTGGCTGCGGACGTGGAGGTGGGTGGCGTCTAGGTAGACGTAGTCGACGCCGAGGGCGGCGACCAGGTCGTCGACGGAGCGGGTGGAGACGCCGCAGACGTAGGCCTCCATCACCACCGCATACTGCGCTTGGTCGATCCGGCGGGGTTCGAGGATGACCGGGAGGTACGACCCCTTCCGCAGCTTGGGGATCCACAACTCGACGTCGCCGACCTGGGTGGCCAGCAACCGGTTCCGGGCACCGTTGCGCTCGGTGACCCGGGTATCGGTGCGCTCCTACTTGGCGGCGCCGATCTTCTCGGTCGCCTCGGCTTCGATCAACTCTTGCATGACCATCCGGACCGATTCGCGGATGGAGTCGACATCGTCGCCGATGCGGACTGCGTCGAGGAGCTCGGACACGGCAGACTGGGACAAGGCCATCGGTGGGTTCCCTTCGGTGAGTGCTTGGCCGTACACACCAAAGATCTCGCCGATGGCCCCTATCCGCTCGGAGCCGCTTAGTCACTCCAAACCCCGCACTCCACGGGACGCCTACGCTGGCGTCGACCCTGCGGGTGGGGCTCGGTCTGTGCGGGCCCATTGCTAACCTGCACGGATGAGCGACAGCACCCCGTCGCCCGCCGGTGCGCCGGCTTCGCACGACTGGTTCCTCAACCGCCTCCAGCCGGGTGGACACGTCGACGACGCCGGCCGGTACGTCCTGGAGAGGCGCATCGCCACAGGCGGCATGGGCGAGGTGTGGGCTGCGCGTGACACCGTGCTGGAGCGCCCAGTCGCGGCGAAGGTGTTGAGGACGGAGCTCGCTGATGACTCGGTGTTCCGGGCGCGGTTCGTCACCGAGGCACGCAACGCTGGAGCCCTGCACCACCCCGGCATCGCAGCCGTGTTCGACTACGGGGAAGCGCGACCGGGTGACGGATCTGACGCCCAACGGCCCTACCTCGTCATGGAACTCGTCAAGGGCGAACCGCTGTCCACGGTCCTTGCCTCCGGTCAGCCGCTCGACGCTGACGTCGCGCGCAGCCTCCTCACCCAAGCTGCGCTGGCGCTCGGCTTCGCCCACGAGGCCGGTATCGTCCACCGTGACGTCAAGCCCGCCAACCTCCTCGTCACGGCCGACCGGCACATCAAGGTCACCGACTTCGGCATCGCCCGTGCCACGGACGGCCTTGCGCTCACCGAGGTCGGCCAGGTTCTCGGGACACCGGCCTACATCGCACCCGAGCAGGCTCGTGGCGATGACGCCACCCCAGCATCAGACGTCTACTCACTGGGTGTTGTGGCATACGAATGCCTCACCGGACACAGGCCGTACGTCGCCGACACCCCGGTGGCCACCGCGCTCGCTCACCTCCACCAACCCGTGCCAGAGCTGCCCGACACGGTGCCGGCCCACACTCGTGAGGTTGTACGACGTGCGCTGGCCAAGGACCCCCAGGACCGCTACCCGAACGGCAAAGCCTTCGCCCACGCGCTCGCGGGCCCCCGCGCCGACGCCACCCTCGCTGTTCCCGCCGCGGCGACCGGGAGCACGACCACGCGGGTGTTGCCCACTGGTGCGCCTGCGGGCACCACTTCGATCCGTCCTCCGTCGTCGGCGACCGCTGCCCCCGCCAGCGCACACGGCGGCGGCCTGCCCCGATGGTTGTTGGCCGGGGTGGTCGCAGCGGCCGTGGCGATGGTCCTGATCGTGTGGCTCGCCACCCGCGGTGAGAACCCCGCAGACCCCGCAGACCCAGTCGAGCCACAAGACGCCCCCAGCCAGAACGCCACGCAAACGCCCACGCAGACACCCACGCAGGAGTCGTCACCGCCAGAGCCGGCCACCGCACAGGTCGACCCGGACGCCTACCTCGGCCGCGACCACAAGGACGTCACCAAGGAGCTACAGGCACTCGGCCTCACGGTCACCGAGGAGGAGGTCGCCAACCCTGGCGACGTCGGTGAAGGGCTGGTCACCGCCCTCCAGCCGACCGGAGCCGTGCCGCTGGAGGAGCCTGTCGTCGTCTCCTACGCCGGAAAGCAGCCCGAAGGCGAAGGTGACGGTAACGAAGGCGGGGGCAACGAGGGCGAAGGCAACGGCAACGAGGGCAGGGGCAACGGCAACGAGGGCGGAGGCAACGGGAACGAGGGCGGGGGCAACGGGAACGAGGGTGGAGGCAACGGCAACGAGGGCGGTGGAAACGGCGGGGAAGGCAATGGCACCCAGGGGCGCGACGGGTAGGTCAGCCGGGCTCTTCGTCGCCGTCGCCGCTACCGCCTCCACGGCGTCGTCGACCTTCTCCAGCTGCTTGCCCAGCACGGGGACCTGCTCGCTGGGAGCAGCCTCCCCTCCGCCGCACCCGGCAAGGGCCGCTGCCATGACCAGGGAGCTGCAGGGGCGACGCCGCGACATGTCGTGCCGCTGCCATCCGCCGCCTTTGCTCGTCAACCACGGCAAGCGCGTCGGCGGCCGCGCCGGATGAAGTCCTTCCACGCCCTCCCCGCGACTAGATGTGTGACTGACGGACGCCTATGACAGTGGGTCTTGGGCTTCCTGGCGGAGGCGTTCGTACGGTGTTTGCCCGTCGAGTGCGCCGTGAGGGCGATCGTAGTTGTAGTAGTCCTCCCACTGGAACGAGCGTGGATGCCCCTCGCTCGAGCAGCCTCCTACTTCAGTAGCTTGGGACTGCTGCACGATCGGACGACAGATTGACATGCCCCATGAGTAGGACGCCGGTTCACCTGTGACGCAAGGCTGACGCGGGCGTCTCTCCGCCGCCGAAGCAGGGGTGCGATTCAACCCACGAGACGTCCTCGGCGTCAGTCCGCAGCCGTGACTCGGACCTCGAGCCGTTGAGCAGGTCGGTCTCGTCCGTCCTTCTCACGCACGCGGGTGCCTTCATGCCGGTAGACGCCGTCCCAGGAGCCAGCCGGGAAGCGCGCGGCCTCTTGGTCGCCGACGTACACCGTGAGGACGTTGTCGTCGTCGCGGTAGTGCGTTGCTTCCAAGAAGGTGTGGTCGACATGATGGTCGTAGCGCAGAAGGACGGTGATCACCCGACCACTGTGGCGCACCGAGGAGTGCCTGACTACGCCGGCTGGGCCCAGTCGAGCCCTGCCTGCACACCCAAGGCAGCCACGGGACGAGCTGGAGCGAGTCCCGGCCGAACGGGCGCGCCATACCGCCGCCCGACCCCCGGCCTACCTCCGCCGAAGGAACGCGACCGCGCGGCCCCGGACCTCGGTCTTGGCGTAGGCAGGGTGGGGGTGGCGTCGGCAGCGGAGGAGTCCGTCGCGGCAGGCCAGCCGACGGGGGGCGCGGCGCTGAGCCGCTCACCGGTGTCGAGCAGGCGGCCCTCAGGCCCCCACGGAGGGAGTCGAGCGTCATGGTCACCACGACGGTCGTGTTGGCTCCGCCGGTCTGGGCAGCCGGTCGGCGGTGCAGGTCTCGATGAGCTCGCAGAGTGCCTGCCCCAGCCGCTGGCGTGAGGGGCGGCCGGGCACGGGGGCCCGGCCGTCGACCGAGGCCCGGTGCTTGGGCGCTGCGAAGGCGAGCAGCGCCCTTCTTGAGCATGGCGGCCGTGGGGGTCGGGATGGTGAACTGCCCGAGGACCTCCGACTCGTGGCGGTCGGCGGTGGCAGGGTCGACCACCTCGAGCAGTCGCCTGCCGAGGCGGCGCAGGGCGGTGGCGTCGTGGGCCTTCGCCTCGGTGAGCAGAACCGCTCGGCCTCGGCCACGACCGCGGGCTCGACGCCATCGGGAAGGGCGTCGACGGACTCGACGACCGCCCGCGCCTGGTCCGGCAACAGGTCGCCGGCGCCGAGCGCGGCACGGACCGGCTCGTGACCGGCTCCGAGGGCGCGGGCCAGCGCCATCGTGCGGATGGCCTCCGGCTGGGACATCCGGCTCTGGTGGGCCCACCACGTCGCCGTCGACCGGGCACCGGTCTCCTCCCCCACCGCCCGGGTGGCGGCCTGCACGGCCACCCGCAGCTCGAGCTCGTGCACGCGGGCCGCAGCATCGACGACGACGTCGAGCTGCTCGTCCGCGCGAGCGGCGGCGACGGCGATCGGGTGCCGCCGATCGAGGGTGTCGGTGCTGCTGCTCATGGGTCCATGCAGCCATCGGCCACCGACAGTCTCAGGCGTGGAACAAGGGCTCTCCGCAGCTCATCAGGCCAGGCCGTGGACCTGACTTTCCCGCTCAGTCACGGCGCGCAGCAAGACGGAACTCAGTCGCCCAGCTCGGCGCGCCGGCGGACGACGTACTCCTCGAGCTCGAGGCGGATCGCGTCGTCGAGCGGCGGCTGCTCGTACTCGGTGAGCTTCTTGCGGTAGATCTCGGCGGCGCGGTCGTTGGCGTCCTTGCCGCCGTTGCGCATCCACCGCTCGTAGTTGTCGGAGGAGGAGAGCATGGGGCGGTAGAAGCAGGTGCGGAAGCGCTCCATGGTGTGCATGGCGCCCAGGAAGTGGCCGCCGTGGCCGACCTCCTCGTGGGCGCCGAACGCCATCGAGTCCTCGTCGATCTCCATCGGCGTGAACTCCGCCTGCATCATCTGGAGCAGCTCGACGTCCACGATGAACTTCTCGTAGCCCGCGACCAGGCCGCCCTCGAGCCAGCCGGCGGAGTGCATCACCCAGTTCGCGCCGGCGAGGAAGGTCGGCATCATCGTCATCAGCGCCTCGTAGCCGGCCTGCGCGTCGGCGACCTGCGAGGAGGTCAGGCCGCCGCCGGTGCGGAACGGCAGCCCGAAGTGCCGGGCGATCTGGCCGGTGCACAGCAGCCCGATGCCGGACTCCGGGGTGCCGAAGGTGGGCGAGCCGGACTGCATGTCGATGTTGGAGAGGAACGACCCGAAGATCACCGGCGTGCCGGGGCGGATCAGCTGCGACAGCGCGATGCCCGAGAGCGCCTCGACGATCTGCTGCACCAGGGCGGCCGGGATCGTCACCGGCGACATCGCGCCCATCAGGATGAACGGCGTCAGCACGACCGGCTGGCCGGCGGTGGAGTACTCGAACTGCGCCTCGAGCATGCGGTCGTCCCAGCGCAGCGGCGAGTTGCAGTTGATCAGCGAGATCGTCGAGGGCGTCGCCTCGATGGCCTCGCGCGAGCCGAAGAGGATCGAGGACATGGCCAGGGTGTCGGCGGCGTTCACGCCCGAGACGACGTTGCCCATGTAGACCTTGTCGGTGAGCGTCTGCAGCGCGTAGGTCATGTCGAGGTGGCGGCTGTCGAGCGGGGTGTCGTTCGGCTCGCAGATGACGCCGCCCGCCGAGTCGAGCACCGGGAACGACTGCGCCAGCTTGGTGAAGCTGCGGTAGTCCTCCATCGTGGCGTCACGGCGCACCTCGCCCTCGCGGACGAACGGCGGGCCGTAGACCGCGCCGAAGGCCATCGAGTCGCCCCCGATGTGGATCGAGTTCGCCGGGTTGCGCGCCTGGACGTCGAACTCGCGCGGCGCCTTGGCCACCTGCTCGAGCACGAAGTCGGGATCGAGGAAGACGGTGTTGTCCTCCACCCGCTGCCCGGCGCGCCGGAAGAGCTCGAGGGCCCGGTCGTCCATGAACTCGACGCCGATCTCGGTCATCAGCCGGCGCCACCCCTTGTCGAGGGTCGCCATCGCGTCCTCGGAGAGCACCTCGTAGCGCGGCATCGCGTTGCGGAACACGGGTCCTCCTGTCTCGGCGGGCCGCTTGACCGCGACGCCCGACGGCTCTTAACCTCATGATGTGGAACCAAGGTTCCACATCATGGAACTCAAGGGAAGCCCCCGCGGGCACCCACTGGAAGGAGTCGCCGTGAGCGACGCGGCAGGATCGGCGAGCGGCACCCGTGCGGTCGACCGCGCGGCCGACCTGGTGGCCACCGTCGTGCACGCCGACGAGCCGATGACCTTCGCCGAGCTCCAGGACGCCAGCGGGCTGGCCAAGTCGACGACGTCGCGGATGCTCACCGCCCTCGAGCGCTCGGGCCTGCTGGAGCGCGACGCCGCCGGCTCCTACGTGGCGGGCCGCCTCTTCTGGCTGTACGCCGCGCGGCACGACCCTTGGGACGAGCTGGTGCGGCTCGCCCGACCGACCATGGACCGGATCGGCGACGACACCGGCGAGACGGTGCACCTCAGCGTCGCCCGCGGCGAGCGGGTGGTGCAGGTCGCCCAGGTCGACTCCCGCTACCTCCTCGGCACCCGCGACTGGACCGAGATCGACGTCCCGGCCCACTGCTCGGCGCTCGGCAAGGTGTTCCTGGCCTGGGGCGCGCTCCCGGTGCCTGACGGCCCGCTGGAGCAGGCGACGCCGGCCACCATCGCCGACCCGGCCGTGCTGCGCCGTGAGGGTGCCCGCATCCGCGAGCACGGCTGGGCCCAGACCGCCGACGAGCTCGAGCTCGGCCTGACCGGCGTCGCCGTACCCCTGTTCGGGACGCGCGGCGAGGTGGTGGCCGCCCTCGGCATCTCCGGCCCCACCCCACGACTGGAGGGGCGGCTCGACGACGTCGGCCGCCACCTGCTCGACCACGCCGCCCAGCTCTCCACCCTGCTGAGCGGTCCGGCACGCGCTGACACACAGAAGGAGGGGGTGGTCGCATGACCCCGGAGGAGATCCTGCAAGGCCTCTACGACGAGACCCTGGTCGGCAACGCCCCGCGCGTGCTCGAGCTGACCAACGACGGGCTGGGCCTCGACATGGAGCCGCAGACCCTGCTCTTCGACGCGCTCATCCCCTCCCTCGAGGAGGTCGGCGCGCGGTTCGAGCGGGGCGACTTCTTCGTTCCGGAGATGCTGATCGCCGGCCGTGCGATGGCCGGCGCGATGGAGCGGCTGCGACCGCTGCTGGCCGAGACGGGCGTCCAGACGGTGGGCAAGTTCCTGATGGGGACCGTCAAGGGCGACGTCCACGACATCGGCAAGAACCTGGTCAACATCATGCTCGAGGGCGCCGGCTTCGAGGTCATCGACCTCGGCGTGCAGGTCGCCCCGGAGAAGTTCGTGGCGGCGATCGAGGAGCACCAGCCCGACATCGTGGGCTTCTCCGCCTTCCTCACCACGACGATGCCGATGTTCAAGGCCAACCTGAACGCCCTCGACAAGGCCGGCATCCGGGACTCCGTGATCGTGATGGTCGGCGGGGCCCCCGTCACCCAGGAGTACGCCGACGCGGTGGGCGCCGACGGGTACGCCGCCGATGCCTCGCAGACGGTCAAGCGGGCCAAGGCGCTGCTGAACGAGAAGCGCGCGAAGGTCCCGGCCTGATGACGGCCCCGCGCCTCGAGACGATCCTCCGCTCGGCCACCCAGCAGGTGGTCATCGGCCACGACACGCGCTTCTGCCTGATCGGCGAGCGCATCAACCCGACCGGTCGCCGCATCTTCCAGGAGCAGCTGCGCGCCGGCGACCTCTCCGCGATCGAGCGCGACGTCAAGGCGCAGGTCGAGGGCGGCGCCGACGTGCTCGACATCAACATGGGCGTGCCGCTGACCGACGAGGCCGACCTGCTCGCGCGGGCCATCACCATGGTCCAGGAGCTCACCGACAAGCCCATCTGCATCGACTCCTCGGTCGTCGAGGCGCTCGAGGCGGGCCTGGCGGCCTACCAGGGCCGGGCCCTGGTCAACTCCATCACCGCCGAGGACGAGCGGATGGAGCAGATCCTGCCGCTGGTCAAGAGGTACGACGCCGCGGTCATCGCGCTGCCCAACGACTCCGACGAGATCCCGATGGAGGTCGAGAAGCGCATCGTGCTGACCCGCAAGATCATCGAGGTCGCCACCACCGAGTACGGCATCGCCGCCGCCGACATCGTCATCGACCCGCTCGCCATGCCGATCGGCGCCGACCAGGAGGTCGTCAACACCACCCTGGAGACCATGCGGCGGATCCGCGAGGAGTTCGGGGTCAACATGACCTGCGGGGCGTCCAACGTCTCCTTCGGCATGCCGGGGCGCCACACGATCGGTGCGGCGTTCCTGCCGATGGCGATGACCGCCGGCCTCACCTCCGCGATCATGGACACGCGCACGCCGCAGATCGTCGAGGCGGTCAAGGCCGCCGACCTGCTGCTGGGGCACGACGAGTGGGGCGGCAGCTGGATCGCGGCCCACCGGGCGCGGCAGGCGCGGGAAGCGGCAGCCGTCACGTGACCGACGGGCCCGACTTCTCCCTCGCCGACGTCGCCCGCGAGGGCCTGATCGAGCCGCCGGGGGCTGAGCCGCCCAGCCACGACGGCACCGGTCGCGTCGACCTGACCTTCACCGTGCACGCCAAGGGCGAGGACGGCACGGCGGTCGCGCCTACCCAGCGCGGGGTCCGGGTGCCCCCGGGAGTCACGGTCTTCGACGCCGCGTCGTGGAACGGCATCGCCGTCGACTCCACTTGCGGAGGCCACGGCACCTGCCACAAGTGCCGGGTCCGCGTCGAGGGCGGCGTCGTGCCCATCACGCGGCACGACGTGCGCACCTTCACCAGCGCCCAGATCGCCGAGGGCTGGCGGCTCGGCTGCCTGGTGCACGCCACCCGCGACCTCGCCGTGGAGGTCCCGCCCCTGACGACCCGGCCGAAGGCGGCCACCGTCGGCATCGGCCGCCAGGTGATCCTGCGGCCCGCCGTCCAGAAGCGGTACGTCGAGCTCGAGGAGGCCACCCTCGCCGACCAGCGCACCGACCTGGCCAGGCTGACCGACGCCATCGACGACCTCGAGCTCCGCGCCGACCTCCACGTCCTGCGCCGGCTCTCCACCGTGCTCCGCGAGGCCGACTTCAAGGTCACCGCGGTGGTCGTCGACGAGGACCTCGTCGACGTCGAGCCCGGCGACACCACCGGCGCCCGCTACGCCATCGCCTTCGACCTCGGCACGACCACGGTGGTCGGCACGCTGCTCGACGTCGGCACCGGCACCCCGCTCGCGGTCGCGTCCGTGCTGAACGCGCAGCAGCCGTTCGGCGGCGACGTCATCACCCGCATCAGCGCCACGATGATGGACAAGGACACCCTGGGCCGCCTCCAGGAGGCGGCGGGTGCCACCCTGGCCCGGCTGGCCGCCCAGGTCTGCCGCGAGGGCGGCGTCGACCCGGCCCAGGTCTACGAGGTGGCGGTCGCCGGCAACGCCACCATGACCGCGCTGGTGCTCGGCATCGACCCCGAGCCGCTGGGGGTCGCGCCGTTCATCATGTCGACCGCGCAGCCGCCGGCCGTCCTCGCCTCCGACATCGGCCTGACCCTCCACCCGCGGGCCCGCGCCTTCTTCTTCCCCGCACTGGGCGCGTACGTCGGCGGCGACATCGTCGCCGGCATGCTCGCCACCGGCATGGACCGCGACAAGCGCACCCGCCTCTTCATCGACGTGGGCACCAACTGCGAGATCGTGCTGAGCGACGGCGACACCATCCTCTCGACCGCGGCCCCGGCCGGTCCCGCCTTCGAGGGCGGGGCGATCCGGTGCGGCATGCGGGCCGCCGACGGCGCCATCGAGGTGGTCACGGTCGACCCGCACGCCCTCGGCGACGACCCGGCGGTCACCCTCGGGGTCATCGGCGACGTGGAGGCGCGCGGCCTGTGCGGCTCGGGCCTGGTCGACGCGGTGGCCGAGCTGGTGCGGGTGGGGCTGCTCGACGGCACGGGCCGTCTGGTGCCCGACGAGCACGCCAAGGAGATCGCCCCCGCGCTCGCCGACCGGCTGGCGCGGATCGGCGAGGAGCGGGTCTTCCTGCTCCACCGGCCCACCCCGGAGGCGGAGCCCGCCGAGTGCGTCTACCTCTCCCAGCGCGACGTCCGCGAGCTCCAGTTCGCCAAGGCCGCCATCTCGACCGGCTGGAGCCTGCTCCTGGACCAGCTGGGCCTCGAGCACCGCGACGTCCAGCAGGTGCTCCTCGCCGGCTCCTTCGGCAGCTACCTCTCCCCCGCCTCGGCGATCCGCATCGGGCTGGTGCCCAAGCTGCCGGTCCTGCGGATCGTGGCCGCGGGCAACGTCGCGGGCGAGGGGGCGAAGATGGCGCTGCTGTCGGTGCGCGAGCGGGCCGGCGCCCGGGCGCTGCTGGAGGAGGTGACCTATGTCGAGCTCTCCGACCGCCCCGACTTCAACGACGCCTTCGTCGAGCAGCTCTCCTTCTAGTCGCACCGCCGTCATCGCGTGCGGTGCCATTGCCCAGCCGGTCGCCGCCGTCGTCGCGCGGCGCGGCTGGCCGGTCGACGTCCACCCGCTTCCGCCCCTGCTCCACAACCAGCCGCAGCTCATCGCGGACCAGGTGCGCGCGCTCGCCGGGCGATTGCGGCCGTCGTACTCCCGGCTGGTCGTGGGGTACGCCGACTGCGGCACGTACGGCGCCCTCGACGAGGTGTGCCGCGACCTGGGGCTGGAGCGGCTGCCGGGCCTGCACTGCTACGACCTGTACGCCGGCGCCTCGCGGGTGGAGAGCTTCTTCTCCGAGCAGCCCGGCACCTACCTGCTGACCGACTTCCTGGTGCGCTCGTTCTCCCGCACGGTGGTCCGCGAGCTGGGCCTGGACCGCCACCCCGAGCTGCGCGACGCCTACTTCGCCCACTACACGCGGGTGGTGTGGCTGGCCCAGGAGCCCGACGACGAGCTGCGCGCACTGGCTAGGGACGCCGCCGACCGGATAGGTCTCCCCCTCACGGTCGTCGAGACCGGGCACCACGGTCTCGAGGAGGCCCTGGCCGTCCTGGTGGCGTAGCGCCTCACAGCCGGCGCAGCAGGTCGGTGCGCCAGGCCTCGGTCTCGGCGACCTGGTTGAAGGTGAAGACGTGCAGCCCCTCGACGAGGGCGCCGGGCTGGGCGAGCGCCGGGGCGCACCTCTCGAGGAAGCGCTCGCCGGTGAAGCCACCGGGCGCGGCCAGGCGGGCGAACAGCCCCTTGTTCTTGGCCAGGAACTTGGTCGACTCCCCGACCCCGATCTTGGTGGCCATGCCGAGCAGCTTGGCGCGCTCGACGGGGCCGGGGATGCCGAGCAGCAGCGGCGTGGTGACGCCGCGGGCCCGCAGCCGGTGCAGCCAGCTGCCGATGGCGGCGGGGTCGAAGGTCAGGTTGCTGACCACGTGGGTGGCGTAGCGGCGCTTGTCCCACATCGACTGGATGGTCAGGTCGTCGGCGATCGTGGGGTGCGACTCCGGGTAGCCGGTGATGCCGACGTGGGCGAAGGGGCTGCCCAGGGTGGCGAGGTCCACGAGCAGCCCGAGGGCGTCCAGGTAGTCGCCGGCCGGCTCGGCGTCCCCCCCGGGCACGAAGACGCGGGTGATGCCCTTGCCCGTGAGGCGCTCGGCGATCTCGGCCAGCTCGGAGCGGCCGCTGACCATCCGTGCCGCCAGGTGCGGCACCACGACGTAGCCGTGCCCGGCCAGGCGCTCGGCCAGGTCGAGCGTGGCCTCGAGCCCCTTGCCGGGCGAGGCGGTGACGGTGACCTCCCGGTCCCGGGGCAGATGCTCGAGCACCTTGTCCTCGATGGAGGCGGTGGGCAGCACCTCGTAGCGGGCGTTGGTCACCAGCCGGGTGAGGGTCGCGGCGTGTCGGGTGTTGCGCATGGGGCAACTCGTTTCGTGATGCGCATCAGGCCCTGCCCACCCTACCGGCTCTCCCGGCTCGGGTACAGGGCCCGGAACGCCGTCAGGGCGGCCACCCGGTGGGGTGGCCGCCCTGCGGCGTGGTCGGTGAGGACCGGTGGTTCAGTACGTCACTTGACGGTGACGCTGGCGCCGGCCGCCTCGAGGGCGTCCTTCGCCTTGTCGGCCGCAGCCTTGTCGACCCGCTCGAGGATCGCCTTGGGGGCGGCCTCCACGAGGTCCTTGGCCTCCTTCAGACCGAGGGAGGTCAGCGCGCGGACCTCCTTGATGACGTTGATCTTCTTGTCACCAGCGGCCTCGAGGACGACGTCGAACTCGTCCTGCTCGGCAGCGGCCTCGGCACCACCGGCGGCGCCGCCGGCGGCCGGGGCGGCGGCCACGGCGACGGGAGCGGCGGCGGTCACGCCGAAGGTGTCCTCGAACTGCTTCACGAACTCGGAGAGCTCGATGAGGGTCATCTCCTTGAACGCGTCGAGGAGCTCGTCAGTGCTGAGCTTCGCCATGAGGGCGTTTCCTTCCATTCGGTGGCCGGGCCGCGGTCGCGGTCCGGCCGGGATTCAGGTGGTGGTACGACGGATGACCGGTGAGGGTCAGGCGTCGGTGGTCTCGGCTGCCTCGTCGGTCGCCTCCGCAGCGGGGGCGGCGGCGTCCTCGGACGGAGCAGCCTCCTCGGCGGGAGCGGCCTCGTCGGCGGCCGGGGCCTCCTCGGCAGCGGGAGCGGCCGGCGTGCCGGCACCACCTGCGAGGATCGAGGGGTCTTCCTCAGCCTTGGCCTGCAGGGCGCCGGCGAGCCGGGCAGCCTGCGCGAGCGGGGCGTTGAGGAGGTGGACGGCCTGGGACAGCGAGGCGAGCATGGCGCCCGCGAGCATGCCCAGCAGCACCTCGCGCGACTCGAGGTCGGCCAGCTTGGCCACCTCTGCCGCGTCCAGCGCGTTGCCCTCCAGGACTCCACCCTTGATGATCAGGGCGGGGTTTGCCTTGGCGAAGTCACGCAGACCCTTGGCAGCCTCGACGACGTCGCCCGAGATGAAGGCGATGGCGGTGGGGCCGTTGAGCAGGTCGTCGAAGCCGTCGATCCCCGCGTCCTTGGCGGCGATCTTGGCGAGCGTGTTCTTGACCACGGCGTAGCTGGCGTTCTCGCCGAGGGAGCGCCGCAGTTCCTGCAGCTGCTTCACGGTGAGACCGCGGTACTCGGTCAGCACAGCACCGGCGGAACCGTTGAACGACTCAACGATCTCCGCGACGGCAGCAGTCTTGTCTGGCCGCGCCATGGGTCTCCTTCCGGACGGGGAGACCACCGCGACGGGGCCGGGAAGCACGAACGCCCCGAGCACAGGCTCGAGGCGTGGACGTCGCAGCCGGAGCTGCTGTCTTGCTCTCACCTGCGCGGGCCGTCCGCTCTCGCGGAACCTTCGGTCGGGCTGCATGCACAGTCTGACTACCGGCGGTCTCTGGTTTCTTCGCAGAAGACTACGCCGTGGCGCCGGGGCGGCCAAATCCGGGCGTTCGGCCGCGCGCGACCCTGCCCCGTGGTGGCGATCTCGGCCTCCGACCGGCGAGGCCGATGTCGTGCTGATCCCGAGCAACAGGGCCGACATGGTCGCCCGCCACCACCTCGTGTACGGCGCCGACAACGGCGATCACTTCAAGGCCTGGTCGGTCGTCACGGTCGAGAGGAACCGCGCCGGCCGCACCGGCGGCGAGGTGGAGTTCCACAAGCAGCTCGAGTGCG
>NZ_CADCUP010000161.1 GCF_902805925.1 uncultured Nocardioides sp.
GGTGATCGCGACCCAGAACCCCATCGAGATGGAGGGCACCTACGCCCTCCCCGAGGCCCAGCGCGACCGCTTCATGGCCCGCGTCTCGGTCGGCTACCCCGTGGAGGCCGCGGAGATCGCGATGCTCAACTCCCACACCCGGTCCAACCCGCTCGACGACCTCGAGCCGGTGACCGATGCGGGTGAGATCCGCAAGCTCGTGGAGATCGTGGGACGCGTGCACGTCTCCGAGGCGGTGCAGCGGTACGCCGTCGCGCTGACCACCGCCACCCGGCACAGCACCGAGCTGATGCTCGGCGCCTCCCCGCGGGCCACCCTGCACCTCGTGCGCGCGTCCAAGGCGGCCGCCGCGATGGCCGGGCGCGACTACGTACTCCCCGACGACCTGCACGCGCTCGCCGGCCCGGTGCTGGCCCACCGCCTGATGCCGAACGTCGAGGCGGCGATGAGCGGCCGCACGAGCACGACCGTCCTCGAGGGCCTCGTCGGGAGCGTGCCGGTGCCCGAGCCGCGGCACGTGTCCACTCGTGCGTGAGGCCCTCGCCGGCCTGACCGTCCGTGGGCGGGCCTTCCTGGCCGCCGGGGTGACGGCCGTCGTCTGCGCGCTCGTGCTGGGCCAGCCGACCCTGGCCCGCGTCGGCGTGCTCGCGGTCGCGCTGCCCCTCGTGACGGCGTACTTCATCGGACGGTCGCGCTACCGCCTGGCCCTGGTGCGCACCGTGAGCCCGCAGCTGGTCGCCGCGGGGCAGGCCGCCCGGGTGCAGCTCACCCTCACCAACGAGGGCCGCACCCCCACCGGAGTCCTGCTGCTCGAGGACCAGGTGCCCTACGTCCTGGGCACCCGGCCGCGCTTCGTGCTGGAGGGCATCGGCCACGGCTGGCGCCGGCACGTGAGCTACCAGATCCGGTCCGACACCCGTGGCCACTTCGACATCGGGCCCATGACCGTGCGCGTCAGCGACCCCTTCGGCCTGGTCGAGCTCGGCCGCGCCTTCCACAGCAGCGCACCGCTCACCGTCACCCCGCGCACCGTGCCGCTCCCCCAGATCCCCGTCGGTGGCGCCTGGACCGGGTCGGGCGACAACCGGCCGCGGGCCTTCGCCACCGGCTCGGCCGAGGACGTCACCGTCCGGGAGTACCGCCGGGGCGACGACCTGCGTCGCGTCCACTGGCGCAGCTCGGCCCGCACGGGAGAGCTGATGGTCCGGCGCGAGGAGCAGCCCTGGCAGTCGCGCGCGACGATCTTCCTCGACAACCGGCTGGTCTCCCACCGCGGGCAGGGCATCGCCTCCTCGCTGGAGACCGCGGTGTCCGCCGCCGCGTCGATCGCCGTGCACCTCACCCACCGCGGCTTCGCCGTGCGGCTCGTGACGGCGTCCGGCGAGGACCCCAGCACCGCGTGGCACTTCCGCGACACCGACGTCAACACCGGCCCGCTGCTCGAGGCGCTGGCGGTGGTGCAGGCCGAGCACCAGCCGCGGCTGGACACCGGCTGGCTGACCGAGGCCGGTCGCGGTGGCCTCGTCGTCGCCGTGCTGGGCGCGGTGACGCCGGCGGACCAGCCGTTCCTGTCGCGGCTGGTCCACCACAGCACCGCCGCCATGGCGATCACGCTGGACGTCGACGAGTGGGCGCCGCACCTGCCGCGGAGCACCGCAGGCAGCGCGGGCACCGCGCTGGTCGCCCAGGGCTGGCGCGCCGCCTCGCTCGGGCCGCGCGACCGGCTCGACGCCGTGTGGCAGGAGCTCGGCCGGTCCGGGCGTCGCGGCCGCACCGCGGCCAGCGCCACCGGGGCGGTGGCCCGATGAGCCGCGCGCGCTCCGGGCTCGGGCAGGGCGCGCTGCTCTCCCTGGTCGCCGCCTTCACGGTGCTCGTCACCGTCGTCGGGTGGCGCGGCCTCACCGAGGACGCCGCCCGCTTCCTGGTGCCCCTCTTCTTCATCGGGCTGGTCAACGCCGGCATCGGTGCCGGCACCCGCTGGCTGCGCTGGCCGGTCTGGGCGGTGTTCCTGGTGCAGCTCGCCGTGGCGTCGCTGCTGGTGCTCCAGTCGATCACCGGCTCGATCGCGCCGACCCCGGACGCGCTCGCCGACCTCGGCGCCGCGGTGCGCGCGGCCATGGAGACATCCACCCAGTACGCCGCGCCGGTGCCCGCCGTCGTACCCCCCGTGACGCCGCTGCTGCTCATGGGCGGCGTCGCCGGCATGCTGGTCGTCGACCTGGTCGCGGTCTCGTGGCAGCGCGTGGCCCTCGCCGGGCTGCCGCTGCTGGCGCTCTACAGCCTGCCGCTGAGCCTGCCGACCGGAGGCGTGTCGTGGTGGCTGTTCGCGCTGATGGCCGCGGGCTACCTGTCCCTGCTCTTCCTCCAGCACGACGAGCACCTCTCCCGCTGGGGCCGGGGGCTCGACCCGCAGGCCGCGGACGCCGACCCCCACGCGTTCGGGGTGCGCACCGGTGCCGTCCGCGGTTCGGCCCTCGCCATGGGCGGAACCGCCACCGCCCTGGCGCTCGTCGTGCCGCTGGCACTGCCGTCGGCCGGCCTCGAGCTCTTCGACGGCCCGGGCGTCGGCACTGGCGGCGACGTCGAGATCCGGACCCCGCTCGCGGACCTGCGTCGAGACCTCGAGCGCGGTGAGGACGTGCCGCTGCTACGCATCGCGACGTCGGGGCCGCGGCCCGACTACGTCCGGATCGCCCTGCTCACCCGCTTCAACGGGGACCAGTGGACGCCCGGCGACCGCGACATCCCGAACACGCAGCCCGCCAGCGGCGCCATGCCGGACCTGCAGGGCGTCTCCGACTTCGTCGAGCGCCGCGAGTCGTCGTACTCCTTCGAGGCGACCAGCCAGTTCGCCTCGACGTGGCTGCCCACGGTCTCGTCGGTCACCGAGATCAACGCGCCCGGCGACTGGCGCTACGACCGCGGCACCATGGACTTCCTCGCCAGCGAGGACGACCTCACCACCGCCGGCCTGCAGTGGGACATGACGGGCGTCGACCTCACCTACGACGAGGCCAGCCTCGACCAGTCGGCCCCGGGCAACAACGCGGTCTCGCTCGCCTACACCGAGATCCCCGAGAGCCTGCCCGCCGTCGTGCGCGACCTCGCCTCCCAGGTGACCGTCGAGGAGACCACGCGCTTCCGCAAGGCTCGAGCCCTGCAGGACTGGTTCCGCTCGCAGTTCACCTACGACCTCGAGGTGGCCCCGGTCGACAACGACGCACTCGTGGACTTCCTCACCGTGACCCGAGAGGGCTACTGCGAGCAGTTCGCCGCCGCCATGGCCCTGATGGCTCGCTCGATCGGCATCCCGTCGCGGGTGGCGGTCGGCTTCCTGCAGCCCTCGCAGATCGGTGGCGGCCAGTGGCAGTACTCCGCGCACGACCTGCACACCTGGCCCGAGCTGTTCTTCCCCGGCTCCGGATGGGTGCGGTTCGAGCCCACCCCGGCCGACCGCGCGCCCGACACCCCGGCGTACACCGACAGCGAGCTGGCTCCCGCGCAACCCACCGTGGCGCCGAGCACGGGTGCGACCGAGGACGAGGCGGTCCCGGACCGCACGACGGAGAGCCCCGGCGCGGTGGCCGACGACGAGGCGAGCAGCGGTACGTCGGTGCCGTGGCGCCTCCTCGCAGCGACCCTCGTCGTCGTGGCGCTCGTGGCGGGGCTGCTGCTGCTGCCCCGGCTGCTGCGCGAGCGGCGCCGGCAGCGTCGCTGGCAGGCCGGCGACGTGGAGTCGGCCTGGCAGGAGCTGCGGGACAGCGTCCTGGACCTGGGCCACGCGTGGCCCGCGGGCCGCTCGCCGCGGGCTGCCGGCCTCGCGGTGGCCGGACTGTTCGGAGCCCCCGCCGCGCACGAGGAGCAGCGGCCGGCGCGGGGCCCCGAGCTGGCACCCCAGGCGGTGGCCGCGCTCGACCGGATCGTCGTCGCGGTGGAGAGGTCACGCTACGCGCGACCGGACGCGCACGGGCCGCACGACGACGGGACCGCGCTGCGTGCCGACGTCGAGGCGTGCGCCGAGGCGCTGCGCTCGGGCGTCGCCCCGCGCACGAGGCGGCGGGCGCACTGGTGGCCGACCTCGGTGCTGCGCCGGGAGCGGGCGCGAGACTCCGACCAGGCCGAGGTCGAGATCGCCCCCGGTGGGGTCGTCACCGACCACGTCGGCTGAGCCACTCGGCGCCAGGCCACTCGGTGCTGGGCCACTCGGTGCTGGGCCACTCGGTGCTGGCTGTTGACGCCAGGCCACTCGGATCCGGGCGCTCAGGCACCGGGGCCGGTCAGCCGCGTGGTGCCGGGGTGGTGCGAATCAGTAGCCGCCCTCGCGCCGACGACGCCAGCGCTCCTCCATGCGGTCCATGAAGGAGCCGGACGAGGGTGCCTTGGTGCGGGACCTGCCCTTGCGGCCACCGTCGACCACGCCGAAGCCGCCGTGGGACGTCTCGCGCGGCGCGGCCGGCTCGGTGCCGCGCCCCTGCCAGGAGGTGAGGGCAACGGCTGCAGCGGCCAGCATGACGAGGAACCCGACGATGCCGACCCAGGCGCGCTCGGTGATGGCGCCGGTCATCAGGACGACGACGCCGACGAGGAACACACCACCTGCCGCGACGGCCCGTCGACGCGAGCGACGAGCGAACGCCGTGCCGCGCAGGGTGTGCGCGAACTTGGGGTCCTCCTCGACGAGGGCGCGTTCCATCTGCTCCAGCAAACGCAGTTCCTCTTCGGAGAGTGGCACGGTTCCTCCGGTCCCTGATCGATGCGCGGACGCCCGCGTGCAACAAGTCTAGGCAGGGCCTCGCGAAGACACTAGGCGGCTCAGGAAAATCCCATGCCGAATTGTGCCGCGGCTCCTCGCACCGGTTCATCCGAGCAGGCTGGCGGGTCGGACCGCCGCGGGCCCGAAGCGACGGGCGGCCAGGTCGACGGCCCGGTCGGCGTCGACCCAACCGCGCTCGCGCTCGCCCAGCACCAGCTGGCGGTGCACCCGCTCGCGAGGCACCAGGCCCTCCACCCGCACACCCACCAAGCGAAGCCGCGCCCGCTGCAGGCCCAGGGCGTCGTAGAGGCGGGTGGTGGTGCGGTAGATCTCCTGGGTCACGTCGGTGGCCTCGGGCAGGGTGCGGGACCGGGTGATCGTGGTGAAGTCGGCGAACCGGATCCTGATCGTGACGGTGCGCCCGGCGACACCGACCGCGCGCATCCGCCGGGCGACCCGGGCCGAGAGCCTCAGCAGCTCGCGGCCGATCACCTCACGGTCGTCGGTGTCGCGCGCGAAGGTCTCGTCGGCACCCATCGACCGGTCCGGCTCGTCGGGGCCCCGCCGGGGGGTGATGACGCGGCGGTCGACGCCCCAGGCGAGGTCGTGCAGGTGGCTGCCGAGGTGGTCGCCCACGGCGCGGCGCAGCGTGCGCACGGGTGTGTGGGCGACATCCCCCACGGTGACCAGCCCGAGGCGGTGCAGCGTCGCCTGGGTCTTCTCACCCACGCCCCACAGCTCTCCCACGTCGAGCGGGTGCAGGAACGACGTCACGGCGTGCGGCGCGACCACGACCACCCCGTCGGGCTTGGCCCGGCGGCTGGCCAGCTTGGCCACCGACACCGATGCCGCCACCCCCACCGAGCAGGTGATGCCCTGCTCGTCGTGGATGGTCGAGCGCAGCCGCTCGGCGATCTCCGCGGGTGAGCCGAGGCGCCGGGTGGCACCGGAGACGTCGAGGAACGCCTCGTCGAGCGAGAGCACCTCGACCAGCGGGGTGACCCGCCGGAAGTTCTCCATGACCGCCGCGGACACCTGGCCGAAGGTCTCGAAGTCGGGTGGGATCACCACCGCCTGCGGGCAGAGCCGCCGGGCTCGGGTCATCGGCATCCCGGAGCGGACGGCGTGCTCGCGGGCCAGGTAGCTGGCCGAGAGCACCACACCGCGGCTGCCACCGCCGACGATGACCGGGACGGAGTCCAGGTCGGGACGGTCGCGGGTGGCCACCGACGCGTAGAACGCGTCCATGTCGACGTGCAGGATCGGGGTCCGGCTGCTCACGGCAGCCACCCGGGAGCCCGGTCAGCGGTGGGCGAGCAGGTGGACCTGGGCCGCGAGCGGGAGGTACTCGGGACGCGTCGCGACGGCCCGCTCGAGCTCGACGAGGGCCGTGGTGGCACCGGGCTCGAGGTCGAGCAGTGACCCGGGCACCAGGTCGGCGAAGACCCGGACGCCGTGCACCGCGTCGACCGTGAAGCCCGCACCGGCCAGCAGGTCGGCCGCCTCGTCGTGGGTGAAGCGGCTGCTCGAGCGCCCACCGGCGGCAGGAGAGGAGCGGTCGAGCAGCGCCAGGGCCTGCTGGAAGTGCCCGGCCATCGCCCGGGCGAGCACGGCCGCGTGGCGCTGGGCGACGAGGAGGCTGAGCGCCCCGCCGGGCCGGAGCACCCGGTGGATCGTGGCGAGGGCGGCGGCCGGGTCGTCGACCACCTCGAGCACGCCGTGGCACAGCACCACGTCGGCCTCCTCGACGATGTCGAGCAGCCCGTCGACGTCGCCCTGGATGCCGGTGATCCGGTCACGGACGTCGCTCTCGGCCGCCCGCCGCCCGAGCGCCGCAAGGGCGTCGGGGCTGGGGTCGACCACGGTGACGGTGTGGCCGAGGCCGGCCAGCCGGACGGCGAACCCCCCGGTGCCACCACCGATGTCGACGATGCGTGCCCGCTCGTCGAGTGCTTCCAGGAGGGCGTCCCACACCACGACGGTGCGGGCGGTCCCCCGACGAACGCTCTCGGACATGGGACAGACCCTAGTGGCATCATCCCGGGCTCCCCGGCGAGCGGTGCCACAGCTTGCGCGCGACGCCGCGGGTGTCGTCGCCGGCCGGCTTGACGTCGGCGTAGGGGGACAGCTGGAAACCGCTGGAGTGCAGCAGCACCCGACGCCGGCCGGGGGGTTCCGGGTCGCCGAGGACGTCGGTCACCGGGCGCATCGCCTCCCGGACCGCGGCCAGCCCGTCGGCTGCCGTCGGCGCCTGCTCCCACGTCGCGGACAGCTCCGGCAGCGACCAGGCGCCGGTGGCCCGCAGCGACACCCCGCGCCGGCCGGTGCGGCGCAGCTCGCCCCGGACCACGAGCAGCCACGAGCCGAACACGGTGGAGGCGTAGGGGCCTTGCGCGTCCTCGAAGAACGTCGCGTCGACCGGCCCCGTGGCGTCGTCGAGGGTCAGGAAGACGACACGTCGACCGCTGCGGATCGGTGGGGTCTGGGTGGCCACCTTGACCCCGGCGACCAGCAGCTCGGCCCTGCTGCGCTGCGACAGGAGGTCGCGGCTGCGGGTCACGCCGATCGCCGCCAGGAAGTCGGCGTAGCCGTCGACCACGTGACGGCTGACGTCGAGGCCGAGGATCTCCAGCTCGGCCTTCATCCGCTCCTCGGCGGTGAGCTCGGGAAGTCCGGTGACCTCGCCCTCGGCGGGCTCGTCGCCGAGCGCGAGCGTGAGCTGCACCGAGTCGACGGCCCGCGGCGTCGCCGCGGCGCGGGACTGCGCCGCTGCCCGGCCCCACACACCCTCCCGGGTGACGGGGTCGCTGCTGTTGCGGCCCGCCGCGTCGGTGGCCCGCTCGGTCGCCGGCAACGGGCGGCGGGCCGAGGACAGCCCCCGCCCCCGCCCGGCCCGGGCGGCGCGGTCGAGCGCACGGGCGTGACGGTCGAGCTCGGCGACCTGCAGGAGCAGGTCGCGACGGGTGACCTGGCCACGACGGCGCACCTCGGAGTCGCCGCCGATGCGGTAGAGGGCGTCGAAACCACCGGCCAGCACCAGCCGCTCGGCGGTCGGGCGGGACACCGCCGCGCGGTGCCAGAGGTCGGTGAGCGACTGGTAGGGCCGGGCGGCCACGATGCGGTCGACCTCGCCCTCGGTGATCCCCGTGACCTCGGCGAGGGCGAGCCGGATGGCGTAGCCGGCGGCCTCGTCGGGTGCCGGCTCGACGACGTAGCGCTTCTCGCTGGCGTTGACGTCGAGACCGCGCACGCCGATGCCGAAGTGGCGGGCGTCGTCGAGGATGAGGCGCTTGGGATACATGCCCGGGTCGTGGGTGAGCACCCCGGACAGGAAGTGGGCCGGCCAGTGCGCCTTCAGCCAGGCGGACTGGTAGGTCGGGAGGGCGAACGCCGCCGCGTGGGCCTTGCAGAAGCCGAACGACGCGAACGCCTCCAGCACCTTCCAGATCCGCTGGGTGACCTGGTGGGAGTAGCCGAGCGCACGGGCGCGCGGGACGAACCACGCCCGGGTCTGGGCCATCCCCTCGACGTCGCCGAGGGCCCGGCGCTTCTCGTCGGCCTCGGCGTAGCCGACCCCGGCGAACTGGGCGATCATCTCGATGACCTGCTCGTGGAAGACGACCACGCCGTGGGTGGGAGCCAGGATCGGCCGGAGGTCGTCGTGGAGGTAGGACACGGTCCTCCAGCCCTGCTTGACCTCCAGGTAGGGGGTGATCATGTCGCTCTTGACCGGGCCCGGCCGGAAGAGCGAGATGTCGGTGATGATGTCGTCGAAGGAGCCGATGCCGGACTTGCCGACCAGCTCGCGCTGGCCGGGCGACTCGATCTGGAAGACGCCGAGGGTCCTGGCGGAGCTGATCATGTCGAAGGTGGTGTCGTCCTCGAAGGGCACCTGCACCTCGTCGTCGAGGTCGATCTCCACGCCGTCGACCCGCTGGATCTCCGCGACCGCGTGCGCCATCGCCGACTGCATGCGGATGCCGAGGACGTCGAGCTTGAGCAGGCCGAGGTCCTCGACGTCGTCCTTGTCGAACTGACTCATCGGGAAGCCGGCGAAGCTGGCCTCGACCGGGGTGCGGTCGAGCAGGGTCGCGTCGGAGAGCAGGACCCCGCACGGGTGCATGGCGATGTGGCGCGGCAGGCCGTCGAGCCGTTCGACCAGCCGGAACATCAGGTCGAGCCGCTGCTCCCCCAGCCCGCTGGCCCGCAGCTCGGGCAGCTCGCGCAGCGCCACCCGCGCATCGCGCGCCCGGATGTGCGGGAACGCCTTGGCGATCGCGTCGATCTCGCCGGGTGGCACCCCCAGCGCCGCCCCGACGTCACGCACAGCGTGCCGGACGCGGTAGGTGTCCATCATGGAGACGCACACGCACCGCTCCCCGCCGTAGCGGTCGAGGATGGCCTCGTAGACCTCCAGCCGCCGGGCCGACTCGACGTCGACGTCGATGTCGGGCAGGGACTGTCGCAGCGGGGAGAGGAACCGCTCCATCAGCAGGTGGTGGCGGATGGGGTCGACCCCGGAGATGCCGAGCAGGTAGTTGACCAGGCTGCCCGCACCCGACCCGCGGGCCGCGATCCGCACCCCCATCTCCTTGATGAGGTCGGTGACGTCGCCGACGGTGAGGAAGTAGGAGGCGTAGCCGAGCTCGCGGATGATCTCGAGCTCGTCGTCGAGCCGCTTCCAGATGCGCTGGCGGGGTGCGGAGCCGTAGCGCCGGCCGATGCCGGCCTCGCACCGGGCGCGCAGGAGCGCATCGGCCTCGGAGACGCCGGGGGTCGTGATGGCGAGGCGCTCGTCGGCGGACGCAGGAGCGACGGCCGCCCGCTCCTCACCGGGGGCGGCCCCCCACCCTCCGGCGGCCGGCAACCACCCCTCCGCTCGTCCCTCGCTCCGGGGGGCCAGTCCCATCCACCGACCGCCGGAGGGCGCCGGGCCGCCCCCTGCGGGGGACGGGCCCGCATGTGGGCCACCGACGACGGTGCGGGGAACGGTGATCGGTGAGCGCGTGGAGATCTCGAGCTCGGGGAAGTGCACCTCGCCGATGCCCAGGTCGGCCCGGGGGTCCAGGGCGCAGCGGTCACCGACCGTGCGCGTGGTGGCCAGCAGCGACCGGGCCTCGCGCGGACCGAGCCCGGCGAGCCGGCACACCTCGTCGGCGACCTCGTGCATCTGCTTGCCGGACTTCAAGAACCCCTCGGCGTTGCCCCGGTCGGCCGAGCCGGGGTGCCGGGACTGGGCGGAGCCCAGCGGCACCAGCCGGCGGGCCGCGTCGAGGACGTCGACGGTGGGCGCGTCGAGACGGTCGGCGTAGCGGACCGCGTTGGTCAGCACCGCACTCACCCCGGCGGCGTGGGAGAGCCCGGCCATCCGCGCGGCGTGCGGGGTGCTGCCCGGGCCCCACGTGGCCTGCGGACCGGCCGCCCGCCGGTGGGAGACCAGCTCGACCACGAGGTTCTCCGGCGGCAGTGCGGCCCGCCAGGCGTCGAGCACCGCCCGTGCCTCGTCGTCGCGGCGGCGGGTCACCGCGGCACCGAGCTGGGAGCCAGGGCCGAGCAGGACGATCACGCCTCCCCCCACCAGGTGCGGGGCGAGCAGGTCGAGGTCGGCCACCGGGCGACCCCGCTCACCGGTGAGGTGGGTGGCCGAGACCAGGCGGCAGATCGAGGCCCAGCCGGCGCGGCCCAGGGCCAGCAGGGTCACCCGGGGCAGTGCCTCCTCCTCGCGGAACGCCCCGCCCCGGACCGGGGTACGTCGGGCGGCTGCGCCTGCCCCGCTGCCCGGGGGTCGCCCGCCGGAGGAGCGGCCGACCGCGGCGGGCCGCACCGCGAGGTCGACTCCGAGGACGGGGCGGATCCCGGCCCGGCTGCACGCCTTGGCGAACTTCACCGCGCCGTAGGTGCCGTCACGGTCGGTGAGGGCCAGGGTGTCCATCTCGTGCTCGAGCGCCCGCTCGACCAGCGTGTGCGGGTGCGAGGCGCCGTACTGCAGGGAGTAGCCGGAGGCCACGTGGAGATGGACGAACGGGTCGGACATGGGCCTGCCTTCCGCACACTGATGTCGACCCCAGCAACGAAACGGTGGAGCCAGTCGAACAGACGTTCGATCGGCTCCATCACAGTAACTCCAGCGCCGGTGCGGGCGTCAAGCCGCCCGTCCACAGCGGTCCAGCCCGGTCGTCCGCCGCGCGGCGACCGGCCCGCGGGGTCGCCGACGGAGGACCGGTGGTGCCGGACGGGCGTCGGCGAGAAGCTCCTTGCGACGCCCCTCCTCACGTCCAGGAGGCGCTCCCGGCACACCGGCACTCAGGTGCAACGCTCAGGCGACGCCGGCCCGGCCGCCCGCCACGACCAGGCGCTGGGCGAGCGGGGCGTGCGGCACCAGGCCGAGCGCCGACTCGACGATCCCGAGGAAGCGGTCGGCGTCACGGACGAGGTCGTCGGCCTCCCGCTCGGTGACCGCGCGGGTCGACCCCGCCTCGGCCGCCGCACGCTTGCCCGCCCCGGCGGCGAAGAAGGTCGCCCACTCCGCGAGCTCGGGAGCGACGTCGGCCAGCAGCACCCAGGCGTTCTTCTGCCGGCGCCGGCCGGGCGAGGGGTGGGCACGCGCCGCCAGCAGTGCCGCGGTGGCCCGCAGGGCCGACACGTGAGCACAGGCGTAGCGGGTGGGCACGTCGGAGGTCGTGATGGCCTCCTGCAGGGACTCGGCCGCACGGGCGAGGTAGGAGTGGGTGGTCGCGGGCAGCAGGTGGGGGTTCATCCGGCGCGCCCTAGTCGACGCAGCCGACGAGCAGCCAGCGGCCGTCGGACCAGTCGAAGGAGAGGTCGAAGACGCCGCCGCCGTCGGTGGCGGCACCGCCCCGACCTGCGTGCACCCGCCACAGCTCGCGCTCGACCAGGAGGTCGTCGGCACCGCGCCCGCGCGCCCCGGGCCCCGGCTCACCGTCGGTGCCCACCACGGCCTGCACGCCCTCGGACTGCCACCACGGCGCGGTCTCGACCCAGTGGGCCACCACGGAGCGCACCTTCCACAGCCGGCCGCGCCACAGGAACTGCTCGGGACCCTCCTCGGCCGGGCCGCCGTCTCCGGCGACCTCCCTGCCGGTGGCTCCGCCCACCGGGCCCCTGCGGACCTCCACGGGGTCGTCGTACCGTCTCATCCGGCTCCTCCTCGCTATGTCGGTCGACCCCGCCGACCCCGGTGGCGGTGGGGGTCGAGGTCACCGCCACCGGAGGCCGCATCGAACAGTTGTTCGAACACCGCCAAGGTACACCGACCCACCGACAGTCCGTCAATGGCCGGACCGCGGGGAGGGAGGAGCGGGGGTCAGACCTCGCGGAACCAGCGGTTGGTGTCGGGTCGCCAGAGGAGGAACAGCAGCACCAGGCACAGCAGGATGGCCAGCACCGACACCACGACGAACAGCGCCGGCAGCCCGAGGCGCAGCACCACGGCAGCAGCGAGGATCCCGAAGACGGCGGTGGCCGCCAGGGACAGGCGGGCCCACTCGTGACCCTCGACGAAGAAGGCCAGCAGCACGCCCACCAGCAGGGCGAAGACCACGAAGAACACGATGGCCAGCGGCACGAACGACGGCACGATCGGGCTGGCCTCGACCGCCTCGACCCCGCCCTCGAGGAGCAGCTTGCGGGCCGCGACGTTGCCCTCGGCCCAGGTGCGGACGACCTCGTCCTGCCGCACCCGGACGAGCACCGCGGCCAGCCCGGTGATGACCACCAGCGCCAGCAGCACGCGCACCACGTGCGTCACCGACCGCGGCCGCGGCGAGGCGGTCGGACCGCCCGGGTCGTCGGTGGGCGGTGGGTTGGGCGCGGTGGTCATGCGTTCCCCCGGACGGTGGACGTGGCGGTGCCCGGCGGGTCGGCGAGGCCAAAGCGGGTGACTAGGGTCTCACCATGGCGAGCGAACACCCCTCCATCACCTCCTTCCGGGCCGAGCACGCACGTCGCGGCGGCGCCGGCGACGTGGTCATTCTTCCCGATGGGGTCCACACCGCCGCACTCGCCGCCGCGGCGCTGGGCTGCGAGGTCGGCGCCATCGCCAACAGCCTGCTCTTCGACGCCGGCGGCGCCCCGGTGCTGATCCTCACCTCGGGCGCCCACCGGGTCGACACGGCCAAGGTCGCCCGGGCCATGGGCACCCCGCCCCTGACGCGCGCCGCGCCGGACTTCGTCCGCACCCACACAGGCCAGGTCATCGGTGGCGTCTCACCCATCGCGCACCCGGTCGCGATCCCGACGTGGATCGACTCCTGGCTGCGCCGTCACGACGTCATCTGGGCCGCCGCCGGGCATCCCGCCGCGGTCTTCTCCACGACGTTCACCGAGCTGGTCTCCCTCACCGGGGCCTCGGAGATCGACGTGGAGTGACGCGCCGCCCGCTGGTCGGGTGAGGGCCGGGTCGGCCACACTGGCGCCGTGGACCCCCTCGCCCTGGCCTTCTCGAGCGGCTGGGCGAGCGGGGTCAACGCCTACCTCGTGGTGCTCGTTCTCGGCATCTCCGACCGTCTGCACGACCTCGAGCAGGTGCCCGACGCCCTCGGCCGCTGGGACGTGCTCGCCGCTGCCGCCGCGCTCTACGCGGTCGAGTTCGTCGCCGACAAGGTCCCCTACGTCGACTCCACCTGGGACGCCGTGTCGACCGTGGTCCGGCCCACCGTCGGCGCGGTGATCGGCCTGCTGGTGGCCGGTGAGGCGACCTCGCTGGACCAGGCGCTGGGCGCGACGGTCGGTGGCGGCTCCGCCCTGCTCTCGCACCTGGCCAAGGCCGGCGGACGCCTGGCGCTGAACACCTCGCCCGAGCCGTTCACCACCGTCGGTGCCAGCCTGGCCGAGGACGTCGCGGTGCTCGGCATCGTCCTGTTCGCCCTCGAGCACCCGCGGGCGGCCGCGGCCGTCGCCGGCGTGCTGCTGCTGCTGGGGCTGGTGCTGCTGGTCGTGCTCGCCCGCGTCGTACGACGGGGATGGCGGCGCTGGAAGGGACGCGGCCCGCTGGCCACCTAGGGTGTGCGCCATGCGCGTGGTGGTGATCGGCGGCGGGTTCGGCGGCCTGGCCACCGCGGCCCGGCTCGCCAAGCTCGGGCACCGGGTGACGCTCCTGGAACGCTCCGACCGGCTCGGCGGCGCGCTGTCGACCCGGGCGCAGGACGGCTTCACCTGGGACGCCGGCCCCACCACCACCCTGCTGCCGGCGGTGGTCCGCGACCTCTTCCGCAAGACCGGTCGGCCGCTGGAGCGCGAGCTGGAGCTGGTGCCCGTCGACCCGGTGCGGGAGCACCGCTTCGCCGACGGCTCGACGCTGTCGCTGGCCGGCGCGTCGCGCAGCCGGCAGGTCGCCGCCTTCGACGCCCTCGGCGCCGGCCTCGGCGAGGCGTGGGCGTCGTACGTCGAGGCGCGCGGCGACGACTGGGAGCTGCTCCGGCGCGACTACCTCGAGCGGCCCTGGGACCCCGCTCTGGCACCCCGCGCGCTGACCGCGCGGCTGACCGGGCGCGAGACGCTGCACCGGACGCTGCGGAGGGCGTTCGGGGACGAGCGCCTGCGGCTGGTGGCGGCCACGCCCTTCCTCCTCGATGGCCACGACCCGCGTGACGTGCCGTCCTGGGCGGGCGTCGTCTCCTATCTCGAGCAGCGGTTCGGTGCCTGGACCGCGGCCGGCGGACTGGCCGCGCTCGGGGTCGCGCTGACCGGGCGCCTGGCCACCCGCGGCGTCGAGGTGCTCACCGCCACCCCCGCCCTCGACGTCGTGGTGCGGGAGGGCCGTGCCGTCGCGGTGGCCACGCCGTCCGGCGAGGTCGACGCGGACGCCGTCGTGTGCGCGGTCGACCCGCGCCGGCTGCCCGCGCTGGCGCCGTCGGTGCGCGCGACCGTGCCGACCGTCCCGCCGGCGGTCTGCCACGTCGGGCTGGAGGGTGACGCACCCGACCTGCCGGCCCAGGTGGTGCTGCACGGCGGGGACCGCGTGAAGGAGCCGCTGCTCGTCGTCCGTCCCGGCGGCACCGCGCCCGATGGCGCCCACGCCTGGACCGTGCTGGGGCGCGGACGGCTCGCCGAGGACCCGCTCGTCGCGCTGGCGCGGCGCGGGATCGACGTCCGGCAGCGGCTGGTCACCCGGCTCGACCTCAGCCCCCGTGACCTCGTCGCCGACTGGGGCGGCTCGCCCCTCGGCGTGCTCTGGCAGGGCCGCTCGACGGTGACCCGGCGCCTGGGGCCGCGCACCCCCGTTCCCGGCGTGTACGCCGCCGGGGCGCACGCCACCCCCGGCGCCGGACTGCCGTACGTCGGCCTGTCGGCCGCCCTGGTCGCCCAGGCGATCGGCCCGGCGGGCTGAGGTCAGAGGAGCTCGAACGTCACGGTCACGCCGGCGCCGATGCTGGTCTCCCCCGGCTCGAGCCTCGCCGACGCGACGGCCACCTCGTGCGCCGCGCCGGCCTCGACCGCCCGCGGCCCGGCCTCGACGACCTCCTGCACCGTGCCCAGCGTGGCGTGGCTGAGCGCAGCGAGCTGGGCGGCGCGCACCCGGGCGTCCGCGAAGGCGGCCTCCCGCGCCTGCCCGTGCGCCGCCTCCTGGTCCGACACCTCGAGGGAGACGCCGTCGAGCCGGAGCGCGTCGCCGACCTCGGCGCTCAGCTCGGCGAGCAGCGCCCCGGCAGCGGTGAGGTCGGCGCACCCGACGAGCAGCCCGTGCCGCGCCTCGAAGCCCCGGGCCGTGCCGTCGTGGTCGTGCCAGGGCCAGACGCTGATGCCCTGGGAGGAGATGCGGCGCGGCTCGGTGTGCCGCCGTGCGACGTCGCCGATCCGGTCCACGGAGGCGGAGACCGCGGCGAAGGCCTCGGCCACCCCGGCGGCGCGCTCGACGGCGGCCACCCGCACCACGGCGGAGTCGGGGACGACGCGGGCCGAGCCCCGGCCGGTGACGGTGACGGTGCGCATGGCCCCGACCGTAGCGTCCGCGGGCGGCCTCAGACGGGCAGGCGGAGGGCTGAGAAGATCTCGCGCGTCGCCTTCGACCGGTTCAGGGTGTAGAAGTGCAGCCCCGGCGCACCGGCGTCGAGCAGCGCCTCGCAGAGCTCGGTGGCGATCGCGATGCCCTCGGCCCGCAGGGCGGCCGGGTCGTCGGCGAGCGGCAGAATGCGCGCGAGCGTCTCCTCGGGCATCTCGCGGCCCGACATGTGCGCCATCCGCCGCATCGAGCTGAGGTTCAGGATCGGCATCACGCCGGGGATGATCGGGAAGTCGACGCCCAGGGCGGCGGCGCGCTCGACCAGCCCGACGTAGTCACCGGCCCGCAGCACCATCTCGGTGACCGCGAACTCCGCACCGGCGTCGCGCTTCGCCCTGAGCGCGCGGGCGTCGGCGTCCAGGCTCGCGGCGTCGCGGTGCCCCTCCGGGAACGCGGCGACCCCCACCGACAGGTCGGCGGTCCGCTTGATGAAGGCGACCAGCTCGGAGGCGTAGCTGAGCCCGCCCTCGGTGGCCACCCACGGCCCGCCGGGGCCCTCGGGCGGGTCGCCCCGCAGCGCGAGCACGTTGCGCACGCCCGCGCCCTCGAGGTCGCGGAGGATCCTCGCGATCTCCCCGGTGGTGTGGCCCACGCAGGTCAGGTGCGCCATCGGCAGCATCGAGGTCTCGCGGGCGATGCGCCCGGTGATGGCCACGGTGCGCTCACGCGTCGAGCCGCCGGCGCCGTACGTCACCGAGACGAAGGTGGGCGAGAGCGGCTCGAGCTCGCTGATGGAGCGCCACAGGACCTCCTCGCCCTCGTCGTCCTTGGGCGGGAAGAACTCGAAGGAGAACGACCGCCCGCCCTCGCGGACGAGCTCGCCGATGCTGCGGGCGCGGTCGGGACTCATGCCGCAATCCTAGGGAGGGGGCGGGGACGTCCCGCGCGCGGTCCACTGGCTAGTCTCGGCGGCGTGAACGCCCCGTCCCCCTCCTCCGGCTGGGACGCCGCCGGCTTCCATGCCTCCGTGCAGGCCGCCCTGGACACCTTCCTCGACGCCCAGGTGGACGGGCTGGCCGAGCTGGGGCCCGACGCGGCGAGACTGCTCGCCGAGGCCCGGGCGGCCGTGACCGGGGGCAAGCGCCTGCGCGCCGCCTTCTGCTACTGGGGCTTCCGCGCCGTGCGGGAGCCGGCCGACGAGCAGGCGCTCGTGCGTGCCTGTGCCGCCCTCGAGCTGCTGCACGCCAGCGCCCTCGTGCACGACGACTACATGGACGCCTCCGACACCCGGCGCGGCCGTCCGGCCACCCATCGCACGTTCGAGTCCCAGCACCGCTCGGCCGGCTGGCGCGGTGACCCGGTGCAGTACGGCGCCGCGGCCGCGATCCTCCTGGGCGACCTGCTGCTGGCGTGGTCGGACCAGATGCTGCGCCGGTGCGGCCTGCCCGCCGACGACGTCACCCGGGCGCTCGAGCTCTTCGACCTGTGCCGCAGCGAGGTCATCGCCGGCCAGTTCCTCGACGTGTCGGTCCAGGCCCGCGGGCGGGCCGACGTCGACACCGCCATGACGGTGCTCCGGTTCAAGTCGGCGAAGTACTCCATCCAGCGCCCCCTCCACATCGGCGCCGCGCTGGCCGGCGCCGACGAGGGCACCATGACGGTGCTGGGCGGCTTCGGACTGCCACTGGGCGAGGCGTTCCAGCTGCGCGACGACCTGCTCGGCGTGTTCGGCGACCCGCACGTCACCGGGAAGCCGGCCGGCGACGACCTCGTCGAGGGCAAGCGCACCGTGCTGGTGGCGCTGGCGCTCGATTCCGCAGGCCGTGACGAGGCCGTGCTGCTCGACGCCTCGCTCGGCACCGCGCTCTCCGCCGCCCAGGTCGACCGACTGCGCGAGGTCATCGACGACTCCGGTGCCCAGGCCCAGGTCGAGGAGGTCATCGGGGCGCTGTCCGACCGGGCGCTCCAGGCCCTGCAGGGAGCGCGGATCGACGAGCGGGCCCGCCTCGTGCTCGGCGAGCTCGCCGCGGCCGCCACCCAGCGCGCCGGCTGAGGCCTCGATCAGTCCTGGCCCGGCATCCGGCGGCGCAGGTTGCGCACGATGCCCAGCAGCGGACTCCCCTGGTCGCCGTGCAGGGCGTTCCCCTCCTCCAGCGACTCCAGGACGTTGCCGACGCGCGTGCCGACGACCCGGGTGCGGTCCAGCGCGGCCATGGTGAACAGCGGGGCCACCAGGGCGTCGTACACCTGTGGAAGGACGTTGAAGCCGAACCTCACCACGTCGTTGGCCAGCCCCACCTGCTCGCGGACCTGGCCGTGCTCGCCGCGCCGGACGGCGACCCGGGCGATGTGCTCGGGCGAGGCGACGGGCGGCGGCGGCCGGCCGTGGATCCCCAGCGTGGTCGCGGCCTGGGCGTAGATCGGGGTGTCGACGCCGCCCGGGGCGACGTAGGCGATCCGGACGTCGGACAGGTCCCGGTTCTCGACGCGCAGCTGGCGGGCCAGCGCCCGGATGCCCCACTTGCTCAGCACGTACGGGCTCATCAGGGGCACCGCGATGTGGCCGATCAGCGAGCCGATCAGCACCAGGCCGCCGCGCTCCTGGCGGCGCAGCACGGGCAGGACGTGGCGCGCCACGTTGACCGAGCCGATCAGGTTGGTGCGCAGGACCCGGTCGAACACCTCGGCCGGGACGTCCTCGGTGCGCCCGTAGGCCACGACGCCGGCGGACTGGACCACCAGGTCGAGGCGGCCGTGCTCGGCCATCGTGGCGGCCACGACGTCGGCGACCGCCTCGTCGTCGCCGACGTCCGCCGGCAGTACCGCGACGCTGGAGGCACCGGCCGCCCGGCACTCCTCGGCGGCGTCCTCCAGCGACGCCTTGCCGCGGGCGACGAGCACGACGTGGTCACCACGGCCGGCCACGTGCTGGGCGACGGCGCGGCCGATGCCGCTCGAGGCCCCGGTGATCAGGACGACGCTCGGCTCGTGCCCCGTCACGGCTTGAGCACGACCTTGATGCAGCCGTCCGCCTTCTTCTGGAACATCTCGTACGCCGCCGGCGCCTCGCCCAGCGGCAGGTGGTGGGTGGCCAGCGACTCGGTGCCCAGGACGTCCTCGTCCTGCTCGAGCACGGCGACGATGTCGTCGGTCCAGCGCTTGACGTGGCACTGGCCCATCCGGAGCTGGAGGCCGCGGTCGAACATCTCCATCATGGGCAGCGGCTCCACCTCCCCGCCGTACACGCCGCTGATGGAGACGGTCCCACCGCGGCGGGTGGACTTGATCGCGGCGTTGAGGGCGGCGATGCGGTCGACGGCCAGCTTGTCGATGGCCGGCTTCGCGACCGCGTTCGGCAGCAGCCCGACGGCGGCGACGGCCGCCTTGGCCACCGGCGAGCCGTGAGCCTCCATGCCGACGGCGTCGACCGTGGCGTCGGCGCCGCGGCCACCGGTGAGGTCGAAGACGGCGCGGGCCACCTCGTCGACCTTGCCGAGCTGCGACTGGTCGAGCACCTCGATCCCCCAGCCGGCGGCCAGCGAGAGGCGCTCGGGCACCAGGTCGACGCCGATGACGCGGACGCCCTTGTGCTTGGCGATGCGGGCCGTCATCTGGCCGATCGGCCCGAGGCCGAACACGGCGAGGGTGTCGCCCTCCTGCACGTCGGCGTACTCGACGGCCTGCCACGAGGTGGGCAGCACGTCGGAGAGGAAGAGGTAGCGCTCGTCCGCGGCCCCCTCGGGCACCTTGACGGGCCCGAACTGGGCCTGCGGGACCCGGAGGTACTCCGCCTGGCCTCCGGGCACGCGGCCGTACAGCTCGGTGTAGCCGAACAGGGAGGCGCCCTTGCCGAACTCCGTCACCTGGGTGGTCTCGCACTGCGCGAAGAGGCCGCGCGAGCACATCCAGCAGTGACCGCAGGAGATGTTGAACGGCACGACGACGCGGTCGCCGACCTTGAGGTCGCCCGCCTCCGGGCCCACCTCGCGGACGATGCCCATCGTCTCGTGACCGAGCACGTCACCGGCGTGCAGGTAGGGGCCCAGCACCTCGTAGAGGTGCAGGTCCGAGCCGCAGATGGCCGTGGACGTCACCTCGATGACGGCGTCGGTGGGCTGCTCGATGCGGGGGTCGGGGACCTCCTCGACGGAGACCTTGCGGGTGCCTTGCCAGGTGAGTGCCTTCATGGGGGTGCGGTACCCACGCGCCGGAGGCGGTATTCGGAGCCGGTGCGCCGCGGGCGGTGCACGGAGGGCAGCACCAGCACCGTGGCGGCGAGGCCGGCACCGGCGAGCCCGGCAGGGCACGCCGGGTGGTCATGACGACGGACCCGGGCGGGACCGCCGGCGTGCCACGGCGCTCAGAACGCCATCGACTGGGCCCGGCGCTTGACCTCGGAGCCGCGGTTCTCGCGCAGCGCGTCGATCGGCCGCCCGGGCAGGTCGTGGTCGGTGAAGATCCACGCGATGGCCTCGCGGTCGTCGTACCCGCCGTCGTGCAGGACCGTCAGCAGCCCGGGGAGGCCCTTGACGACGAGGCCGTCCTGGACGAAGTCGGCCGGCACCTTCTGGCCGGCGCCGGGCACGGGCACGGCGGCGGCGAGCTCGTGCTCGCGGATCATCGTGCGGACCCGGCTCACGGAGAGGCCCAGGAGCCGGGCGGTCTCGGCCCAGTCGATCCACTCGGGCACCAGGACGGACAGGTCGGGCTGTTCGCTCATGGGACAACTCTGCCACTGCTCGCCGGCAGGTCAGACATCCGAGACCCGCACGCCGGCGTGCGCCCTGTAGCGGCGGTTGATGCTGATGAGGTTGGCGGTGAGCGCCTCGACCTGGTGGGCGTTGCGGAGGCGTCCGCCGAAGACGCCCCGGGTGCCGGGGATCGTGTCGGCGAGCGCCTGCACCAGGTCGGTGGCGGCGCGGTCGTCGCCGAGCACGAGCACGTCGGTGTCCACGCGGGAGATGTCGGGGTCGTCGAGGAGCACCGCGCTGACGTGGTGGAAGGCCGCGACGACCGTGGCGCCGGGCAGCACCGCCTGCGCCTGCTGGGCCGCCGACCCCTCCTCGACGGGCAGCGCGAACGCGCCCTGCTTGTCGAAGCCCAACGGGTTGACGCAGTCGACGACGACCTTGCCCGCCAGCAGAGGCGCGAGCTCGCTGAGCAGGTCGCGGTGGCCGTCCCAGGGCACCGCCACCACCACGACGTCGCCCTGCTCGGCCGCGCCGGCGTTGTCGGCACCCGTGACGGTGCCGCCGGTCGCCACAGCGATCGCGGCGGCGGCCTCGGCAGCCCGCTCGGCGCTGCGGCTGCCGAGGACGACGGGGACCCCGGCCACCGCCCACCGGCGTGCCAGCCCCCGGCCCTGGGGACCGGTGCCGCCCAGCACGGACACGACGCGGCCGGCGAGCAGGTCGGGGAGGGAGGTCATGGGCCCCAGCCTCCCAGCCACGCCCCGGCACGGTCCGGGCGACCCGCCGAACCCGGCCGGTCGCGGGATGCCTGCGCTCGCTCCCGGTAACGTCGCGTGCTCGATTCGCGGTGGCGCTTCCCTCGGCTCCCTCCCGTCCCGGGGGCCGGCCCAGCGCGAGGACGAGGAGAGACCGTGCCGCTCGCACTGCGCGCCGCCGTCTGCGCCGCCCTGACCACCACCGTCCTGTCCACCACCGCCGTGAGCCTCACCGCCCCGGCCACCGCCGACCACGCCGACCTCCCCGACGGCCGCGACATCCGCACCTACACCGTGCGCGCCGGTGACACGGCCACCGGACTGGCCACCCGCTTCCACGCGTGGACGGCCGAGCTGGTGGCGCTCAACCACCTCGGCCCCGATGCCCGTCTCCAGGTCGGCCAGCGCCTCCGCATCCCCGTGGTGCGCAGCGCCGCGGCGCGCGACCGGACCGACCGTCGCGGTGCCTCCCCCTCCCGCGAGAGGGTCCGGTCCGTCGTCGTCCGGGTCGCGCGCCGCCACGGCGTCGACCCGCAGCTGGCCCTGGCGGTGTCGTGGCAGGAGTCCGGCTGGCAGATGCAGCGCACCTCCAGCGCCGGTGCCATCGGTGCCATGCAGGTGCTGCGCGGCACCGCCGACTGGATGGAGCTCTACGCCGACCGCCCGCTGCGGCCGCGGCGGCTGCGCGACAACGTGGTGGCGGGCGTGCTCCTGCTGCGCCTCCTCGACCGCCTCACCGACAGCCGTCGGCACCAGGTCGCGGCGTACTACCAGGGCCTCGGAGCGGTGCGCCGGCACGGCCTCTACGACGAGAGCAAGGCGTACGTCGCGAACGTGCTGGCCATCAAGCGGCGCCTCGAGCAGGGCCGCCCGCCCGCCTGAGGGGGCGCGGCGCCACGCCGCGAGCCCGCGTGCGCGCCCGCGCCCGGCCAGGATCCGTACGATTGAGCCCCGGATCCTTCCCCATCCGGCAGACGGAGGTCGAGCCGTGGAGCCTGACGAGCGCGCCCGCCGCGCCCGCGCCGGTGCCGCCGACCCCTTGGTCGGCCGGCTGCTGGACCGCCGCTACGAGATCGGCCCGCGCATCGCCCGGGGCGGCATGGCCAGCGTCTACGAGGCCACCGACCTCCGGCTCGACCGGATCGTGGCGGTCAAGGTCATGCATCCCGGGCTGGGCGACGACGACGACTTCGCTGCCCGCTTCGTGCGCGAGGCCCGGGCCGCTGCGCGCCTCTCGCACCCCAACGTCGTCGGCGTCTTCGACCAGGGCGAGGAGGACGGGGTCGTCTTCCTGGCCATGGAGATGGTGTCCGGGCACACGCTGCGCGACGTGATCCGCAAGGAGTCCCCGTTGAGCCCGTCGCGGGCGCTGGCGCTCCTGGAGCCGGTGCTCTCGGCCCTGGCGGCGGCCCACCGGGCCGGACTCATCCACCGTGACATCAAGCCCGAGAACGTGCTGATCGCCGACGACGGCCGGGTGAAGGTGGCCGACTTCGGGCTCGCCAAGGCCGTGAGCGCCGACACCCAGCACACCGCGACCGGCGGCGTGCTGATCGGCACGGTCTCCTACCTCGCCCCCGAGCTGGTCGTGGACGGCCGGGCCGACGCCCGCGCCGACGTCTACGCCGCCGGCGTGCTGATGTACGAGCTCCTCACCGGCCGCAAGCCGCACGAGGGCGAGTCACCGATCCAGGTGGCCTACAAGCACGTGCACGAGGACGTCCCGGCTCCCTCCGCGGTCGTGCCGGGCCTGCCGGCGTACGTCGACGCGCTGGTCGCCCGTGCGACCGCCCGTGACCGGGGCCAGCGGCCCGCCGACGCCTCCGTCCTGCTGCACCAGCTCCACCGCGTCAGCCACGCGCTGGCCGACCGGGTGGGCCACGACCCCGACCTCGTGGCCGACCTGATGCCGGTGCGCGGCCTCACGCTGGAGGCGCCGGACCTCGCCGACGCCCCCGAGTGGCTCGACACCAGCGACCTCGACGACGTCCGCACCGACGCCCCGCCGGTGCACGAGCGCACCAGCCGGGTCGCCATGGCGCCGGTGCCGTCGGCGACCTCCGCGACCTCGACGATCGGGCGCCCCGGCATCGACCGGCTGCCCCCACCCCGGCCGGACCGCCACCCCCCGTCGGAGCACGGCCGGCGCTCGTGGCGCGGGCCGGTCACGCTGGTGCTGGCCGTCCTGCTGGTGGCCGCCCTCGCCGGGGGCGCGTGGTGGTTCGGCGCGGTCCGCTACACCAGCACACCCGGTGTCCTGGGAATGGACCAGGCGGCGGCGGTGGCGCAGCTCGACGGGTCGGGCCTGGCCACCGAGGTCGGCGACCCGGCGTACAGCGAGAGCGTCCCCGCCGGGCAGGTGCTCTCGACGGACCCCGAGCCGGGCGCCCGGGTGCTCGACGGCGGCACCGTGACGCTGGTGCTCTCGGCGGGGCCCGAGCGCTACCCGGTGCCCGAGACGCAGGGACTGGGCCTCGACGCCGCCCAGGACGCGCTCCTGGGCGCGAGGCTCGCCTACGGCAAGGCGG
>NZ_CADCUP010000162.1 GCF_902805925.1 uncultured Nocardioides sp.
GGACCTGCGCCGCGACCCGCCGGCGGTGCTCACGCCGGGGGCCCGGGTGCGCTTCGTGGAGGAGCGATGAGCGCCACCGGGCTGCGCGTCCACGCCACCGGGGCGCAGTGCCTGGTCGAGGACCTCGGCCGGCGGGGGCTCACGAGCATCGGTGTCGGGCGCTCCGGCGCCGCCGACCGGGGGTCGCTGCGCCGGGCGAACCGCGCGCTGGCCAACGAGGAGGGCGACGCCGCCCTCGAGGTGACCTTCGGCGGCCTGGTGGTCGAGCCGGTGGGCGGCCCGGTGTGGCTCTGCGTCACCGGTGCCCCGTGTCCGGTCACCGTGGACGGCCGCGACGTCGGCGCGGACACGGTCTTCTCGGCGCCCGCGGGGGCCGTGGTGCGGCTGGGGACGCCGGAGCGCGGGCTGCGCTCGTACCTCGC
Organism: uncultured Nocardioides sp.; assembly: GCF_902805925.1. GTDB lineage: Bacteria > Actinomycetota > Actinomycetes > Propionibacteriales > Nocardioidaceae > Nocardioides. The sequence goes on from NZ_CADCUP010000162.1 coordinate 423, forward strand.
CGTGCGCGGCGGCGTGGCGGTGGAGCCGGTGCTGGGCTCCCGCAGCCGCGACGTGATGGCCGCGCTCGGGCCCGACCAGGTCGCCGAGGGCGACCTGCTGCCGGTGGGGCGTCCGGGTGGCTCCCAGCCCACCGTCGACTCCGTCCTCCCGCTCGCGCTGCCGGCCCGCGACGAGCCGCTGGTGCTGCGCGCCGTGCGCGGCCCCCGCGACGGCTGGCTGGCCGAGGCCGACGGGCTGGTCTCCACGAGCTGGGTGGCCAGCGAGCGCAGCAACCGGGTCGGCATGCGCCTGGAGGCATCACCCGCGGAGGCCGGCGGTGGCGAGGCGCCCGTCCTGCGGCACGCCGACGACGCGCCGTCCCTGCCCAGCGAGGGGGCCTGGCGCGGCGCGGTGCAGGTGCCCCCGGACGGCGAGCCCGTCCTGTTCCTGGCCGACCACCCGGTGACCGGCGGATACCCGGTCGTCGCGGTGGTGGTCGACACCGACGTGGACCTGGCAGCCCAGGCCCGTCCCGGACAACCCGTGAGGTTCCGATGGACCAGTCCCCGCTGAGCACCGCTCCCGCCGCCCCGGACGCCGCGGAGGCCGCCGGGCTCACCCCGGTCGAGGCCCGCGCGCTCTTCCGCGCCGGGCTCGTCACGCCCACCGCGGGATGGAGCCGCGGGTGGACGCAGGCCAACCTCATCTCGCTGCCGCGCGAGGCCGCGCACGACTTCCTGCTCTTCGCCCAGCGCAACCCCAAGCCCTGCCCGGTGCTCGACGTGCTGGACCCGGGCGCGGTGTCGGGGCCCATCCTCGACGGCGACGTGCGCACCGACCTGCCGGCCTACCGCGTCTACGTCGACGGGGAGCAGGTCGAGGAGGTCGCCGACGTCCGGTCGTGGTGGCGCGAGGACCTGGTGACGTTCCTCCTCGGGTGCAGCTTCACCTTCGAGGGGGCCCTGGCGGAGGCCGGCGTCCCGGTCCGTCACCAGGAGCTCGGGGTCAACGTCCCGATGTACCGCACCAGCACCCGGTGCCGTCCGGCCGGCGCCCTGTCGGGGCCCGTGGTGGTCTCGATGCGCCCGGTGCCCGCGGCGCAGGTGGCCGACGCGGTGCGCGTCACCGCCCGCTACCCCGCGGTCCACGGCGCGCCGGTGCACGTGGGCGACCCGGCGGCGCTGGGCATCCGCGACCTCGACCGACCGGACTTCGGGGACCCGGTCGAGGTGCGCCCGGGGGAGGTGCCGGTCTTCTGGGCGTGCGGCGTGACACCGCAGGCGGCCGTGATGGAGTCACGGCCCCCGCTCGCGATCGGCCACGCACCGGGGCACATGCTCATCACCGACGCCCGGGACGCCGACCACCTGCTGCCCTGAGGCTGCCCGGGGCGCGGCGGTCCGCCGGCGGGGTCAGTGCGCGCTGTCGGCCGCCGGCTGCACCAGCTCGACCAGCACGCCGCCGGTGTCCCTGGGGTGGATGAAGTTCACCCGGCTGCCGGAGGTGCCGCGCCTCGCGGCGTCGTACAGGAGGCGGAGACCCCGCTCGCGCAGGGTGGCGGAGACGGCCTCGACGTCCTCGACCCGGAAGGCGAGCTGCTGCATGCCGGGGCCGCTGCGGTCCAGGAACCTCGCGATCGTCGACTCGGGGGTCAGCGGCGCGAGCAGCTGGATGCACGACCCGGAGTCGCCGACGCCCACCATGGCCTCGCGGACGCCCTGCTCCTCGTTGACCTCCTCGTGGAGGACCTGCATGCCGTAGGCGTCGCGGTAGAACGCCATGGCCACGTCCAGGTCGGCGACGGCGATGCCGACGTGGTCGATCGCGGTGAAGAGGTGCTGCACGGGCTCGAGGCCGGGGGCGCGGACGGTCATGCCGACATCGTCGTACGGCGTCCGCCGCAGGCGCGAGGGGGTGTGACATGTGGCACGCGGCAGGGGCGCCGACCGCCCCTCCCGGTGGTGCGCGCGGGTGGGTATCGTCGCGACCACCACCCCGATCCCCTGGAGGCACCGCATGTCAGGCAGCACCGGATCCGTCATCGTCGCCGGGGCCCGCACCCCGATCGGCCGCCTGCTGGGCGGGCTGAAGGACCAGTCGGCCGCTGACCTCGGCGGCGTGGCCATCAAGGGCGCGCTCGAGAGGGCCGGCGTCTCCGGCGACCAGGTCGACTACGTCATCATGGGCCAGGTCATCCAGGCCGGCGCCGGCCAGAACCCCGCACGGATGGCGGCGGTCAACGGCGGCATCCCGATGACGGTGCCCTCCATCACGATCAACAAGGTGTGCCTCTCCGGCCTCAACGCCATCGCGCTCGCCGACCAGCTGGTGCGCGCCGGCGAGTGCGACATCGTGGTGGCGGGCGGCATGGAGTCGATGACCAATGCCCCGCACTTCCTGCCGAAGTCGCGCGAGGGGGTGAAGTTCGGCGACGTGAAGCTGGTCGACTCGATGGCCTACGACGCCCTCTTCGACCAGTTCACCTCGCAGGCGATGGGCCTGCTCACCGAGGAGTGCAACGCCGCGGGCGCCAACCTCACCCGTGCCGAGCAGGACGAGTTCGCCGTCCAGTCGCACGTGAAGGCCGCGGTGGCGTGGAAGAACGGCGTCTTCGCCGACGAGGTCGTGCCCGTCGAGGTCCCGCAGCGCAGGGGAGACCCCGTGGTCGTGTCCGAGGACGAGGGCGTCCGCGGGGACACCACGATCGAGTCGCTGGGCAAGCTGCGCCCCGCGTTCTCCAAGGAGGGCACCGTCACCGCCGGCTCCGCCTCGCAGATCTCCGACGGCGCCGCCGCCGTCGTGGTGATGAGCAGGGCCAAGGCCGAGGAGCTGGGCCTGACCTGGCTCGCCGAGATCGGCGCCCACGGCCAGGTGGCCGGCCCCGACTCCACCCTCCAGCTCCAGCCCGCCGCGGCCACCGCGAGGGCCTGCGAGAAGGAGGGCATCTCGCCCGACGAGCTCGACCTGGTGGAGTTCAACGAGGCGTTCGCGGCGGTCGGCATCTCCTCGGCCCGTGAGCTCGGCATCGACGACGCCAAGGTCAACGTCAACGGCGGCGCCATCGCCCTGGGCCACCCGGTCGGCATGTCGGGCACCCGGGTCGTGCTGCACCTCGCGCTGGAGCTCCAGCGCCGCGGTGGCGGCGTCGGTGCCGCCGCGCTGTGCGGTGGTGGCGGACAGGGCGACGCCCTGATCGTCCGCGTCCCGAAGGCGTGAGGGGCCCGGACCGCGCAGGAGGGGGACGCCGGCGCACGACGGCGTCCGTCCCCGATCTCGTCTCCCGGGCGCGCGAGGGCGACGCCCGCGCGGTGGCCCGGCTGATCTCGCTGGTCGAGGACGACTCGCCGTTGCTGCGCGAGGTGATGACGGCGCTGGCGCCGCACACCGGCCACGCCCAGATCGTCGGGATCACCGGGTCGCCCGGCGTCGGCAAGTCGACGTCGACGAACGCGCTCGTCACCCAGCTGCGCCGGGCCGGCAAGCGGGTCGGCGTGCTGGCGGTCGACCCGTCCTCGCCGTTCTCCGGGGGCGCGCTGCTGGGCGACCGCGTGCGGATGCAGGACCACGCCACCGACCGCGACGTCTACATCCGCTCCATGGCCTCGCGCGGCCACCTCGGCGGGCTGGCGTGGAGCACCCCGCAGGCGCTGCGCGTGCTGGATGCCGCCGGGTGCGACGTCGTCCTCATCGAGACCGTCGGGGTGGGGCAGAGCGAGGTCGAGATCGCCGGCCTCGCCGACACCACGCTGGTGCTGATGGCGCCCGGGATGGGCGACGGCATCCAGGCCGCCAAGGCCGGCATCCTCGAGATCGGCGACCTCTACGTCGTCAACAAGTCCGACCGCGACGGCGCCGACCAGGTGCGCCGCGACCTGCGCTCCATGCTGGCCCTCGGCGACCGGCCCGAGGGCTGGTGGAGACCGCCCATCGTGAAGACGGTGGCCGCCCGCGACGAGGGGCTCGACGAGGTGGTCGAGGAGGTCGAGCGGCACCGCGCGTGGCTGACCGAGACCGGCGAGCTCGCCGTACGCCGGGCGCGGCGCGCGCGCGACGAGATCGAGGCGATCGCCATGACGACCCTGCGCGCCCGGTGGGGCGACCTGCACGGCCACGCCTCGCTGGACGGGCTGGCAGCCGCGGTCGCCGGCGGGACCACCGACCCCTACTCCGCCGCCGATGAGCTGGTCGACGCGATCAGCGCCTGAGCCGGACCGGTCCAGCGAACGACGGAGTCCGCGCGCCTCCCGCCCGGTCAGCGTTGCCGGTGGTATCAAAGGTGGCGTCATGGGCGATCTGAGGCTGCGGTGAGTCCGCGCGCGGCCGGCTGATGACCCTGCCCTTCGACCCCATCGACGAGGCGGCCCGCCAGTGGGGGCTCCGCTGGGACCGGGTGCCCGCCATGCACGCCGTGACGTCGCTGATGCGCGTGCAGCAGCTGGTCATCGGGCGGCTCGACGCGCTGCTGCGCCCGCACGGTCTGACCTTCGCCCGCTACGAGGCGCTGGTGCTGCTCACGTTCTCCTCCCGTGGCTCTCTGCCCCTGGGCAAGATGGGGGAGCGGCTGCAGGTGCACCCGACGTCCGTGACGTCGATCGTGCGGCGGCTCGAGGGCGCCGGCCTGGTGGTGCGGCGCCCCCACCCCGACGACGCCCGGGCCGTGCTGGCCGAGATCACCGACAGCGGTCGCGCGCTGGTGGAGGCCGCGACCGCC
>NZ_CADCUP010000163.1 GCF_902805925.1 uncultured Nocardioides sp.
CTGAGCGTGGCGACCAAGCTTCGCCAGGGGCACCGGCGGGGCCGGTTCACCACGTGGCTGCACGTGGTGGCCCTCAACAGTGCGCGCTCGACGTACCGCCGGCTGAGGAACCGGGCCGTGCCCTCCGACGTGCTGCCCCTGGAGCGTCCCGACCCGCGCACGACCAGCGTCATCGCCGGCACCCGGCTCGACCTGCTCGAGGCGATGGAGACGATCGAGGACGGCCGCCCGCAGCTGGTGGAGCCGCTGCTGCGGGGCGACGCGTGAGCCTGCCGGAGCACATCCGGCGGATGTGGGACGGCGACCGGGCGTCCCGGGCGCTCGGCATGACGCTGGTCTCGGTGTCGCCGGGGCGGGCCGAGGTGTCGATGCCCGTGCGCGAGGACATGGTCAACGGCCACGCCATCGGCCACGGCGGCCTGACCTTCACCCTCGCCGACTCGGCGTTCGCCTTCGCCTGCAACTCCCACGGCCCGGTGACGGTCGCGCACAGCGCGTCGATCCGCTTCCACGCCCCCGTGCGGCTCGGCGAGGTGCTGACGGCGGTCGCGGTCGAGCGGGAGCGCGAGGGCCGCCGCGGCGTGTACGACGTGGACGTGCACGCGGGCGACCGGCTGGTGGCCACGTTCGAGGGGCACGCGACGCAGACGCGCACGGGGGACGGGTCGTGAGGGGGCGGGTCGCGGCGCTGGTCGCCGTCGCAGTGCTGGCCGCCGGGTGCTCCGGCGGCGACGACGACGCAAGCGAGCGGACCACCGGCGCGGGCACGACCGGGAGCAGCCCCGCCGGACCGTCCGCGTCGCCGGCGCCCGACCTCGACGCGGCGCTCAGCACCCCGGTCGAGGACTCGTTCTACCCCGACGTGGGCGACCCCGGCGTCGACGCGCTGCACTACGACCTGAAGCTCGACTGGGCGCCGACGCGGCGCCGGCTCTCCGGGACCGCCACCATCACGCTGCGGGCCACCGCCGACGCCGACCGGCTCCGGCTCGACCTCGGACCCCGGATGCGCCCGAGCGCCGTCACCCTCGACGGCCGGGACGTGCCCTTCACCCACCCCGGCAAGGACCTGCTCGTGGAGGCGGCCGTCACCGCCGAGGAGCGGCACGAGCTCGTCGTGGAGTACGCCGGCCGCCCCGGCCCCGTGCCGGCACCCACGCGCCGCAGCGACTTCTCCGTCACCGGCATCACCGTCACCGACGCCGGCGAGCTGTGGACCATGCAGGAGCCGTTCGGCGCCTACTCGTGGTACCCCGTCAACGACCAGCCCGCCGACAAGGCCCTCTACGACGTCAGCATCACCACCGACGCGCCCTTCCGCGGCGTCGCCAACGGCGAGCTCCTCGACACCTCGACGACCGACGGGCGCACGACCACGCGCTGGCACCTGGACTCCCCCGCGTCGTCGTACCTCACGACGATCGCCGTCGGGGACTACCGGCACGACAGCGGCACCACCGGCAGCGGGCTGACCGTCGACTACTGGGTGCCCCGCGGCATGCCCAGGGTGCTGTCGCGGCTGCGGAAGGCGCCGCGCACCGTCGACTGGATCGAGGAGCGCCTCGGCCCCTACCCCTTCAGCACCCTCGGCCTCGTCGTCACCGACTCCGAGAGCGCCATGGAGACCCAGACGATGATCACCCTCGGCACCAACGCCTACGTGCTGTCGGAGCCGGTGATCATGCACGAGATCGCGCACCAGTGGTACGGCGACCTGGTCAGCCCGTCCGACTGGCGCGACGTGTGGCTCAACGAGGGCATGACGATGTACCTGCAGGGCCGCTACGAGGCCGACCTGGCCGGGCTGCCGGCGAGCGAGGCGCTGGCGTCGTACGAGCAGGCGTGCCGCGCCTCGCTCGCCGAGGCCGGACCGCCCGGCGACTACGACCGCGGCAGCTTCGGGGCCGGCAACATCTACTACTGCCCCGCCCTGATGTGGGACGAGCTGCGCAAGCGCCTCGGCGAGGATGAGTTCTGGGCGGTCGCCCGCAGCTGGCTCGAGGAGAACGCCGGCACCTCGGTGGGCCGCGAGCAGCTCTACGACCACTGGGAGGACGCCACGGGCCTGGAGCTCTCGTCGTTCTTCGACAGCTGGATCACCGGGGAGACCATGCCGGAGGTCACCCCGGAGCAGCCGCTTGCGCCGTGAGCGAACTCCCTTGCCGCCCGGCGAACCGCCCCCTGAGTGTGGGCCCATGCGACTCCTCGTGCTCGGTGGCACCCGGTTCCTCTCCCGTGCGGTGGCGGCCGAGGCGGTGGCGCGCGGGCACGCCGTGACCTGTGCGTGCCGCGGCGTCTCGGGCGCGCTGCCCGACGGGGTCGAGCACGTCGCCTGGGACCGCGCCGACGAGGCACCCGCCGCGATCAGCGACGCGTCCTGGGACGCCGTCGTCGACGTGGCGCGGCTGCCCTCCCACGTGCGCCGCGCGGTGGCCGCGACCCCGGACGCGCACTGGGTCTTCGTCTCGACGATCAACGTCTATCCCGACGACGACACCCCCGGCACGCCGGCGACCCTGCGGCTCCACGAGCCGCGCACCGACGACGCCGACCTCGCCACCGACCCGGACGCCTACGGCCCCATGAAGGTGGCGTGCGAGCAGGTCGTCGCGGAGGGCGCGACCTCCAGCATGTCCGTGCGGCCCGGGCTCATCTCAGGGCCCGACGACGGCAGCGGCCGGTTCGCCTACTGGCCGTGGCGGCTCGGGCGCGGCGGCGAGGTGCTGGCCCCCGGCTCCCCCGACGACCCGGTGCAGATCATCGACGTGCGCGACCTGGCCGCGTGGATCGTCGACAGCGCCGAGCAGCGGCGTACCGGCACCTACGACGGCGTCGGGGAGCTGCTGGAGATCCGCGACCTGCTGGCCCAGGTGGCGATGGGCGTCGGCTTCGAGGGCACCTTCACCTGGGTCGACCAGGAGTTCCTGGCCGACCAGGGCGTCGAGCCGTGGGCGGGCGACGACGCGATCCCCCTCTTCCTCCCCCGCCCCGAGTACGACGGCATGATGGCCCACGACCCCACCCCCTCGTTCCAGGCGGGGCTGGTCGTGCGGCCGGTCGCGGAGACGGCGCGCGACACCCTCGCCTGGTTCCGCGCCACGCCGGACGCCGCGCGCAGCGGGCTCTCGCCGGAGGCGGAGGCGCGGGTGCTGGCGGCCTGGCACGCGCGGGCGTAGGTCTCGATACACCTCGCTCGTCCCTCGCGAGGCACTCGACCACCGGCATGCCTCGCTCGGTGGTCGAGTAGCGAGCGTATCGAGACCTCCACCGACCGCACCGCGCTCGAAGTCACGGCAGATGTCCGCGGGGCCCCACGCGGGTTGCTTCTTCCCGCGTGGGGCGCGGGCTCGCCGCCACCCCCCTGCGACGACACCTGTCACACCATCAGTTCGTCGGGAAGAAGGCCCAGCGCTCGTGCACCTCGGGGGTGCCCGCCGGGCCACCGGCGGGTGAGGTGCCACCACCGATCTGCGTCGTGTCCGAGCCCACCCACAGCCCCTGGCGAGGCGACTCGGGGCCGGTGACCACCAGAACCTGCCCACCGAATCCACGTTGCTTCCAGGGATCCCACTCCAGCACGGCGCCGGTGCTCGGGTTGATCGCCCCGATCCCTTCATGTGTCTCGGGTCCGAGCGACTTCTGGTGCCCCTGGACATACACGGCAGAGGCGGTGGCCACCGTGCTCAGCAGCGTGTCGCCGTTGGCGTAGGTGATCCACGCAGGCCGGCTAGGGCTGGTTGTCGCGGTGTTGAAGCGCGCCGCGGCGTCGCACAGGGTCAACCCACGGTCTCCGGTCAGCGGTCCCCCGCCGGTGGAGACGATGAAGAAGCCCGCTCCGTCCGGCGAGAAGTCCACGTCCCGCAGGTACGCGGGGCGTTTCGCGGACGCACCGCACGACTTGCTCAGGTGCGTGTAGTACCAAGGCGCAAGAGAAGCCGAGGTGGAACCCAGATTGACCATGAAGGCCCGCCACCGCGTCTGACCGTTGACGGCAGTGAAGTTGCCGACAGCGACCAGCTTCGACTTGTCGGGCGAGATCCCGAATCGCCACACGTCAGTGGGCCCGGCCGTGCTCGAGGTGGTGCCGCTGATGGACAGATTGATGTAGTTCAGATCCGCGCCGGTGGCGAGGTTCACCGCGGTGAGGCGCTTGGAGAACCTGCCCCCCACGATGAGTCGGCCGTTGGCCACCTCGAGGTCCTGCACTGTGCCGGTGAGCCGGGCGTTGAAGGCGGTGTCGACAGCTCCCGTGGCCGGGTTGATCTTGACCAGTCCGCGCCGGGCGACTCCATTGACCGCTGTGAACTTCCCCCCTGCGTAGAGCGACCTGCCGTCGGTCGCGAGCGCCAGTATGTCGCCGTCCACAGTGATGCTCAGCCCGGTGACAGACCCGTCGGTCATGTTGAAGCCGTAGAGGTTCTTGCGTGCATAGGTCTGGGACCGGTTCGAGCTCTTCACCTCGGTGAAGGCGCCACCCACGTACATCTGCCCACCGATGGGCACCGCAGCGAACGGAGCATTGCCGACCGTGATGCGAGGCGTGAAGTCGGCCGGATCCTCCGACACGATCCCGGCGATCGGAACCGGAGACCCCTCCGCCGGAACAACCAGGACGCTGACGCACGCTGCGGCGACACACGCCGCCAAGACGTTTCGGATCATCGCGGATCTCTCCTCCGTACGGGCTTGGGGATGCGCGCGGCCGGCACTCCGGACGGTGGCGTCTCCCGTCAGTGAGGGGCACCTGCGCGACTCGAGTCGAACACCCGTCCAGCTGGGAAGTCATCACCACAATTCGCGAAGTGGCCGACTTCGACGACCGGACGATCCGAGCGGTCCGATCCCAGAGATGGCTCGGGCTCCGACGGACCGTCACAGACCCGAGGAGCAGCCCGCCACCCCGACTCAGCACCAGCCGGCGTCTACTACGCCGACGACCCAGAGGGACGCCGCCACGTGTGGAGCAACCGCTCCTAGAACAGCAGCGCCGTGGCGGGGTCCTCGAGGATCCCGGCCACGTCGGCGAGGAAGCGCGAGCCCTTCTCGCCGTCGATGTGGCGGTGGTCGAACGACAGCGCCAGCGTGGTGATCTG
>NZ_CADCUP010000164.1:0-20738 GCF_902805925.1 uncultured Nocardioides sp.
TCGAGACACCGACGAGGAAGAACCACCGGATGTCCGGGCCGAACACGACGACCAGCCGCGGCCACATGAACGACTCGCCCATACCCACGCCGAGCGCGAGCAGGAACACCGTGGGCCCGAGGATGTGCACTGATGGTGGTGCTTCTGGCAGCTTCCGGATGGGCAACGGGTCGAGCCCACCGGCGTGGTACACCTTCTCCGTAGTGGCAGAGGTTGGTTCCTTCTCAGGAACCGCTGGATGTGAACCTGTAGCGTCCAAGGCAAGGCCTCCTAAACTCGACGTCAGCGACGAACACTCCGACGATTTGATATGGCATGGGATACAACCCAGGGCCGTTCAGATGCCTCACCCGCTCTCAGCACTCCGTTGGCCTTTCTCACTTCATCGACCACCTTTCGTGGCCGCCCGAGTCTCAGTTACCGAGCGTCCCCGCATTCCGGGCCCACCGGTACTTCGCACCGAGGACGTCGACCGGCAGCTCGGTGTTGTAGGGGTAGGCCACGACGCCCCGCTCGTAGAGGTACGTGCTGGCCTCCTCGACCTCGACGTCACCGGAGAGGGAGGCGACCACGGGCTTCTCGATGCCCTTGGCGCGGTACTCCTCCACCACCTCGGCAACGAGCTTCGCGAACACCATGGGCGGCGTGACGATCGTGTGCCAGTAGCCGAGGATCAACGAGTGGATCCGATCGTCCTCCAGGCCCAGCGCGATCGTGTTGCGGTACGTCGACGGCGGCTCCCCGCCGGTGATGTCGACCGGGTTGCCGGAGGCGCCGAACGGCGGGATGTACTCGTCGAACTTCGCCGCGAGGTCCTCTGGCATGTCCATCAGTGTCATGCCGTTGTCGACGACCGCATCGGAGAGCAGCACACCCGAGCCGCCGGCGCCGGTGATGATCAGGACGTTCTCGCCCTTCGGCGTGGGAAGCTTCGGCACGCCCCGGGCGAACTCGAGCAGGTGGCCCAAGCCCGGTGCCCGGATCACGCCGGACTGCTTGAGGATGTCGTCGTACACCTTGTCGTTGCCGGCCAGCGCGCCCGTGTGCGAGCTCGCCGCCCGGGCGCCCATGTCGGTGCGTCCGGCCTTGAGCACGATGACCGGCTTCTTCTGGGAGACCCGGGAGGCGACCTCAGCGAACGAGCGCCCGTCCTTGAGGTCCTCGAGGTGCATCGCGATCAGCTGGGTGTTGTCGTCGGACTCGAAGAAGGTGAGCAGGTCGTCCTCGTCGATGTCGGCCTTGTTGCCCACGCCGACGATCGAGGAGACGCCCATCTTCGACGACCGGCTGAATCCGAGGATGGCCATGCCGATGCCGCCGCTCTGGGAGGACAGCGCCACGCTCCCCTTCACGTCGTACGGCGTGCAGAACGTCGCACAGAGGTTCTCCGGCGTGTAGTAGTAGCCGTAGATGTTCGGCCCCAGGATCCGCACGCCGTGCTTGCGGGCTACTGCGACGACCTCGTCCTGCAGCTCCTGGTCACCGGTCTCGGCGAAGCCGGAGGGGATGAGGATCGCGCCGGCGACGCCCTTCTCACCGCACTGCTCGAGCGCGCCGGCGACGAACTTCGCCGGCACCGCGAACACGGCCACGTCGACATCGTCGGGGACGTCGGTGATGCTCTTGTAGGCGGGCAGGTCGAGCACGGTGTCCGACTTCGGGTTGATCGGGAAGATGGAGCCCCGATAACCGCCGTTGATGAGGTTCTTCATCACCGAGTTGCCGATCTTGCCATCCTCGTTGGAGGCGCCGATCACGGCGATCGCCTTCGGCTTCATGATCCGGTTCATCGACGCGAGGATCTCGTCCTGCGTGAACCGCACCGGCTCCTGGCCGCCCTCTCGGTCGACGATGATCCGTACGTCGACGGCCGTGGCGCCGTCGGGCCCGGCGAGCACCGGGTTGAGGTCGACCTCCGAGAACTGCGGGAAGTCGTTGACGAGGTCGGAGAGGCCCGTGATGATGCCGGTCAGCGCCTCCTTGTCGACTGCCTGGGCACCGCGCACACCGTTGAGGATCTCGGCGGCGCCGATGCCGTTGACCATCGACATGGCCTCGTCGTGCGTGGTGGGGGCGAGCCGGAACGTGATGTCCTTGAGCACCTCGACGAGCACGCCGCCCAGTCCGAACGCAACAACCTTGCCGAACGCCGGGTCGGTGACGGCTCCGACGATGACCTCCTGGACGTCGCCGCCCGTGACGAGCATCTTCTGGACCTGGACACCGGTGATGTCGGCGTCGGCCTGGTAGGCCTTCGCGTTGGCCAGGATCCGGTCGTACGCCTCACGTGCGGCGTCCTCGCTGTCGACACCGACGACCACGCCGCCGGCGTCGGTCTTGTGGAGGATGTCGGGCGAGACGATCTTCAGCACGACCGGGAATCCGATCTCGCTGCTGAACGTCGCGGCCTCGTCACCCGAGGTCGCGAGCGCCTCGCCCGGCGTCGGGATGCCGTAGGCGTCGGCCACGAGCTTCGCCTCGGGAGCGCTGAGACTGGTCCGCCCATCGGCCAGTGCCTTGTCGAGAATCTCCTGGACGACTTCCCGGTCGTGTGCCATGCGTTCTCCTGTTTCTGGATCAGATGTACATAGGTGTCGGTGCGTGAGCAGCGGGTCGGTCACATGACCCCCGCCTCCTTGAGCTCGTCGATCTCGGACGGGTCGAGGCCGATGTCCTTGAGGAGCTCGGCGTTGTGCTCACCGAGGGCCGGAGACGGGAGCACCTCGACGACCGAGTCGGAGAGCTTGATCGGACAGCCGACCGTCCTGAACAGACCTCGCTGCGGGTGGTCGACCTCGACCACGCTTCCGTTCTCGATCAGGGTCTCGTCCTCGAGCAGCTCCTTGGTGCTGAGGATGGGTCCGCACGGCACGTTGACCGCGTTGAGGATGTCCATGACTGCCCACTTGTCGTGCTGGGTGGTCCACTCCTCGATCATCTGGAACATCTTGTCCAGCTTGTTGAGCCGCGCCTCGGGGGTGGCCCAATCCGGGTCGTTCGCGAGCTCGGGTCGCCCGAGCAGCTCGGCGATCTTCGGCCAGCCCGGCGGCTGGACGATCACGTAGATGTAGTCGTTGGGCCCGCCAGGGCTGCACTTGACGGCCCAGCCCGGCTGCCCGCCACCCGACGCGTTGCCGGACCGCGGGACCTCGTCGCCGAACTCGGCGTTGGGGTACTCCTTGAGCGGGCCGTGGGCGAGCCGCTGCTGGTCGCGCAACTTCACCCGAGTCAGGTTGAGCACCGCATCCTGCATGGCCACGCTGACCCTCTGGCCCCGCCCCGTCTGCACCCGCTGGTACAGAGCCGCGAGGACGCCGGCGACAAGGTGCATGCCGGTGCCCGAGTCGCCGATCTGCGCTCCCGTGGCGGTCGGCGGCCCGTCCTCGAACCCGGTCGTGCTCATCGACCCGCCCATCGCCTGCGCCACGACCTCGTAGGCCTTGCAGTCGGCGAACCTGCCTGGTCCGAACCCCTTGATCGAGGCGTAGATGAGTGCGGGGTTGATCTCCTCGAGCCGCTTCCAGGTGAAGCCCATCCGGTCGATGGCGCCGGGCGCGAAGTTCTCCACGAGGATGTCGGTGTTCTTGATCAGCTCGGTGAAGATCTCCTTGCCTCGCTCGCTCTTCATGTTGAGCGTGATGCTGCGCTTGTTGCAGTTGAGCATCGTGAAGTAGAGGCTGTCGGCATCCGGCAGGTCGCGCAGCTGCTGACGCGTGATGTCACCGGTGATCCCCTCGAGCTTGACCACGTCGGCACCGAGCCAAGCCAGGATCTGTGTAGCCGAAGGGCCCGACTGCACGTGCGTCATGTCGAGCACGCGGACGCCTTCTAGTGCCTTGCCCATGTGACTTCTCCTTGTGAGGGGGCTGCGGTGAGCCGATCAGATTGTGGACTGTATACCGTATGTGGCGCTGGTCACATTCCTACCTGACTGGAAAGCCGATGTCTAGTAGCGACACCGAAGGTTTGGAAGTTTGGGGCACCTATGCGGGGCATCGGCCGACTCCTCCACCCGCGGGCTCGGCCGCTGCCAACAGGAGACCACACCTCGACAGAGCGGCTCGCCGAGACGCGCGGGGAGTCTCCAACCCGGTGTGGGCGGTGGCGGGCGTGGGTATGAGGGCGCCAACCGGCGGCCACAGGTCCCCGGCTCAGCGGTGTCACCCCATCCCAGCTCCGCGCTGCGGCCGATCCGGGAGAGCGGGACGGCCGGGCTGCTTGAGGAAGCGCACCAGCCCGGCCGCGACGAGGGCCAGCACGCCCGCGACGACGAACGTCAGTGAGTAGTCGAGCGCCGACACCAGCAGGGCCCCACCCCCCACGCCGGCGATCCCGCCCACGGCCTTCGCGCTGTACAGGACGGACTGGTTCTGCAGCACGCTGCCCTGGCCGAAGAACTCGAGCACCAGGGTCCCGAAGATCGCGTAGAACGCACCGCCGCCCAGTCCGGCGAGGACCGCGGACAGCACGAACCCGGGTGCGCTGCCGAGGTGCCCGGACAGAGCGAGCCCGAACTGGGCCGCACCTGCGAGGAGCAGCACGTGAGCCAGCAACCGCGACCGGCCGAACGAGTCGGAGAGGCGACCCGCGACGGGCCGCCCGACGCCACTGACGGCTGCAAGGGCGGCCAGCGCGGCTCCCGCGGCGGCCATGCCGAGGTCGGCGTCGACGGCTGCGCCGGCCACGAAGCCGATCCCGAAGAGCGAGACCGCCGTGGCCAGGGCGAAGATCAGCCACATCAGCGGAAGGGCACCGGTGCGCAAGGCGTCGCTCAGCGCGTAGTCACGCACGGCTGAGACGTTGTTCGGCAGGCTCGGGTTGAGCTTGGGATCGATGGCCCACGACTGGGCGTCGATCTCGCGTGGCCACCAGAAGCGCGGTGGCTCGACCAGCCCGACGCCGGCCACGGTAACCACGACGAGGGCCACGGCTGCGAGGACGTCGTACACGACGACGTGCGCCCCGGCCGACGTCACGGCGGCGAGCGCCGCGATGCCAGGCACCGCCCCGACGGCGAATCCGCCGGTGACGAGGCCGATCACGGAGGCGCGCTTCTCCGGGTACCAGCTGGCGGCGGTCGCCGCTCCCGTGGAGTACACGAGGCCGGCGCCGACACCGCCCAGTCCGGCGTACCCGAACGCAGCCAGGGCGAGATTCTCGGCGTGCGCGAGGCTGGCCAGTCCCGCGGCGCCGAGCACGCCGCCGGTCACGACGACCACCGCCGGGGAGACGAGCCGCCTCCGGTTCAGCCAGGCCGCGGGTACGGCGGTTCCCGCCTGCACGACCACGAAGAGCGCGAGCAGCCACATCGTCTCGACGCCACCCCACGTACCGGCTGTCGGCAGGCCGAGTACGGCGAGGCCGAAGGCGTACTGCAGGGGACTGATCGCGGCGAGGCAGAGCCAGGCGCGCCAGAGCTGGTGGCGTCGGGAGTGACCGGTGAGCCGCTCGGCACTCTCACCGATGCGGTAGTGGCGGCCGTAGACGTCACGCACCTCGCGCGGTGCGCTGGCTCCTGCTTGAGCACCCATCCTGCCCACCCCAAGTCTAGGGACACCGTATAAAAACGTTGTACGCCTGATGGGGCGTCCTGTCCAGACTTCCGCCGATCCTCGCCTCAGCCGCCCAGGTGGACGGCAGCGATGCGCTGGCCGAGGACGGACAGCAGCCGGTCGCCCTCGGCGAGGCAGCGATCCACATCGGGCTCGACGTCGGTGAGCGCGTAGGCCGCCTCGATGCCGACCGCGGCCAGTGTTGCGGCGTCGAGCACGTTCCGACCGCACACCGCGACCACGGGGATCCCTGCGGCTCGCGCGGCTGCGGCGACGCCGGCGACCGCCTTGCCGTGCAGGGTCTGCTCATCGATCATTCCCTCGCCGGTGACGACGAGGTCGGCCTGGGCGAGGCGGTCCTGGAACCTGATCATGTCGAGCACCAGCTCGATGCCGGGTTGCAGCCTCGCGTCGAGGAGCGCGAGCGCGGCGAAGCCGACGCCGCCGGCTGCGCCCGCGCCTGCGACCTGCCGGTGGTCGGTGCCGGTGGCCTCCGCGACGACGTCAGCCCAGTGAGCAAGCGCGGACTCGAGCTGCGTGACCTGGAAGGCGTCGGCCCCCTTCTGCGGCCCGTAGACCTCTGCGGCGCCCTTGGGGCCGGTCAGCGGATTGTCGACGTCGCAGGCGACGACGACCTCGACCCCGCTCATCCGTTGCCGTAGGGCGCTCACGTCCACGGTGACGGCCGCCTCGAGCCCAGCGCCGCCCTCGCCGACCTTGGTGCCGTGGGCGTCGAGCACTACCGCACCGAGCGCCCGGACCAGGCCCGACCCGCCGTCGGTGCTGGCGCTCCCACCGATTCCCAGGACGATGCGCGTGCACCCGGCGTCCACCGCGGCCGCGATCAGCTCGCCGGCGCCCCGAGAGGTGGAGGTCAACGGCGCGGGCCTGCCATCGGGCAGCCGGACCAGTCCGGCGACGTCGGCGAGCTCCACGACGGCGGTGTCACCGGCACGTGCGTATCCGCTGAGCACCGGCCGGCCGGTCGGCCCCGATGCTACGACCGGGACCAGCTGGTAGCCCGCCGCCACGGCGGCGGCGACCGTGCCGTCGCCGCCGTCGGCCACCGGCTGCGAGATCGCGGTGACGTCGGACCGTTCCCGCCGCAACCCACTCGCGACCGCGTCTGCGACCTCGGCCGCGGTGAGTGATCCCTTGAACTTGTCGGAGGCGATCAAGACCCTCGGCACAGCCGCCTCAGTCGCGCGATGCGATCGATGACGGCGCGTCGGCGACGCTCTCGGCGACCTCCTCGAACTCCTTGACCCCGTCGATCTCGGTGCCCATCGAGATGTTGGTGACGCGCTCCAGGATGACCTCGACCACGACCGGGACCCGGTACTCCGCCATGAGCGCCTTGGCCTTGTCGAAGGCCGAGCCCAGGTCGGCTGGGTCAGTCACCCTGACCGCCTTGCAGCCGAGGCCCTCGGCGACCTTGAGGTGGTCGACGCCGTACCCGGCCATCTCGGGGCTGTTGACGTTGTCGAAGGCGAGCTCGACGCAGTAGTCCATCTCGAACCCGCGCTGAGCCTGCCTGATCAACCCCAGGTAGGAGTTGTTCACGACCACGTGGATGTAGGGGATGTTGAACTGCGCCCCGACCGCGAGCTCCTCGATCAGGAACTGGAAGTCGTAGTCGCCCGACAGGGCGACGACCTGGCCCTCGGGGTCGGCGGTGGCCACGCCCAGCGCCGCTGGCAGCGTCCAGCCCAACGGGCCGGCCTGGCCTGCGTTGATCCAGTGCCGCGGCTTGTAGACGTGCAGCATCTGCGCGGCCTGGATCTGCGACAGTCCGATCGTGCTGACGTACCGGGTCTCGGGACCGAACGCCCGGTTCATCTCCTGGTAGACGCGCTGCGGCTTGATCGGGATGTTGTCGAAGTTCGTCTTCCGCAGCAGCGTGTGCTTGCGCTGGCGGCACTCCTCCGCCCAGTCGGTGCGGTCGGGGAGCCTGCCCTCGGCTGCCCAGTCCTTCGCGACCTCGACGAACGCCTCGAGCGCGGCCCGCGCGTCGGAGACGATCGAGTAGTCCGGCGAGAAGACGCGGCCGATCTGCGTGGGCTCGATGTCCACGTGCACGAACTTCCGGCCCTTGGTGTAGGTGTCGATGCCGCCCGTGTGGCGGTTCGCCCACCGGTTGCCGATGCCGAGCACGAAGTCGGACGCCAGCATCGTCTCGTTGCCGTAGCGGTGCGACGTCTGCAGGCCGACCATTCCCGCCATCAGCGGGTGGTCGTCGGGGATCGTGCCCCAACCCATCAACGTCGGCACCACCGGCACCCCGGTGATCTCGGCGAGCTCGACGAGCAGGTCGGCACCGTCGGCGTTGACGACCCCGCCGCCCGCCACGATCAGCGGGTGCTCGGCGGAGACGAGCATCGACAGCGCGCGCTCGGCCTGTGCCCTGGTGGCGGCCGGCTTGCTCACCGGCAGGGGCTCGTAGGTGTCGATGTCGAACTCGATCTCCGCGAGCTGCACGTCGAGCGGCAGATCGATGAGCACCGGGCCGGGCCGGCCCTCACGCATCAGGCGGAAGGCGGTCTGGAACGTGCCCGGCACCTGGGCCGCCTCCATCACCGTGGTCGCCAGCTTCACGAGCGGACGGGCGATGTCAGCGATGTTGATCGCCTGGAAGTCCTCCTTGTGCAGCTTCGCCACCGGCGCCTGCCCGGTGATGCAGAGGATCGGGATCGAGTCGGCGGCGGCGGAGTACAGGCCGGTGATCATGTCGGTCCCGGCCGGGCCCGACGTGCCCACGCACACCCCGATGTTGCCGGGGGCCGCACGGGTGTAGCCCTCGGCCATGTGCGAGGCGCCCTCGACGTGGCGAGCGAGGACGTGCTTGAGGCCACCGTGGGCCCGCACTGCGCTGTAGAAGGGGTTGATGGCGGCGCCGGGCAGCCCGAAGAGCTGGGTGGCGCCTTCCTTCTCCAGAATCAAAACAGCGGCGTCGACCGCGCGCATGCGTGCCATGTCAGTTCTCCTTAGTGGTTGACGTGCTCGTGGCCAGCCCGCTGAGACGCTCGACACCACGTAGCAGCGCGGAGTGGTCCAGATTACCGTCGCCGGCCGCGCGGGCGGAACCCACGAGCTGGGCGACCAGTGCGCCCAGCGGCACCGCAACGCCGGCCTCCCGGGCGGCGGAGGTCACGATGCCCATGTCCTTGTGGTGCAGGTCGATCCGGAAACCGGGCTCGAAGGAGCGCGACAGCATGTTCGCCTTCTTCTGGTCCAGGACCTTCGAGCCGGCCAGCCCGCCGCCGAGCACCTCGAGTGCCGCCTTCGTGTCGACGCCGTACGCCTCCAGGAAGATCACTGCCTCGGAGAGCGCCTGGATGTTGGCCGCGACGATGAGCTGGTTGGCCGCCTTCACGGTCTGGCCCGACCCACTCGGCCCGACGTGGACCACCGTCTTGCCGACCACGTCGAGGAGCGGCTTGGCGGCCTCGAAGTCCTCGCCCGAGCCGCCGACCATGATCGACAGGGCGGCGTTCTTCGCGCCCGCCTCGCCGCCGGAGACCGGGGCGTCGAGGTAGCGGAATCCGAGCCCGGCCGCCTGCTGCGCCAGCTCCGCGGTGACATCGGGACGGATGCTCGAGAAGTCGATGATCAGTGCTCCCGCCTTGGCGGAGGCGAGCACGCCGCCCTCATCGGTGAGCACGGCCTTCACGTCGGGAGAGTCCGGCACCATGATGCAGACGACGTCGGCGTCCGCGACCGCCTCGGCGGAGGAGCCGGCGGCCCGGCCGCCGGCGTCGACCAGCGGCTCGATGCCTTGGGGCGAGAGGTCGAAGCCGGTCACGTCGTAACCGGCGTTGGCGAGGTGGACCGCCATCGGGCTGCCCATGATGCCGAGGCCGATCATGGCGATCTTCTGGATGGAGGGGCTCATGGGGAGGGCCTTCCTTGCGGGGTGGGTTAGTGGGTGCCGGTGACTGCGGTACGCCGCTCGCGCGGAAGCCAGTCGAAGCTGTCCGCGCTGGTGGTGGCGGGCTTGTACTCGAGGCCCACCCAGCCGCCGTAGCCGGCCTCCTCGAGAGCGGCGAGCTGCCGGTCGAGCGGGAGGTCGCCGGTGCCGGGCTCGTTGCGCCCGGGCGCGTCGGCGATCTGGACATGCGCGACCCGCCCGGCGTGCTGCGCGATGACGGCGTCGACGTCGTCGCCGTTGACGGCCAGGTGGTACAGGTCTGCCAGCAGACCCACGTTCGACTCACCCGTGCGGTCGATGACGGCGAGCGCGTCGGCGGCGGTCAGCAGCGGATAGAGATCGGCGCCGCTGACCGGCTCGACGAGAATGGTGCCTCCGATGCGCTTCGCCGCCTGTGCGGCGAGCACGAGGTTCTCCGTGCCCAGCTCGTCCTGGGCCTCCGGCGCGACCCCGTCGACGCGGTTGCCGTAGAGCGCGTTGAAGGCGCGGCAGCCGAGCCGCTCGCCGATGCCGACCGTGACGTCGATGTTGTCGCGGAACTCGGCAGACCTCTGCGGCCAGGAGACCAGCCCGCGGTCGCCCGCCGGCATGTCGCCGGCGAAGAAGTTGAGGCCGAGCAGCTGGACACCGGCGTCCTGGACGGCCGACACGAACGCGTCGACGTCGGCGTCCGAGGGGACCGCCTCGGGGAAGGGCCACCAGAACTCGACGCCGTCGAATCCGGCGGCGGCGGCGGCGGCCGGTCTCTGGAGCAACGGCAGCTCGGTGAAGATGATGGAGCAGTTGACCTCGTATCGCAGGGAGTGACTCATGCGTCCCTCTCTCGCGTTGATGAAAATGACGGACAGTTCGTTGCCTTGGAGGCTGACTACTGTATACAGTGCTGCAAATGACGGTATACGGCGGGCCTAACACAGGTCAATGCCGGCCGCCGCCCGCTGAGACATCGCGGGACATCCGGAAACTGCACGCCTACGGACGGGAGTGACCCATGAGGATCGCCATTGTCGGCGCCGGAGCGATCGGCGCCTATTGGGGGGCTGCGATGCACCGGGGTGGTGCGGACGTGCACCTGATCGCCAGGAACTCCAACCTAGAGGCCATCCGCAAGAACGGCGTGCGGGTCCTCAGCCCACGTGGCGACTTCGAGGCGCATCCGCACGCGACCGACGACCCGGCGGAGATCGGGCCCGTCGACTACGTGTTCCTCGGGCTGAAGGCCCACAGCTACCCGACCAGCGGTCCCCTCGTCGAGCCGCTCCTCGGTCCGGACACGGCCGTCATCGCCGCCCAGAACGGGATCCCGTGGTGGTACTTCCACGAGCTGGACGGACCCTATCGCGGGCGTCGGATCGAGGCAGTGGACCCGGGCGGTGCCACGAGCGCCGTCCTGCCCCCCGAGCGCGCCATCGGCTGCGTCGTCTACCCCGCGACCGTGCTCGCGGCGCCGGGGGTGGTCCAGCACCTCGAGGGCACCCGCTTCTCGATCGGTGAGCCCTCCGGCGAGATCACCAAGCGGTGCACCGACCTGAGCGAGGCGATGGTCGCCGGTGGCCTGAAGAGCCCGGTGGAGCCCGACATCCGCAACGACATCTGGATCAAGCTGATGGGCAACGTCGCGTTCAATCCGCTGAGCGCGCTCACCCGGGCGACCATGGTCGAGATCTGCCAGCACCCCCAGACGCGGCAGCTGGTCGTGCAGCTGATGGAGGAGACGCTGGACATCGCAGCCCGGCTCGGCAGCACGCCGGACATCTCCATCGAGACGCGACTGCGCGGGGCCGAGAGCGTCGGCCACCACAAGACCTCGATGCTGCAGGATCTCGAGGCCAACAAGGAGCTGGAGCTCGACGCGATCGTCACGGCGTTGGTGGAGCTGGCCGACCTGACCGGCGCGGAGGCTCCCACGCTGCGGACCGTCTACGCCGCCACCGACCTCCTGTCGCGCAGGTATGGGCCCGAGGCCCAGCTCCCGACACCCGCCCCCGAGCCCGACCCGCAGCCGGCCTAGCCGCCCTAGCCGCCGCGATCAAGCGAGCGACGGGTAGAACTGACCTGCGGGAGAAGCGATACTCCATGCAGTTTACGGTGTTTAGCAGTTGTCCGATTACCAGATGCCGAATTCACCTCCAGAGAGGAAAGGCGCAACCATGACCGACGCTTCCATCCACCCCACGGAGGCTGAGGACGCCGATCTTTCAGCCGACCTGACCGACGGTATCCACGTCGTCGTCGACGCGCTGAAGGCCAACAACGTCGAGAACATCTACGGCGTCGTCGGAATCCCGATCACCGACCTCGCGCGCCTCGCCCAGAAGTCGGGGATCCGTTACATCGGCTTCCGGCACGAGAGCGACGCCGGACACGCGGCTGCCGCGGCGGGGTTCCTGACCCAGCGGCCGGGCATCTGCCTGACGGTGTCGGCCCCGGGCTTCCTCAACGGCCTCGTCGCCCTCGCCAACGCCACCACGAACTGTTTCCCCATGGTCCAGATCTCGGGCTCCAGCGAGCGGCACCTGGTCGACCTGCAACGCGGCGACTACGAGGAGATGGACCAGCTCGCAGCGGCCAGGCAGTTCTGCAAGGCGGCCTACCGGGTCTCGCGCGCCGAGGACATCGGCCGTGGACTGGCTCGGGCCCTCCGCACGGCGAGCTCCGGTCGTCCGGGAGGGGTCTACCTCGACATCCCGGCACAGGTGCTGGGCGAGGTGCTCGACACGCAGAAGGCCGCCGACACCGTGTGGCAGCTCGTCGACCCGGTGACGCGGCAGTTGCCCGAACCGGCGGCGGTCGATCGAGCGATCGACCTTCTCGCCTCCGCCGAGCGGCCGCTCGTCGTCCTCGGCAAGGGCGCCGCCTACGCTCAGGCCGACGAGACGATCCGCGACTTCATCGAGACGACGGGCGTTCCGTACGTCCCGATGTCCATGGCCAAGGGCCTGCTGCCCGACGACCACCCGCAGTCGGCCGCCACCGCCCGGTCCCTGGCGCTGAAGCGAGCCGACGTCGTGATGCTGGTCGGCGCTCGCCTGAACTGGCTCCTCGGACACGGCGAGGCGCCGCAGTGGAGCCCCGACGCCAAGTTCATCCAGGTCGACATCGAGGCCTCCGAGATGGACAGCAACCAGCCGATCGCAGCCCCCCTCGTAGGCGATGTGGGCTCGGTGATGGACGCCCTGGTCGAGCGCAGCAAGCCGGGTCAGATCACGGTCGCCGAGGCGTGGCGCAACGAGCTGGGTGAGAAGTCCCAGCAGAACGTGGCCAAGATGGCGAAGACCCTCGAGGCCGCGAAGACGGCGCACCCGATGAAGTTCCTCGGCGCGCTGCAGTCGATCCGCGACGTCCTCGCCGACAACCCCGAGGCCTACATCGTCAACGAGGGTGCCAACGCGCTCGACAAGGCCCGCAACACCATCGGCATGGCGGTGCCCCGCCACCGCCTCGACAGCGGGACCTGGGGCGTCATGGGCATCGGGATGGGCTACGCGATCGCCGCCGCCGTGGAGACCGGCAAGCCGGTCATCGCCATCGAGGGAGACAGCGCCTTCGGCTTCAGCGGGATCGAGCTCGAGACCATCTGTCGCTACAACCTCCCGATCGTCACCGTCGTCCTCAACAACAGCGGCGTCTACCGCGGCGACGATGTGTCCGCGTCCTCGGACCCCGCCCCGACGATGCTCAAGGCGCGGCACGACCTCATGATCGAGGCCTTCGGCGGCAAGGGGTACCAGGCCACCACTCCCGAGGAGGTCGAGTCCATGCTCCGCGAGGCACTGGCCTCGGGGAAGCCGGCACTCATCGACGCCGTGATCGACCCCACCGACGGCACCGAGAGCGGCAACATCGCGCACCTCAACCCGAAGGGCATCAGCGGCAAGAAGTGACCACCTGTCGTCACACCGGCCCCGGCGAGCATGACGCTCGCCGGGGCCGGTTGTGTTTGTCAGCCCGTGTTCTGCAGGCCTGCGGCCACGCCGCTCACGCTCAGCTGGAGCAGTCGCTCGGGCAGCCGCTCATCCACCCGTGGGGCTCCCAGGTCCGAGGAGCGGAGCTCTCTCAGCGCTCGCAGCCCGAGGTAGGAGAGTGCGTCGACGTACGGGCCACGCAGGTCCACCCCCTGTCGTAGCACCGGCCGGCGCTCGAGCAGCCGATCCTGCTCCGTGACCTCGAGCACCGCGGCGGTGGTCCGCTCGTACTCGGCGACCACCCGCTCGGTCAGGTCGTCGCGTCCGCCGAGCTCGAGGAAACGACGCATCAGGCGCGGGTCGGCCTTGGCCAGGGACATCTCCGCGTTGTCGAGGAGGACGCGGAACAGCGGCCAGTGATCACGGGCCTCGCGGAGCAGAGCCGGAGTGGGTTCGGCCCGCAGCGCCGTGCCGAGACCGAACCAGCCCGGCAGGTTCACGCGGGCCTGCGACCAGGCGAACACCCACGGGATGGCGCGCAGGTCCGAGAGCCGCGACACCGCGCCCGCCTGTCGTCGCGCCGGTCGCGATCCCAGGCGCAGCCGTTCGATCTCGGCGAGCGGCGTCACCTGCGCGAACCACTCGGGAAATCCGTCGATCTCCACAAGCTCTCGGTACGCCGCCTTCGCGGCCGAGCCGAGTCGGCGCGCCAGGTCGTCGTACTGCTCGGCGGTCGCTCCCGCGCTCGAGACGAACGAGCGCGTCGATGCCGTGATGATGGCCGCACCCACCTGCTCGAGGTGGCGAGTCGCGATCGCGCGGTTGCCGTAGCGGGCGAAGACCACCTCGCCCTGCTCGGTCAGCTTCAGCTTCCCGGCCACTGAGCCGGCCGCCTGGCCGAGGACGGCCCGATGCGCCGGCCCGCCGCCGCGGCCGAGTGCGCCGCCGCGGCCGTGGAACAGCGTCAGCCGGACCCCGACCGACTCGGCCCAGGCCACCAGCCGGGCCTGGGCCCGGTGCAGAGCCAGGGTCGCGGCGACCGGACCGACGTCCTTCGCCGAGTCGGAGTAGCCGAGCATCACCTCGAAGGGTCCGCCCGTTGCCGCCAGCCGCTGCTGCACCTCGGGCAGGTCGAAGATCTCGGCGACGACGGCCGCACTGGCCTCGAGATCCTGCTCGGTCTCGAACAACGGCACGACGTCGAGCGCGACACCGGCGCCGTCCAGCGCCACCCGCGCCAGCTCGTACACCGCTGCGACATCGGCGGCGGAGCGCGTGAACGAGACGACGTAGCGACGGCAGGCGCGTTCGCCGTAGCGGCGTTGCAGCTGCGCCATCGACGACAGCGTGTCGAGCACCTCGACCGTGCGGGCCGAGAGCTCCCCGCCGGCCTCGATCTGCGCGAGCGCCTCGGCGTGCACCTCGGAGTGCTGACGGATCTCCAGCTCGGCGAGGTGGAAGCCGAACGTGTCCAGCTGCCACAGCAGATGCTGCAGGTCCCCGTGCGCCTGACGGTGCGCACCGGCCTCGATGAGCGACTCCTGGACGCGCACCAGCTCGTCTCGGAGCTCCGCAGGGCTCGCATAGGCACGGTCTGCATCCCGGGTGCGGGTTGCCGCGATCCGCTCGGCGGCGAGCAGCATCAGCTGCCGGTGCGGCTCCCCCGGCGACCGGGTCGCGATCTGCTTCATGAGCTGCGGGTGCTCGGTGGTGGCCCGCGCCAGCGCGACCGTGACCGCCCTGCTGGGCGGGGTGAAGCGCTCGTCGAGCGTCAGGGCCCGACCCACCCTGCTGCACGCCCGCTCCAGGGCGCGGAGCACGTGCTCGGACTGGATGGCCATGGCCTCCCGGGTGACGTCTGCGGTGACCGACGGGTTGCCGTCCCGGTCGCCACCGACCCAGGAGCCGAGCCGGAGGAACGCGGGCACTCCGGTGGGCTCGAGGCCGGATCGGTCACCGGCCACGGCCGCCTCGACCCGGCGGTACACCTCGGGCGCCACCCCGAACAGGGTCTCGTCGAACACGGTCATGAAGGTGCGCACCTCGTCGAGGGGCGTGGGCCGGCTGGTGCGCCGGATCGCGGTGCGCCAGAGGCGGTCGACCGCCTCGGTGAGGCGGCGATGGAATGACTCCTCGACGCCTGACTCAATGCGATCGCGCTCCACGAGCAGCTCCGCGATCCGCTGGGACGCCGCCACCACGGCGCGGCGCCGCGCCTCGGTGGGGTGGGCGGTGAGCACCGGGTGGATCTCGAACGCCGCGAGCAGACGTGCGGCCTCCTCGGCGTCGCTCTCCCTGGCCTCCTGGTAGGCCGCACCGATGGCCGAGGGCCGGCGCGCTGCGTCGAAGGCCGACAGCGAGCGCGCCCGATCGTGCTCCTCGGCGAGGTTCGTGAGGTGGAAGTAGCACGCGAACGCCCGGGCCACGACCACGGCGTGCTCCCACGGCCAGCCCGCGATCAGCTTCTCAGCTCGCTCGGCAGAGCCCCCGGACGAGGCGGTGTCGCCGGAGCACGCGGCGATGGTGAGCTCGCGCAGTCGCTCGACGTCGGCGTACACCGACTCCCCTGCCTGTTCCCGGATCACCGTGCCGAGGGTCTCGCCGAGGAGCCGCACATCAGCGCGCAGGCGGGGCGGCACCTCGAACGTGTCCGTGGCTCGCGAAGCCTCCCGGTCCTCAGAACTGTTCACCGGGCACCTTTCGCCGCGTTGGGATTGCCATTGTGTATTTTGTACTCAATCCTGCTCGCGCTGTGCGGTCAAGGCGTCGTCCAGGGACCTGCTCCTGCGTCAGCGGAGGACCGCGCTGAGGGCGTCGTCGAACCAGATGCAAACGGCCTCGCCGGGCGCCGGCGCCGGCGCATCGACGCCAAGATGGGAGACCAACGGCACCCGCTCACCCGGGAGCCGGGCGTCGAGGAGGACGACCCGATGGCCTCGGCCGGGACTGACGCCGCGCACCACCGCGGGCAGCCCGCCTCGGCCGCTCGGCACGATCCGGACGGCGTTCGCGAACGCGGCCACGACCGCGGGCCCGGGGCCCAGGTCGTCCGTGTGCAGCCCGGTGGGCCACTCCCCCACCAGGACGGCGCCGTCAGGCGTGACGCGCGCGGTGAGCAGGTTGTCGTAGCCCATGACGGTCGCGACGGCGGCGTCCGCGGGCATCCGGCTGATCATCTCCGGGGTGTCGACCTGGCGTACGGCGCCATCGACCAGGACGACGAGTCGGTCGGCGTGCCGAAGGGCCTCCTCGGGTCGGTGGGTGACCTGGACGGTCGTGACTGCCCGGTCGGCCAGCGCTCGTTCCAAGTCGGTGAAGAAGATCGCCCGCGCTTCGGGATCGAGCCCGGCCGCCGGCTCGTCGAGCAGGAGCAGATCGGGGTCGCAGGCCAGGGAGCGGGCGATGTTCACGCGCTGCTGCTCTCCTCCCGAGAGCCTCAACGCGGGCCGCTGAGCGAGGTGGGCGACCTGCAGGCGCTCCAGTGCCGCGAGGGCGAGCGCTCGGCGCCGCTCACGTGGCAGCCCGCGCCAGCGCAGCGGAAGCTCCAGGTTTCGCAGGACGGTCGTGCCCAGCAGGGCGGGTCGCTGCGTGACGTACCCGATCCGCCGACGCTCCTCGAGTCCGAGCCGCCGGGTCGGAACTCCGTCGACCTCGACGTCGCCCCGGTCGGGCCGGTCGACCGCAGACAGCAGGCGCAGCAGCGTGGTCTTGCCGGCACCGTTGGGCCCGAGCACGAACAAGTGCTCCGACGCCTTCACATCGAGGTGGTCCACCGCGAGCACTTGGCGACCTCCGCGGGCGACCCGCACGTCGCGAACCGTCAGTTCCGCGCCCATGCGCCGCTCCTCTGCTGGACCGATGAGAGAAGGCCGTTGACGAGGAACGCGAGGGCCAGCAGCACCCCGCCGTACACCAGCGCCGCACCGAACTCGCCGCGGCCGACGTTCTCCACGATCGCCGTGGTCATCACCTGGGTCTGGCCGTGGATGTTGCCGCCCACGATGGTGGCGGCCCCGACCTCCGAGATCGCGTGCCCGAACCCCGCCATCGCGGCGGCCAACAGCGGCAGCTTGGCCTCGACCCAGATCCGCACGACGACCTGCCACCGGTTGGCCCCGAGCGACCGCAGGTGGCCGGGCAGCTCGGGTGGCAGCAACTGGACGGCGGCCATCGTGATGCTGGTGATCAGCGGCGTGGCGAGCAGCACCTGCGCGATCACCATGCCGCGCACGGTGTAGATCAGGTTCAGCTCGCCCAGTGGTCCGCTCCTCCACAGCATCAGCGCGACGAACAGCCCCACCACGACCGTCGGCACCGCCATCCCCGTGTTCACCACAGCGGTCACGAAGCCTCGGCCGGGGATGCGCGCGAGGGCCAGCCAGGTGCCCAGAGGTATCCCGATCGCGGCCGCCACGAGGGACGCCGTGAGCGACACCAACGCCGACCGGGCGAGCACCTCGTAGACCGGGTCGACCACTACTCCTCCCCCGACTCGGCGTCGGGCACGAACAGCGGCTCGCCGTACTCCTCCACGCCGAAGTCACCGATCCGCTCCTGCACCTCCGGCTCCAGGAGCCACGTCGACAGGTCCTCGGCGCACGGCGCCGGCTCCTCGCGATCCACGACGATCGCGTGGTAGTAGTTCTGGAGGTCGTCGGAGCCCTCGAACGCGATCGAGGCCTCGAGGTTCGCGGTGGCCAGGAACGTGCCCCGGTCGGTGAGCGCGTACGCCGACTTCTGGCCCGCGATCGTGAGGGTCTCGCCCATCCCCTGGCCGGTCTCGAAGTACCAGTCGCCGGAGGGCTCGACTCCGGCCTCCTCCCAGAGCGCGAGCTCCTTGGCGTGCGTGCCGGAGTCGTCGCCCCGCGAGGCGAAGGGCGCCCCCGACTCGGCGATCAGGGTCAGGGCCTGGGCGGCGTCGGCAGCGCCCCCGACCTCCGCCGGGTCGGCCTCCGGCCCCACGACCACGAAGTCGTTGTGCATGACCGGCTCGCGGCTCACGCCGTGACCATCGGCCATGAACTCCTCCTCCGCATCCGGGGAGTGCACGAGGAGGACGTCGGCGTCGCCCCGCTCCCCCAGCTCGAGGGCCTCTCCCGAGCCGACGGCGACGGTCTTCATCGTGCACCCGGTGTCCTCCTCGAAGTCCGGCAGCAGCTCGTCGAGCAGCCCGGAGTCCTGGGTGCTCGTGGTGGTCGCGAGGATGGCCTCGGAGGCGGCCTCCGAGCCGCCGGAGCATCCGCTGGCCATCAGGACACCGGCGGCGGCGACTGCGGCAAGCAACGCACGCGACCTCATGCGGCCACCCGAACCTCTCCGCTGCGGTCCAGGTCGTACCCACCGAGGCGCGTGAGCCGGTCCTGGACGACGCTGCTGGCGAGCACGTCGAGCACCGGCAGCAGGAGCTCGAGCGACTCAGGGGCCACTGCCAGCTCGAAGTCCTCCCACTCCACGGGAATGAAGTCGGCACCGATCGCCTCTGCGGAGGCCTGCACGGCCAGTCCCGCGTCGGCGGCACCCGTCGAGACCGCGACAGCAACACCGAGGTGGGAGCCGAACTCGGCACCCCCGGCAGGAAGGACGCCGGCCGTCCGGAGCAGCCGGTCGAGGAGCAGCCGTGAACCGGTGCCGGGCGGGCGCCATGCGAGCGTGCGGCCCGCCAGGTCTTCCACGCCCGCGATGTCCAGCGGGTTGCCGCCGGAGACGACGATGCCCTGCTGCCGACGCCACAGGTGCACCACGGTGGCCGGCTCACCGCCGAGCACCCGGCGCACGAACGGGTCGTTGGCCGCGCCCGTCCGGCCGTCACGGAGGTGCACCGCGGCGGCGTCCACCGAGCCACGAGCCAGCTGCGCCAGCCCTGCCACGCTGCCCGCACCCTGCGTGGACCGCTGGATGGTCGGGCCCACCGCACTCACCAGGTAGTCAAGACCGGGGTCGTCGCTGCCGGCGAGCCGGACGGCTCCGGTGGCGGAACGAAAGGCCAGCGCTCGCGCCAGCGCGTCCTCGGTCACGACCGCGGTCGAGCGGGGACGTCCCTCGATCACGCCGGCCTCGCGCAGCAGAGCGTGGGCCCGGGCCGCGGTGCCCGGTGAGCACCGCAGCTCCTCGGCCAGGGCGCGGACGCTGGGGACAGGGTCACCGGGAGCGAGAGATCCAGCGACGACACGTGCCGCCAGCTTGGCCGCCACCGCGTGCGGCAGCTGTGTTATCTGTGTCATGTATACAGCGTACAATATTAGCGGATTCGAGCGCCAGACTCCGCCGTGTCGTAGCCGCCCAACGAGGCGATGGAGTCGTGGAAGCCGGGGGCGGCGAGCAGCTCCCACAGTGGCGCGAGCAACGGATCGTCGAGGGCGGCGACGTCGAGGACCAGATCGTAGGGCTCCTGGGCCACGGGGACGAAGTCGAGCCCGAAGGCCCGGGCCGCGGCCAGGATCCCGAGCCCGCAGTCGGCCCGCCCGGCGGCCACGGCCGCCGCCACGGCGAGGTGGGTGGGCTCCTCCCGGGCATACCCCTGCACCCCATCCGGGTCGACGCCGAGCCGGGACAGCTCGTGGTCGAGCAGCATCCTGGTGCCTGCGCCGCGCTGGCGGTTCACGTACGACAAGCGGCCGTCGGCGAGGTCCGCGAGGCCGGTGACGCCTCGCGGATTGCCCGCAGGCACGATCAGACCCTGCTCACGATGAGCGAGACGCACGACCGCGAGGTCGCGCCCGGGCATCATCTCCTCGAGGTACGGCAGCGTGTACTTGCCGGTGGCCGGGTGCAGCAGGTGTGACCCTGCGACATGGCACAGCCCGTCGCGCACGGCCACCAGGCCCCCCAGCGACCCGACGTTGGTGGAGACCAGGCTGAGCGTCGGATCGGTGGCGCGCAAGGCGTTGGCGGCGAGGTCGAGGACCAGGTCGTGGGAGCCGATGGCCACGATGGTGCGCTCGATCTCCGGCAGCGCCCGCAGCAGCTCCACGGACACCCGCTCGCCCGCATGGTGCCCCTCGATCCCGGCCGGAACCTGGAGCAGTCCGTCGGCCCGCACCAGTGAGGTCAGCACCCCGGCGCCGCGGGGCAGCGGAGAGGCGACGACCTGGCCGTTGACCGCGCCCAGCCGCACCCGCACCCAGTCGTCCATCCCGATCACCGACGGCAGCTTGCGAGCCAGGCGGGCGTGCACGCTGGGGCGCCGGGACGCAGCCACGCCCTCCAGCCCTGCCAGGAGAGGAGTGGCGAAGATCTCGAAGGTCAGCGCGGCCGAGACCGGGTAGCCCGGGCAGCCGATCACGGGGGTCTCGTCGACGACGCCCAGCACGACCGGGTGCCCGGGCCGGACCGCGACTCCGTGCCCGGCCAGCC
>NZ_CADCUP010000164.1:20748-23136 GCF_902805925.1 uncultured Nocardioides sp.
ACGCCGAGGTCAGCGACCACGCCGGCGGTGTAGTCGTCGCGACCGGCACTCGAGCCCGCCACCACGACGACCAGGTCGGCCTCCGCTGCCGCGGCCCGGACCGCGGTCCCGATCCGCTCGACGTCGTCCGGCTCGATGGCGGTCGCCCACGCCTCGCACCCCGCCTCCCTCGCCTGGGCGACCAGCATCAGCGAGTTGGTGTCGAGGATCTCCCCGTGCTCCGGCTCGCTGCCCACGGGCACGATCTCGTCGCCGGTGGGGACGACGACCACTCGCGGTCGGCGGCGTACGACGACGTGAGTCGCTCCGGCCGCCGCCGCCGAGGCGATGTCGACCGGCCGCATCCGGTGCCCCTCGGGCAGCAGCAGCTCGCCGGCGCTCACGTCCTCCCCGATCGAGCGCTGGTGCTGGTAGGGCGGGACAGCCGCCATGATCTCCGCCGCGTCACCCTCGTAGTGGACGTGCTCGCGCATCACGACGGCGTCGAAACCTTCAGGAACCGGGTCGCCGGTGTCCACCACGACGTAGTGGTCCGCAGACAACAGCTTCGGGGTGGTCGGTGAGGCTCCGCTCGTCTCCGACGAACGCACCGCGATCCCGTCCATCGCCGCCAGGTCGGAGGCCGGTGAGGACCTGGTCGCCCAGATGGGCTCTGCGGTCACCCGACCGAGAGCGTCGGCGACCGGCACCCGCACCGGGTCGAGCCGCTCGGGGCAGTCTGCCTCCCGGCAGGCGTCCAACCACGCAGTGAGGGCCTCGGCGGCTGGGACGTCGCTGACGAAGGGACTGTTGGGGCTGAGGTGCGTCACGTGGAGATCGTCCTACACGTACAAGGTGACGGTCACTGCGGCCCCCGCGTCGAGTCCGGTCGCCGGCTCCGGCACCACCACGTACCCGTCAGCGGTCGTGAGCAGCGACAAGAGCGCCGAGTGACCGAAGATCGGCCTCGCCTCGCCATCGCGCAGCGTCACCTGGACGACGTCGAGCCGACCGGCCGCGGAGGCGAGCGACCGGGACAGGGTGGCCCGCACCGTCGGCTCCGGCGGGGGCCTCTCGATCCCGCCCACGAGCTGCAGCACCGGGAGCCCGACCATCCGGAACACCACCAGTGCGGACAGTGGGTTGCCGGGCAGACCCAGCACCGGCACGCCGCCGACCTCGGCGAGCAGAGTGGGCTTGCCGGGCTTGATCGCGAGGCCGTGGCAGAACACGGTCGCGTCTCCGAGCGCGTGGACCGCCGCCGTCGTCTCGTCGCGTGCCCCCACCGACGACCCCGCGGACACGACCACCAGGTCGGTCTCGGCCACGGCCTCGGCGAGCGTGGCGGTCAGCGCCTCCTGGTCGTCAGCGACGATGCCCCGGTAGTCGGCTATGCCGCCGGCTCGGGTCACCAAGCCGGCCAGCGCGGAGGCGGTGGCATCTCGCACCTGGCCTGCGGCAAGGCGCTGGGTGTCGGCCGCGACCACCTCGTCGCCGGTCGACACGATCGCCACCCGCGGCCGGGCCCTGGCCTTCAGCTCGGTGACTCCAGCGGCAGCGAGCAGTCCGAGGTCCTGCGGTCGCAGGGGGCGCCCCGCAGGTGCGAGCACTGCGCCCGCGGCGACATCCTCGTCGGCGCGGACGATACCGTCCCCCACCGCGACCGGTCTGGTCACCTCCACGGTGCCGGGCATGGTCATCTGCGTGTGCTCGACCATCACCACGGCATCGGCGCCCTCGGGGATGGCCGCGCCGGTGGGGATCTGCAGTACGGCGCCCGGACGCACGGAGAGCTCGGGCACCGATCCCATGCGGATCTGACCGAGCACGTCGAGGTACGACGGCAGGCCGTCGCTGGCACCGTAGGTGTCGGCGGCGCGGACGGCGTAGCCGTCGACCGTGGACCGCGCGAACCCGGGCAGCGCCTGGCCGGAGGTCACCACCGACGCCGGCACGCGACCGAGAGCCTCCTCACGGGGGACGCTCTCGACCCCGGTCCGCCGCTGCGTCCGAAACCCGGCGAGGGCCTCAGCGACGGACAACGCCGCGAAGAACTCCTTACTGTTTGCCGACACCGTCCACCTCGGCGTTGGCCGTGCGCCCGAGCACACTGACCACCGGACCCAGGGCCACCTGGCCGAGACCGCAGATAGACGTCTTCCGCATGACCACCTCGAGCTCGAGCAGCCGGCTGCGCCGCTCGTCGTCGAGCTCACCGCCGTTGCTCAAGGTGTCGGCGAGCAGGTCGTAGGCCTTCGTCGATCCGACCCGGCACGGCACGCACTTGCCGCACGACTCGTTGCGGAAGAACCGCAGGACGTTCGTCGCAGCGGCGAGGGTGTTCGTGCCCTCGGCGATCACGACCATCGCGCCCGAACCGAGCATGGAGCCGGCGTCCTGGAGCGATCC
>NZ_CADCUP010000165.1 GCF_902805925.1 uncultured Nocardioides sp.
GCAGCTGGGCCTCGAGCGCCTCGACGCGCTGGCGCAGTCGCACGGCCTCCGTGGCGTCGGCACCGCCCACCGCGGCCGGTCGGAGGCGACCGACCGCGCCGTCGTACGCCGCCTGCCAGTCCTCGGCCCGGGTCAGCCAGGCGAAGGCTGCCGTGCCGGGGGCGTCGTCGTCGGCCGGTGGGGCGCCGGCAGCAGCGACCTGCAGCCCGACAGCGGTGCGGAACCCCTCGTCGGCGAGCGCCGAGGCGATCGCTGCCCCACCGAGGCGGGCGCGGCGCCGGGGTGCGAACTGCACCACCCGGCGCAGGGGCACCGGGACGTCCGCCACGGCCGGCAGCACGTCGGCGGCCAGGGCGAGGACCCGGACGCGCACGGGGTCGGGCAGCTGCTCGAGGAGCGGGCCGACGGGCCCGGGCTGCGGTTCGGCGCTCATGACGTGCTCACAAGGCGGGCACCTCGTCCTAGCCCCGGCCGCCCACCGGGCCGTCGGCTGCCGGGTCGCCGGCGGCGGCGTTGCGGTCGACGACCTGGATGGCGTCCGAGCGCCCGCACCACCGGCAGGTCACCGACTCCAGGCGCTCCTGCTCGACCTGCTGCTCCTCGACGACGTGGTCGCCGGCGAGGTCGAAGTGCCAGAACTCGGTGGTGCGACGGCTGGTGCTGACGTCGAACCGCGTGAGGTTGCCGCAGCCCGCGCAGCGCCAGCGCTGCGTCGCGTCGGGATGTGCTGCGGTCACGGGGTTCTCCTCGTCCACGGGGGGCACGTGGCGGCCGGGGGTGCTCGGGGGTGCTCGACGAACCCTGCCAGCGTAGTCCGCGAGCCGTCCCGCCTTTGTCGGTGCCCACGTCTAGCGTCGCCGACATGAGCAGTGCCGTTCAGCGCGAGACCTCCCGGTGGGAGGCGCAACGCAGCTTCGATGAGCTGGGGCGCCCGCTGCGCGACGTCACCTTCACCGTCGTCGACCTCGAGACCACCGGTGGCTCCGCCGCCGGCGGCTCGATGATCACCGAGATCGGCGCGGTCAAGGTGCGCTCCGGGGAGGTCCTCGGCGAGTTCCAGACGCTGGTGGACCCCCGAGCGGAGATCCCGCCCTTCATCGCGGTGCTGACCGGCATCACCAACGCGATGGTCGGCGACGCGCCGCCCATCGAGTCGGCGCTGCCGGCCTTCCTCGAGTTCGCCGCCGGCACGGTCCTGGTCGCCCACAACGCCCCGTTCGACGTCGGGTTCCTCCAGCACTTCGCCCGCGAGCAGGGCCGCCCCTGGCCCCGCTTCGAGGTGCTCGACACCGCCAAGCTGGCGCGCCGCGTCATCACCCGCGACGACGCGCCCAACTGCAAGCTCTCCTCGCTGGCCCGGCTGTTCGGCTCGTCCACGACACCCAACCACCGCGCGCTGGCCGATGCCCGCGCCACCGTCGACGTGCTGCACGGCCTGATGGAGCGGCTGGGCGGGCTCGGCGTCCACACCCTCGAGGAGCTGCAGACCTTCAGCTCCCGGGTCACCACGGCCCAGCGCAAGAAGCGCCACCTCGCCGAGGCGCTGCCGCACTCCCCCGGCGTCTACCTCTTCCAGGACGACCGTGCCCGGGTGCTCTACGTCGGCACCTCGCGCGACCTGCGCAGCCGGGTGCGCACCTACTTCACCGCCTCGGAGACGCGCTCGCGGATGGGAGAGATGGTGGGCCTCGCCTCCACCGTCACCGGCATCGAGTGCGCGACGCCGTTGGAGGCGGAGGTGCGCGAGCTGCGCCTGATCGCCGAGCACAAGCCGAAGTACAACCGCCGCTCGCGGTTCCCCGAGAAGGTGCACTTCGTCAAGCTCACCCGCGAGGCGTGGCCGCGCCTGTCGCTGGTGCGCCGGGTGCTCGAGGACGACGCCGACTACCTCGGCCCCTTCTCCTCGCGCAAGACGGCGGAGAAGTGCCTGGCCGCCCTGCACGACACCTTCCCCGTGCGCCAGTGCTCCGACAAGCTGCCGTCCGCGCCGACCCCGGCCACGCGCTCGGCGTGCGTGCTGGCCGAGATGGGGCGGTGCCTCTCGCCGTGCGACGGCAGCGTCGACGCCGCGACGTACGCCGCCCTCGTGCGCCAGCTGCGCGACACCCTGCTCCGCCGCCCCGACCAGGTGGTCGAGGCCATCAACCGCCGGATGAGCACGCTCGCGGAGCTGGAGCGCTTCGAGGAGGCCGGCGTCCACCGCGACCGCCTCTCCTCCTTCGTGCGCGCCGCGGCCCGCACCCAGCGCCTGTCCGCGCTGACCCGCTGCTCCGAGGTGGTGGCCGGACGCCGGGACGACGACGGCCGCTGGTCCGTGCACGTGGTGCGCCACGGTCGCCTCGCCGCGGCGGGCGTGATCCCGCCCGGTGCCGACGCCCTCCAGTACGTCGCCGAGCTGCGCGGCAGCGCCGAGACCGTGCGCAGCGCCCCCGGGCCCGTGCCGGCGGCCACCGCGGAGGAGACCGAGAAGGTGCTGCGCTGGCTGGAGTCCCCGGGGATCCGCCTCATCGACGTCGACGGGGAGTGGGCCTGCCCCGTCGCCGGTGCCACCCGCCACCTCTCCGTCTACGACGCGGCCACCCAGTCGCGGCTGTCCCTGGTGCCCTTCGACGAGCAGCGCCTGCCGGCTCCCGTGCACCGTCCGGCCCGCTAGCACTAGCGTGTCCCCATGATCACCGCCATCGTGTTCGTCAAGGCCGACGTCGCGCGCATCCCGGAGGTGGCCGAGGCGATCGCGGCGCTCGAGGGCGTCAGCGAGGTCTACTCCGTCACCGGCCAGATCGACCTCATCGCCCTGGTGCGGGTGACCAACCACGACGACATCGCCTCGGTGGTGGCCGACAGGCTCAACAAGGTCGATGGCGTCACCGCCACCGAGACCCACATCGCCTTCCGCGCCTACTCCCGGCACGACCTCGAGTCGGCGTTCTCGCTCGGCCTCGACTAGGTCGACCTCCCGGGCATGGCCCGTTGTGACTAGACCGGTCGGCCGAAGGCCACTTTCCCTCGTTTCGCCGCGCCTGCAGTCCTTGTGTTCCTACGCTGCTCAGACGCACAAGCGAACGGTGGGCACCACGGCATGGCAAGGAAAGTCCCGGTAGAGGGGTCTGTGGGCGCCGCCCCCTCCTCCCCTCGATCCGTCTGGCCCTGGCTGGGACTTGTCGCGGGCCTACTCATGGCGCAGGGCGCATGGATATTCCTGATCCCGCCCTTCGATGGCCAGGATGAGCACGACCACGCGTTCAAGGCGGCTGCTGTGGCGCGTGGCGACTGGGGCGGTGCTCACGATCGCGTGGAGGTAGGGCGCGGGGCACTCATGGCGGTCCCGGAGGACATCGTCACGGCAGCCCTCCCCGCCTGCGAGGCGCTTCCCTACACGCAGCGCGACGACTGCAACCCGAGTGCCACGTTGCCTGACGGACAGGTCCTGGTGGCAACGTCGTTCGCGCCGACGCATCCAGCCTTCTACGCCTTGGTCGGAACCGCCGCATTGCCTTTCGAGGGAGCGGCAGCCGGCTACGCCATGCGAGTGGCTGGTTCTGTGCTGTGCACGACGATGATGGTCGCGGCCTTCGCCGTCATCCGTCGAACGTCGCGCACGCAGTGGCCGGCGACGGGCTTCCTGCTCCTGTTGACACCCGCGATGATGTACGCGACGAGCCTGCCGGCACCGAACGGCCCCGAGATGGCTGCCGGCCTGCTGCTGTGGTCCACCCTGCTGTTCGGATCGACGGAGTCGGCGCCGGCCCCCAGGTGGGTGATCGCCGCCGGCACGACCGCCGCCGTCCTGCTCGCCACCGTCCGGACGATCGGACCTCTGTGGCTCGGACTCTGCGTACTCGTCGCCGTGATGTACCACGGTGTCCCGTGGGCGCTGGAGCGTCTACGCGATCGCTCCCTGTGGCCCGCCTACGCCGTCGTCGTGCTGGCAGTGATGGCAGGTGCCGCGTGGACTCTGCTCTTCTCACCGAACGACCCGGAGAACGAGTCGGGACCTCAGTTCGTGGGTTCGGCATGGCCGTACATGCCCAGCGCTGGGGTGGTCTGGTTGATTCAGTTGGTCGCCGCCATCCCACGACGCAACAGCATGGTGCCGATCTCCGTGTACGCGGTGGTCCTGGCCGCTTGGACCGTGATGTTGTGCGTTGCCTGCTGGAGAGGGCACAGGGCTGTTCGCTGGTCGATCGCCGCCATCTTCGTGTCGACGACCGGCGTCTCCATCGCGCTCACCGTCGCGACCTACACCGAGATCGGGCTCGCCTGGCAGGGCCGCTACTCGTGGCCCTTCGTGCTGGGCTGGTTGTTGTTGGCTGCCCACTCGTTGGAGCGCCGCCGCGCGTCCGGTGACCTGTCAGCGCTTGTGATGTCAGGGGCCGTTGCTGCCTTCTCCCTGACCACCAGCGTGGTCGGCGTCCGGAGCAAGCTCCTCGCCCGTGGCGTGGCGGACGCGTCATGGACGGCGCCGTCCACGCAACTAGTCGCTCTCTTGACGCTGTCGGGTGTGCTGCTGACCGTCGGCGCCCTGGCGACGTTGCGGGTCAAGCAGCCAGTCTCCGCTCGTCAGGATGCTGCGGACGATGCACCGGCCCTCGTGTGACAGGACCTGCCACGGCACGTGGTGCGCCATCGAGACTCGTGAAGCCGGTCGTCAAGCGCTGATCGGCTAGCCTCCGGCCGTGACGTGGCTCGAGGACAACTGGCTCGACATCCTCGGCTGGGGCGGGAGCGCACTCCTGGTGTACTCCCTGCTCCAGTCGAGGGTGCTGCGCTTCCGCGTGCTGAACCTCGCCGCGTGCGTGCTGCTCGTGGTGTTCAACGCGCTGGTCGAGGTGTGGCCGATGGTGGGCATGAACACCGTGCTCTGCGTCATCAACGTGTGGTTCATCGCCAAGCTGCTGCGGGAGCGGCACGACGAGGCGGCGTTCGAGGTGCTGCAGGTGCGCCCCGACGACGAGTACCTCCGCCACACCCTGCGCGTGCACGGCGCCGACATCCTGGCCTTCCAGCCCGACTTCATCTGGGACCCCG
>NZ_CADCUP010000166.1 GCF_902805925.1 uncultured Nocardioides sp.
GGGACCCGTTCATCCGGCACCAGCACCTGATCGACGCGGACCGGCCCGGCAAGGGGGTCCGCACCCTGACCAGGGCGCGCCTGGGGCCGACCATGGTCAGTCGCTACGTCTCCTACCGCCCGCCCACCTCGGTCGGCATGACGATGGAGACCGGGCCGTGGTTCTTCGCGACCTTCGGCGGCGGCTGGCGCTTCACCCCCGAGGACCGCGACGGGGTGGCCGGCACCCGAACCGTGTGGAAGTACACCTGGTCCGCCCGCCCGGCCTGGCTGAGCCCGGTCGCCGACCCGATCGGCCGCTGGCTGCTGGGTCGGGAGATCCGGGCCCGGATCGCGGCGTTCACCCAAGCCTGCGAGGACCCCGATGTGCTCGGTGTCCTGTAGGGACACCGACTGGGCCCTGCATCGACGTCGTCGCGTCCGTGCGGCAGGATCGCCTGGGCGAAGCCCGCGGGGGACTCGCCGACGATGTGGGTGCCCGAAGCCGGGCGGGGAGGGCGGATGTCGATGGTGCTCAGCGAGGTCGAGCTGCGGCGTCGGTGGTCCGACGGGCAGCCGTGCCACGGGCTGTGGAGCCTGCTGCCGGGTGTCGTCACCGCTGAGGTCCTGGCCCGGACCGAGCCCGACTTCGTCGTGGTGGACCTTCAGCACGGCGCCGTGACGGAGGCGGACCTGCCGGGGGTCACCGCGGCGATCAGGGCAGCAGGCTCGGTGCCGCTGGTCCGGACCCGGAGCCCGTCGTTCGCCGATGTCGGCCGCCCGCTCGACCTCGGCGCCTGCGGCGTCATCGTGCCGAACGTGCGTGACGCCGACCACGCCCGGGAGGTCGTCGCCGCCAGCCGCTACGCCCCGGCCGGTGGACGGTCGGTCGGGCGGCTCACCGGCGGAGCCGATCAACCGCTGGTCGTCGCCATGGTGGAGACCGCGACCGCGCTCGACGACCTCGACGCGGTCCTGGGCGTGCCCGGCCTGGACGGGGTCTACGTGGGCCCGGGGGACCTCTCGCTGTCCCTGGGCCTCGACGGCGCGGACCGCCGGGCGGACCTGCGCGGCGTCCTGTCCTCGATCGTCGCCCGAGCCGGCGCCGCCGGGGTGCCTGTCGGTGTCCACGCCTACAACGGCGAGGACGCCGCCGGCTTCGCCGACGAGGGCGCGACCATCGTGACCGTCTCCGTCGACGTCGTCTCGCTGGGCGAGGCCATGGCCCACCACCTCGAGGTCGCCCGTAGCCGAGGTGGGGCGGACCGCGCCTGACCGCCGGATGCCGACCGCGGCGGCTACGGCCGTCAGCTCGACGGGGACGGTGGCGGCTCCGCCTGCGAGTGGGGCGGGCCGGCGGTCACGTCGTCGACATCAGCTCCAGCTCGCTGATCCGGGCGCGAAGCGTCTGCTCTGCCACGCGCCACAGCGTGGCCGAGTGCGCGTGCTGGTGGTGCGCCGCGGTGCCGGGTCGCGCCCGGTCCCGGCGCGCCTCCTGCGCCAGGGCGCGCTCGGCGAAGGCGTCGGCCGCGCCCAGCAGCTCGCTGATCGCCGCGCTCCGCTCGACTGTCCCGCCGGTCATGGATGGAGGCTGCCATCCCGGCCCGCGAGCGACCGACGGGTTGCGGGAACATGCTCAATTTGGGGGGGCGCGCCGCGCTGGACCGGGACGGGTCAGGGCTCCCGACGGCTGCTGACCGGTCCTCGCTCGAGGAACCGGCCGAGGGCTCCCGCGACCGAGCGCGGGCGCAGGACCGGGGAGCGGTCGGAGGCGGCGTCGCGCATGCCCGCCACCGTCTCGGCGAGCACCGAGACGGCGTCCCGGGTGGCCGACCAGCCCAGCTCGGACGCCGCCCGCGAGGTGTCGAGGAGCGGGAGGGCGTAGGCCATGTCGATCCAGCCGGGGTCGAGCGGCTGGACGCGGGCGTGCCAGCTCACCGACACCGCCGCACGCACGGCTGCCGAGGGCACGTGCACGAGCCGGGCCCCCAGCACGTCCGCGATGTCGTCGGCGGTGACGGTGGGCGCGGAGGCGAGGTTGAAGGCCCCCGGCACCCGGCCCTCGA
The DNA here is from genome assembly GCF_902805925.1 of uncultured Nocardioides sp. Lineage (GTDB taxonomy): Bacteria > Actinomycetota > Actinomycetes > Propionibacteriales > Nocardioidaceae > Nocardioides. The sequence goes on from NZ_CADCUP010000166.1 coordinate 2,045, forward strand.
GCACCCGCACGATCGCCTCGGCCACGTCGGCGGAGTGCACGACGGGCAGGGCCAGCCCGCGGTCCAGGGGCAGGACCGGCACGTGGCGCAGCACCGAGGCGGGCACCAGCGCCGGCAGGGCGTAGCGCAGCAGCGCGCTCCCGGCGTTCCGCTGGCCCACGATGCCTGGTCGCACCCGGGTCACCAGCGGACTGTCCGGCCGGGCCTCGAGCTGGTCGAGGAGCCGCTCGGCGGCGGCCTTGTGCCGGCTGTACATGGAGCTCGGCACGCCCCGCGTGGGCCACGTCTCGTCCACCGGGCTGTCGTCGCGCTTGGGCGAGTAGGCGCCGACCGACGACATGTGCACGAGGTGCGGCACGCCCGCAGCCGTCACGGCCTCGATGACGCGGCGCGTCCCGCCGACCCCGAGGGCCTCGAGGTAGTCCTCGCGGTGGGTGGGCTGGAAGCCCCACGCCAGGTGCACCACGGCGTCGGCTCCCCGGCACACCGCCCGCAGGACGGTCCCGTCGTCGTCGCGGGAGAGGTCCAGCGTCGTCCACTGCACCCCGCCGAACGGCTCGACGTCCTCGGGCCGGCGCCGTACGACGCCGTTGACGTCGTGGTCCCCGGCCTCGTCCAGGCGTCGCAACAGGGCCGAGCCGACGTTGCCGCTGGCGCCGGTGATGACGATGCGCATGACTGCCTCCTGGTGTGTCGTCCGCCCGGCGGGTGGACGGGGTGCCCGCTTTGCGCTCCCGGTACCCATCGGGCGCCCTGGGCCACGGCCCCGGCCGGGCGCCTGCGATCAGTCGCCCTTGACGTTCACGATCTGCCGCAGCTCGTGCTCGACCCGCACGAGGTCCTCGGCGTCCTGCATGACCCGGTCGATGTCCTTGTAGGCGGCCGGGATCTCGTCGAGGAAGGCGTCGGTGTCTCGGTACTCGATGTCGCCCATCGCCGCCCGCAGGTCCGCGGCGGAGAACGTACGCCGGGCCGACCTGCGCGAGTGCACCCGACCGGCACCGTGGGGTGCCGAGCAGAGCGACTCGCGGTTGCCCCGGCCCGTGACCACGTAGGACCGCGTGCCCATCGAGCCGGGGATGAGCCCCCACTGCCCCTCGCGCGCGGAGATCGCGCCCTTGCGGGAGAGCCACACGTCCTTGCCGTAGTGCTCCTCGCGCACCGTGTAGTTGTGGTGGCAGTTCACCGACTGCGCCACCTCGCTCGGGCGCCCGACCCACTCGTCGAAGCAGGCGACGGTGCGGTCCATCATCTCGGCGCGGTTCTGGTAGGCGAACTCCTGCGCCCAGCGCAGCTCGGCGACGTACCGGTCGAACTCGCGTGTGCCCTCCTCGAGGTAGGCGAGGTCGCGGTCGGGGAGCGCGACCGAGTGCCGCGCGCACCACTGCTGCGCGACCTTGATGTGGTGCTGGGCGATCTTGTTGCCGACGCCGCGGGAGCCGGAGTGCAGGAAGAGCCACACGCGGTCCTGCTCGTCGAGCGAGACCTCGATGAAGTGGTTGCCCGAGCCGAGGGTGCCCAGCTGCAGCTCCCAGTTGCCGGCGTACGTCGCCGGGTCGAGGCCCGCGGAGTCGGCGAGCTCGCGCAGGTCACGGATGCGCCGCCTCGTGTGCTCGCGGCTGACCGTGCGGTTGTACTTGCCCGCCGAGAGCGGGACGGCGCGCTCGATCGCCACCCGCAGCGCGCGCCGCTGGCGGGGCAGCTCCTCGGCGCTCAGGTCGGTGCGGAGCGCGATCATGCCGCAGCCGATGTCGACGCCGACCGCCGCCGGGATGATCGCGCCCAGCGTCGGGATGACCGAGCCGACGGTCGCGCCCATGCCGAGGTGGGCGTCCGGCATCAGGGCCAGGTGCGGGTGGATGAACGGCATCTCGCTGGTGGCCCGCGCCTGGGCGCGGGTGTTGTCCTCGAGGATCGAGGCCCAGCTGAGGAACCGCTCGGTGATCTGCTCCATGCCTCCCATGGTTGCCGCCGCGCGCGGTGTCACGCACCCAGGTCATGACGGGCTCGGCGCGCGACTCAGGCGCGCACGTGCATCCGCTCCCCCTGCGGCCCGAAGATGCTGAGCAGCTCCACCACGCGCCGCTCGGCGCAGCCGAACCAGTGCGGGGTCCGGGTGTCGAACTCCGCCACCTCGCCGGGGCCGAGCACCAGGTCCTGGTCGCCGAGCACCAGGCGCAGCCTGCCCTCCATCACGTACAGCCACTCGAAGCCCTCGTGGGTGTTGGGCACGGGCGTGCTCCGGTGGGCGGGGCGCACCACCATCTTGTAGACCCGCAGGCCGCCCGGCCGCTGGGTCAGCGGGATGACCGTCGCCCACTCCAGCTGCACCGGCGTGGCGTGCACGCGCGGGTCGCCGGTGGGCGGGGCGTCGACCAGCTCGTCCAGGGTGACGCCGTACACGCGCGCCAGCGGCATCAGCAGCTCGAGCGTGGGCCGGCGCCCGCCGGACTCCAGCCGCGACAGCGTGCTCAGCGCGACGCCGGTCTGGCCCGAGACGTCGGCCAGGGTGAGGGAGCGCTGCTGCCGCAGGGCGCGGAGCCGTGCGGGCACCCCGGAGAGCGCTTGGTTTGCCATGTCAGCAAACTATCTTGTCGCCCGCTCGGTGGCGAGCCCATGCGGCCGTCGGGCCGTCCGCCTGACACCGGGCCGGGACCCGGGCTCAGGCGGACGACTCGCCGGAGGGGGTCAGCGCCGCGGTCAGCAGCGCCACCAGCGCCTCGAGCTGCAGGTCGGCCGAGGAGGCCACCTCCTCGTCGGACCCGTCGAGGGCGCGGGCCGCGAGCCCGGCCTTGCTGTCGATGAGCTCGGCGATCTTGGTGTCGATGGTCTGCGAGGCGATGATCCGCCACGCGGTGACCGGCTCGTCCTGCCCGATGCGGTGCACGCGGTCGATGGCCTGGGTCTGCTCGGCGTCGGTCCAGGACAGCTCGGCGAGCACGACGTTGGAGGCGACCTGCAGGTTCAGGCCCACGCCCGCCGCGACCAGCGAGCACACCGCGACGGCGGTGTCGGGGTCCTGCAGGAACGACTCGATGTTCCTCTGGCGCACCTTGGGCGTCTGGTCGCCCCGGATCGAGGCGTAGCCGATGCCGCGCTCGGCGAACGTCGCCTCGGCGATGTCCATGACGTCGACGTGGCGGGCGAAGAAGACCACCTTGCCGACGCTGCGTGCCAGCTGGGCGGCGTAGTCGGCGGCGAGCCCGGCCTTCGCCTGCCCGATGCGGCGCATCATCGCGAAGACGTTCTCGTCGGTCGAGGCGGTGTCCTCGCGCTCCCAGCCGGCCACCCGGCGTACGAGCTCGTGGTCGATGCCCTCCACCACGACCCCGGAGGTGCGGGCCGCCAGCGCGCTGTCGTAGCGGGAGACCAGGCGCTTGGTGAGCTCGCGCTCCGCGTCGCGGATCGAGCGGCCCAGGGCGCCGTCGAGCTCCACCGGCAGGTCGGCGATGCGGCGGGCCGGGATGTCGGCGGCCACGTCGACCTTGCGCCGGCGCACGATCCCCAGGTCGATGACGCTCTGCCGGGCGGCGGGGTAGAAGCCGGGGTCGGCGGGGGTCAGGCCGGTCTCCTCCAGCGCCAGCATCAGGTCGACGCCCGGCGCGTTGGGGTTGATCCAGCCCAGGAACTCCCAGATGGCCCGGAAATCCTCGATGTCGTTGATCAGCGGGGTGCCGGTCAGGGCCATCAGGAGCGGTCGGGCGATGCGGGCACGGATCTTCTTCGAGAGCGTGAGCACGTTGCGGGAGCGCAGCGACGTCTTGTTCTTGATGAAGTGCGCCTCGTCGACGACCATGCTGCGGAAGCCCAGGTCGCCCAGCCATCCGGCATGGCGGTCGAGGATGTCGTAGTTGACGACCATGATGTCGGCGAAGCCGTCGATGCCGTCGCCGTCGCCGTGCACGACGGTGACCGCGCGCTGGGGGGTCCACAGCTCGGCCTCGTGGGCCCAGTTGGCCTTGACGACGTTCGGCACGACGGCCAGCAGCGGGTAGGCGTCGGCCGCCTGGGCCGCCAGCAGTGCCTGGGCGGTCTTGCCCAGACCCGGCTCGTCGGCGAGCAGGAACGTCCGGTGACCGGCGGCCGCCGCCGCCACCACCTCAGCCTGGTGACGCATGAGGTGCACGCCGGGGAGGCGGAGCGACGACGGGTCGGGCAGCTGCATGACGGCGGTCGCGCCACCGGCGGCGCGCTCGAAGGAGGTGAGCAGCGGGCCGATCAGCTCCCACGACTCCAGGCGGCGCGGGCGGGCACGCAGGGCGGCCTCGCGCTCCGCGGCGCTGAAGTCCTGGGTCAGGAACGGGTTGGCGAGCTGCCGGGAGATCACCGAGCGGGGTACGACGCGGCGCTGCTCCACCGGCGCGGCCTCGGGCTCGGCCTCCTCCTCCTCGGGCACCTCGATGCCGGCGGCCTCGAGCATCTCCACGCGCATGGCCTTGGCCGCCTCGGAGACGACGGCGTCCTCGCCGAGCAGCTCGAAGAGCGCGGGCTCCTGGGTGGCGGTCTTCGCCAGGATGATGGCGATGCCGTCGAGGCGTTGCAGCTGCTCGCTGCGGTGGCCCTCGGACATCGTGGTGTCGGCCTTGACCCGGGTCCGCTCCTCGCGCACCAGCAGGGCCACGACCTGGAAGCGCACGTGGCCCTGACGGGTCAGGTTGCCGCGCTGGACGGCGTTCTCGACCTCGCGGGAGGCGCGGGCCAGCTGCGGGATGATGCCCTCCTGGTCGCGCGCGCGTCCGTGCTTGCGGCGCGACGGGGTCCGGGTGCCACCGGACCTGCGTTGGCTTCGTGGGGCCAAGGACTCCTCCTCATGGCTGTGACCAGCCGGTGGTGCCACGTGCACCGGGCGACCCGGCTGGTCCGGGGCCCGACACGTCGGACGACGCCGCCACGGGCCGGGACCCGGGTGCGTGCCCCATGACCTGGAACAGGCCACCCGGGCAGCGAACGCGGCCGGGGCGGGGGTGTCGACGCAGGCCAAGCATAGGCACAGCACCCACGGCGGCGACCAGGTCACCCACCAATTGCCCCCATCCCCCTCCTGCGCGCCTGCGAGGTGACACGATTCCACCGGTCAAGAAGCCGGCCGTGTCCGGCGCGGCAGGCCCCGCACCTGCACCGAGGGGGTCGACGTGCACAGCTCCCACGGCGAGCCCCTCGAGAGCGGCGTCTTCGCCTTCGCCCCCGCACAGACCTCCGTGCGGTCGCTGGTGGCCGAGGCGACGCAGTCGCTGCTGCCGCTGGCGCGCGAGCAGGAGGTCGAGATCGTCGTCGGGGCTGCCGAGGGTGACGCCTGGTGCGACCCCGACCGGATCGTGCAGGTGCTGGTGAACCTGCTCGGCAACGCCCTGAAGTTCTCGCCTCGCGGAGCAGCCGCTGGCGATCGGGGCCTGACCCCGGACGTGCCCCGGCGCTCGTCCCGGGCGCCGGGGCGTCAGGACCGCAGGGACGAGCTCAGGCGCGACCCTCGGCGATCTGCTCCTCCTCGACCCGGCGCTTGATGCGGCCGATCCCGGGGAGGTTGCAGATCAGCTCGTTGAGCTCCCGCGAGACGTCGAGGAGGTCGTGGAGGTCGGGCGCGACCGTGCCGAGGGTGTCGAGCACCGGCAGCAGCTCCTTCTCGAAGGTGACCACCAGCGCGGGCAGGTGGTCGACCATCGTCACCATGGCGTCGACCTCGGAGGGGTGGGTGGTCTCCGCGAGGCGCTCGAGGGTCGGCTGGAGCTTCGTCAGCGGGGGCTCGAGCGAGTCGAGCAGCGCGACGAGCCGGTCCATGGGTGCGGCGATGTCGACCACCGCGCGGTCGGCGGCGGCCCGGGTGATCTCGACCGCGGCGACCAGCGCGTCGGCGCGCTGCCGCGTCTCCTCGATGCGGCTCACCAGCCCGCCCACGTCACGCAGCAGCCGCTCGGCGCCGGCGACCAGCTCGACGGCACGGGGCAGCAGGGCGGCGAGGTCGAGCGGGTTGGGGATCGAGGGCAGGCGCATGGCGCTCAACCTACGCGCTCAGCCGAGCGGTGCACCCCCGAAGCCGATCTCGTTGCCGTCGGCGTCGCGGAAGGTGATCTTCCGGACGCCGTTGCCGTAGGTCTCCCGGAGCGCCGGTTCGATGCCGCGGCCCGTGATCGCCCCGACCACGGCGTCGAGGTCGTCGACGAAGGCGGTGACCCGGGCGTGGCCGGCGTGCTCGGGCAGCTCCACGACGTAGAGCGACTGATCGGCGCCCAGGTCCCACACCGCCTCGGTGGCGTGTGCCAGGAAGTCGGGCGCCCTGCCCAGGAGGCGCACGTACCAGGGCAGGACCGCCGCATAGTCGCTCACCGGGATGCCTGCGAACAGCGCGAGGGCCATGGCGTCGATGCTAGGCCCCCACCGGCCTCCGCCGCCCCTCAGCGGCCGCGCGGCATCACCCAGATCGGGTTCGTGTAGAACCACAGGTCGACCCACGGGTCGGCCGCGCCGATCACGTCGATGGCCGGGCCCGCCGGGTCGATCCCCGCGCCGAGGGCGCCCGCCTGCTGGCGGTTGCCGTCGGTGCCGCGCAGGCGCACGTAGAACGGCTCGTCGGCCCGACCGAGGCGGTGGACGATCTCGAACGGCCCGGTGCGACCCGAGGTGTCCCACTGCTCCACGACCCTGGTGTCCGGTGCGGTGAACGTGTCCCGGTCGCCGGCGTGGTCCGGGTCGACCACGCCGCGGATGACGTCGACGCGGTTCAGCCTCGGGACGAACTGCGACCAGTTCGGGACGTCCTGCGGGACGATCCGCACGACGAGCTCGAGGTCGGCGCCACGCCGTACGACGGCCGTGCCGCCCAGCGTCGTCTCCGTGCCGCGACGGCCACGCTCGCGGATGCTCACGTCGACCGACCTCACCAGCGCACCGTGGTCGACCCAGATCCGGCCGTCGCGCATGCCGCGCATCACCGCCGTGTAGCTGCGGTTGGCCGCGCCGACGTGGGTGCGGCTGTAGAAGCCGGGCCAGAAGTCGCCGGCGGTCAGGTTGACCCGCCCGGCGTACTCGGGGTCGCCGTAGCGGCCGTTGGCCGCGAAGTAGTCCGCGGTGTCCTGCCCGACGGGCCGGCGCGAGGTGTCGCTCCAGTTGACGTGGGAGTCGGAGTTCGCGCTGATCGACCACGGCTTGCCCTCGGCGAGCAGGCTGTCCCACAGGCCGCCGACCGTCGAGGTCATCCAGTCGAAGCCGCCCCACGTGCGGTAGCTCTCCGGCGGGTACGCCGCGAACGAGCTCGGGCCCGCCGCGTTGGCGTAGAAGCCGCGCGCCGACCCCGGGCCGTAGCCGGCGGGGAGGCCGGCGGCCTGGTGGCCGGGCGCGCCCTCGAAGCCGATGGCGACGCGGGGGTCGGCGTCGCGCCACGCGCGGATCTCGTGCGGGCTGTCGATGCCGTTGCGCGCCGGGTGGTTGGCCAGGAAGAGGGCGGAGTCCACGCGGCGCCGGTCGACCTGCTGGCCCAGCCACTGGATGCCGGCCACGGCGAGCGCCTCGTTCTGCGGGGTGCTGCCGCTCGCGCCGCGCACGCTGCCGTCGTAGTCGGTCTCGAACTGCTTGAGCACCGCCACCTCGTTGCGCCCCGGCGCCACGAAGACGGTGCCGTGCTCGGCGGCCGGGATGTTCCACTCCAGGCCCTGGAAGATCAGGGTGCCCCGGAGCTCGTCGCGCGCCTCGCGGATCTCGGGGTTGACCACGTCGACCCCGATGCGGGCGTGGGTGGCGCCACCGTGGTCGGTGATGACCAGCCAGTCCAGGCCGTACGCCGCGGCGTGCTGGGCCTGGTCGATGACGCGGTACTGCCCGTCGGAGCTGTGCTGGGTGTGGATGTGGTGGTCGCCGGCCAGCCAGTAGCGGGCCCTGCCGGAGCCCGGGCGCTCGACGTACCGGTCGTCGTCGGCCATCGCCGGGCTGACCCCCACCATCCCCGTCATGCCGGCGGCCAGGCCGGCGCCGCCGAGGCCCGCGCCCAGGAGCAGGCGCCGGCGGCTCAGCTCGGCCGGCGCGAGGTCGGCGTCGGAGGCGTCGGAGAGCGCCGCGAGGGTGAGGCGGTCGGGCTCGTGGGCGTGCGGGGTGTGCTTCTCGCCGCAGGCGTGCTCGTGGTCGTGGTCGTGCGAGTGGCTGTCGTGGTGCGGGTGGTCGTGACCCATGGTGGTGCCTTCCGGGACGGGGGAGGACCTCCACGGTGACCCGCCGAGGTGAACTCGCGGCGGCCCCCTCGCGAGGGACTGGTGAACGGCGAGCGGGCGGACCTCAGCCCCGGCCCAGCGTCGCGACGACCGGCCGGTGGTCGGAGGCGGGCACCAGCGCGCGCCCCCTCGGGTCGTCGGTGACCGACGACGGGAGCGGTCCACCGGTCGTCACCGCGGTCACCCGCTCCACCGCGGCACGGCTCACGAGCAGGTGGTCGATGAGCTCGCGGCGACCGCGGTAGACGCGCGACCAGCGCTCGTCCTCCGGGATCAGCGGCGCGAGGTTCCACAGCCGGGCGCCGTCGCCGGCGTCGGGGGCGTCGAAGCCGCCGGTGCCGATCTCGGAGCCGGGAGGGCCGAGCAGGATCTGGGTGGTGGCCGCCTGCGGCTCGTCGTTGAGGTCGCCGGCGACCACGACGAGCCGCTCCCGGCCGAGGTCGTCGAGCAGGCGGTCGGCGTACGCCCGGACGGTCGCGGCCTCGGCGGCTCGCCGGTGCACCGCGAACACGGCGTACCGCGCGCGCTCGCCCTCGTCGCGCGGGTCGAACCGGCCTCCGGGGAAGCCGAGCAGCTTCGACTTCAGGTGCACCGACACCACGTCGACGTCGCCGACCCGGGCACGCAGGGCGGGCCGGCCCATGGCGGTGATGGTCGTGCCGTCGTCGTCGACCCGCACCGGACCCAGGCGGTCGGGGAAGTCCGCCACCTGCTCCACCGACGTCAGCGGACCGGTGGCGATGACGCCCACCCGGATGCCGCGGCCGTCGGGCTCGGCCAGGGCGACCTGCCAGCTGCCGTCGAGTCGGTCCACGAGGTCGTCGAGCGCGTCGGGCGACCCCACCTCCTGAACCGCGAGCGCGTCGGGTGCCAGCTCGGTGATGGTCGCTGCGAGCGAGGCGAGCTTCGCGTCGTACACCTCGGGGGTGGGACCGGGGTCCCCCTCGCCGGGTCGGAAGAGGTTCTCGAGGTTCCAGGTGCCGACGCGCATGGCGCCCAGTGTGCCCTCGGGCTCGAGCACGACGCCGTCGACCACCCGGAGCAGCTGATCCCTCAGCCGTCGCGCAGCCGGGTCCAGGCGAACGCGGCCAGGCCGACCAGCACCGGCCACAGGGCCAGGCGCTCGAGCAGGCCCGCGGCGGCGCCGTCCTCGCCGACCAGCACGAACCCGACGGCGGCCGCGGCGGTGACCGCGCCGGTGGCGGCCAGGCCGCGGCCCAGTCCCGGCGCCGTACGGCGCACGCGGGCGCCCAGCGCCAGCAACGCCAGCGGCTGGGCGACGAACAGCGGGGTGGCGGCGACGGCGTGCAGCGTGGCGTCCCGGTCCAGCGGCGCGAGCCCGGTGGCCACCGAGCTGAGCCCCGAGACCACCAGGAGCACGGTGACCCACGGCCCCAGCGGCCGCGCCAGCAGCACCGCGCCACCGGCCAGCAGCACGCCGAAGCCGACGAACGACCCGTTCATCACCCCGTGCCGGGGCGAGCAGTAGGCCTCCGAGCAGCCGACCTCGCCCAACCGGCTGACCGAGTCGGCGACGAGGCTGTAGCCGCCGGTGGTGGCGGCCGCGGTGACGAGCTCGGTCGCGACGTACGCCGGCCGCACGAGCAGCGCCAGCGCGCCCCAGCGCTCGGCCCGGGTCACGGACGGACCAGCCGCCGCAGCGCCAGCCGGGCCAGCGGCGCATAGCCCGCCACGACCGGCAGCAGGCCGTCGAGGTCGAGGGTGGTGCGGGTGCCCCCGCCGTGCGCCGCGACGCGGTGGACCAGGCCCATCGTCACCGGGCCGACCCGGACCCGCCAGCTCCAGACCATGGCCTCGTGGTCGACGGCGGTGATCTCGAAGGGCACGCGCAGCCCGCCCACCACGTGCACCCGGCCGCGCAGGCGGGGCGCGATGCGGTGTCCGTCGGCGGCGTGCAGCTCGACGCGGGAGATCTGCGGCGACCACGACGACCAGGCGCGGGTGTCGGCGTACCGCTCCCACACCGTCGCGGGGTCGGCGGCGCCCCACGCGCTCAGCGAGATGCCGGTCACGGGGCGTCGATGGAGGTCGCGTCGATTCCGGGCGCCAGGGGGCGCGCGAGCGAGGTCATGGGCTCACGCTAGCGAGCGCCCCAGCCGGGTGCACCTAGCATCGTCGCCGTGACGGAGCACCAGCTCACCCGGGCCGACGCGCGGCGCATCGCCGTGCAGGCCCACCTGCTGGCCGAGCCGCGCCCGGGCGACCTGATGGCGGTGGTCCGCCACCTCACCCACCTGCAGCACGACCCCATCAGCGCGGTCGCGCCGAGCGCCGACCTGGTGCTGTGGAGCCGGCTGGGGTCGTCGTACGACGTCGCGGAGCTCCGCGACGCCCTCGACCGCCAGGAGCTCATCGACCACCTCGGGCTGCTGCGACCCGCCGAGGACCTGGCCCTCTACCGCGCCGAGATGGCGCACTGGCCCGGTCGGGGACCGCTGCGGCCGTGGCAGGAGGAGGTGCGCGACTGGGTCGAGGCCAACGACGAGTGCCGCCTCGACGTCCTGGAGCGGCTGCGCGCCGACGGCCCGCTGCCCATCAGCGAGCTGCCCGACACCTGCCAGGTCCCGTGGGCCTCCAGCGGGTGGAACAACGACAAGAACCTCCAGCAGCTGCTGCGCATCATGGCTCGCCGCGGGGAGGTGGCGACGGCCGGGCGCACCGACCGGGAACGGCTGTGGGACCTCGCCGAGCGCATCTACCCCGACGACCCGGTGCCCGACGCTGACGAGGCGGAGCGGCTGCGCGACGGGCGCCGGCTCACCGCGCTCGGCATCGCGCGCTCGACCTCGCCGGCCGCCAACCCGGAGGCCGGTGTGGGCGGGGCCGGGGAGCCGGCGGTGGTCGAGGGGGTCAGGGGCAGCTGGCGCGTCGACCCGTCGCTGCTCGACCGGGCGCTGACGGGCCGCGCCGCCCTGCTGTCACCGCTCGACCGCCTCGTCTACGACCGCAAGCGGGCGCTGGAGCTCTTCGAGTTCGACTACCAGCTGGAGATGTACAAGCCTGCGGCGAAGCGTCGCTGGGGCTACTACGCCCTCCCGATCCTGTACGCCGACCGGCTGGTGGGGAAGCTCGACGCCACCGCCGACCGGGCCGACGGGGTGCTGCGGGTCGACGCCGTGCACGAGGACGTCCCCTTCACCGGGGCGATGGCCGCCGCCGTGGACGAGGAGATCGACGACCTCGCCCGGTGGCTCGGGCTGGAAGTCGAGCGGACCGGCTGAGACCCGTGGCAGGATGTGCCGTCCCGCGGGCGCGGGCACGGGTTCGGGGTAGCCGGCGCGGTGACGACGTTCCTGGTGATCGGGGACCTCCACGGGCCTCGACCTCGAGAGCCTCATCGAGAAGTCGATCAGCAAGGCCGAGGGGTCCGGCCTGGACGTGGACGGGGTCGCGCCGGGGGCGGGGCTGAGCCGGCCCGGCCGGGGGTTGCCGGTCGCCGTGCCGAGGACCAGACTGGCCGGTGGGTCCCGGCCGGCTCGAAGGAGTCCGGATGCGCGTCCTCTTCGGCTCGACAGACGGGCAGGGCCACCTCCGGCCCCTCGTCCCGTTCGCCTCGGCGGCCCGCGACGCCGGGCACGACGTCGTCCTCCTCGCCTCGGCCGGGGTCTCGATCCCCGGCGTGCCGCAGCTCTTGCTGCCCGAGCCGATGGACGCGGAGGAGCGTGGGCGCGTCGTCGAGCGAGCTCCGACACTTACGCCGCTGGAAGCCGACCGGCTCGTCGTCACCGAGATCTTCGGCCGGCTGAACACCACCGCGACGCTGCCGACGGCCGTCCGGCACGTCGAGGCGTGGCGGCCGGACCTGGTCGTGCACGAGTCGGCCTGCGCGTCGGCCCGGCTCGCCGCGGAGTGCGCCGGGGTACCGACCGTGGCGGTGCACCCCTCGCTGCCGAGCCTGACCCGCTTCCTGGACCTCCTCACCGACGGGGTGGCCCCCCTGCGCGCCGCGCTCGGTCTGCCGCCCGACGAGGACCGCATGACCTCCGGTGCCCACGCCACGCTGTTCCCGGCGTCGATGGAGATCCCCGGGGCCGATCCCCCGCCGGTTCGCCGGTACCGGGTCGACGCCGCCAGGTCCTCGCGCACCGGTGGCGCCTACGTGACCCTCGGCACCGTGGCGAGGTACATGCCGTTCTTCGCCGACGTCCTCCGCGCCGCGGTGGCGGGGTCCACGTCCGCAGGCCTCGCCACGACCGTGGCCACCGGCGGCCCGGCCGACCTCCCGGACCTCCCCGCCGGTGCCGAGGTGCACGTCTGGGTCGATCAGGCCGAGGTGCTGCGTACGGCGCGGGTGATCGTGTGCCACGGAGGCTCGGGCACGGTGATCGACGCCCTGGCGGCCGGCGTCCCGATCGTGGTGGTGCCCCTGTTCGCCGACCAGTTCCCCAACGCCGAGCGCATCGAGGCGCTCGGCGTCGGCGTGCGGGTCGACCCGGGCCCGGACCTCGCGGCGCGCATCGCCGAGGCGGTCGCGGCGGCGCAGGAGATCGAGGTGTCGATCGCCGACGAGATCGCAGCGCTGCCGCACGTCAGCGCCGCCGTGCCGTGGTTCGAGGAGATCGCCGGCTGAGACCCGCTGTTGCCGCAGGAGCGCAGGCCTCGTCGTGGGCCGCCGGTCAGCGTGACGGACAGGCCGCGAAGAGCGCGCGGGTGCCGGTACGGGCGCGGCCGCTGAAGCGGCAGCCGTAGGTCTCCGTGGCCACCACGGCCGGGTCGAGCACGTCGTCACCGACCGGAACCTTCACGTGGCGTTTACTCCCGTGCCCCTTGCCGGGGCCGCGGCGCGACTCCACCCATCGGGCGAGGGCGTTCCACGCGGTGCCGACCTCGGCGCGGCTGAACTCACAGTGGTTCACGGTCCGGATGGCGCGCTGCACGAGCAGGTGCCCGCGCCCGTGGCGGGCGACGTCGCGGGCGTACGCCTGCTCCATCGAGAAGGGCACGAAGAGGTCGCCGAGCCCGTGCAGGCTGAGCACCGGCGCCTTCGGCCGCCCCGCGATCCGCGGGACCGAGATCAGCGCGCGCGTCGCCCGCGAGGCGGGGTCGGCCGGGGTGACCGCTGCACGGTGGCGTTGACGTCGACCGGGGTCGTGGGGGTGTAGAGGCTCGACCACCCGCGGGTGGGCCGCCCTCGTCCTCGGCCTGGTGGCCTGCCTGGTCACCGCCACGCTGGTCTCCCAGCCGGCCGCCACCGCGAAGCCGGAGGGCGGGGGCCGGGGGCGGCGGGCCGGGCAGCAAGCCGCTGCCGGGCCACACGATCTTCCACCCGGCGGTGGCCCCGCTCAGTATCGGCGGCAGGCCCACCAGGGTCTTCCAGGGCACCCACCAGCACGCGGGCTATGTCGTCGAGGCGGCTCAGGCAGGATCTGCCGGCCCGTAGCAGAGGTGCACGACGCCGTTGGCGTAGACGTCGTGCGCCAGCAGGGCCAGCCGCGTGGGTCCCTGGCCATCACGCCAGAGCTTCTCGCCCTCGCCGAGGGCCACGGGGTAGACGAACAGGTGCAGCTCGTCGACGAGGCGGTCCGCCAGCATCCCGCGCACCAGCTGCCCGCTGCCGGAGACGTAGATGCCGCCCTCGCGGTCCTCCTTCAGCCGCCGGATCGTCTCGGCGTCGTAGCCGCCGATGGCGGTGGTGTTGGCCCACTCCTCGCCCAGCGGCTGCGTGCCGACCACGAGCTTCTCCGTCTCGTTGAAGAACGGTGCGCCGGGGTCGTCCTCGGGCGTGCGGTCCCGCCAGGCCGGCGCGAACATCTCGAAGGTACGGCGCCCCAGCAGGATCGCCTGCGCCTGACCGGTGATCGCGCCGAGCGTCTCCCCCATCTTGTCGTCGAAGCCGTACTCGAAGGTCCAGCCCGGCGACTCGAAGACGCCGTCGGCGGAGATGAACTCGTGCACTGCGATGGTGGCCATGGTGTGTCCTCTCGGTGGGGTCGTTCCTGACCGTTCCACGAACGGGACGCACAGGACACGACAGTGTCCCGAAAAAAGGGTCAGCCGGCCTTCTCGAGCGTCCACGCGACCAGCGGGGCGAGGAGCGGTGGCCTCCCGGCCGTCGTCGGTGAGGGAGTACTCCACGTGGGGCGGCACCACCGCGAGGGCTCACGGAGCACCAGTCCGTCGACCTCGAGCGTGCGCAGGGTCAAGATCAGCTTCTTCTCGCTGACGCCCTCCACCGACCGCTTCAGCTCCGCCCACCGCAGGGTGCCGGGGCCGCCCAGCCGCAGCAGCACGAGCACGCCCCACTTGCTCGTCACGTGCTCCGGGAGCAGGCGACACGGGCAGCCGGGCACGTGCGGGGCGCTCATCACCGAGAAGCACCTGCCGTGGTGATCCCCGGATATCCGGGGATCACGACGACCGGGCCACCACCTCCCACCCCGCCGGCGGGTCCTCTCCCACGCGCCCGTCGACGGCCTCCCGGATCAGGTCGGCGTGGCCGGTGTGGCGGCCGTACTCCTCGACCATGTCGCACAGGAGGCGGCGCAGGCTGGCGTGGTTGCCCGAGTCGTCGGCCGCGTTCACCAGCTGGTCGAGCCCGCCGTCGGCGAGGGCGGCGGCCACCCGGGCACGACAGCGCTCCACCGCGCCGTCGTACAGCCCGTAGAGGTGTCCCGCGGTGTCGCCGGCGGCGGAGGCGAACTCCCACTCGTCGTTGCCGTCCCAGTCCTCGACCCGCCACGGGTCACCCATCGGCTCGCCCCGCAGCCTGGTGGTGGAGTAGAAGTCCTCGACCGCCGCGAGGTGCTTCAGCAGTCCGCCCAGGGTGAGCGTCGACGCGCCGACGGTGGTCCGCAGACCGTCGTCCTCGAGACCGTCGGCCTTCCAGCGGAACGTCGCGCGCAGTCGCTCGAGCATGCCGAGCAGGTGGTCGGTCTCGCTGCCGGCCAGCGGCGGTTCCCAGGGCGTCCTCGTCATGATCCGACGGTAGTGGGCATCGCGGACGCTTCCCTTCCGGAACACGTGGCACGCTGACCTGCGTGGACGACTCCAGCCCCACCGCGCGCGCCCTGCTCTGCCTCGCCGTCCTGCAGGAGCGCCCCGGCATCACCGCCGACGAGCTGGGCCGCCGGCTCGGCGTCTCCGGGCGGGCGGCCCGCCGCTACGTCGCGATCCTCCGCGAGGCCGACATCCCGGTGGAGTCGGCGACCGGTCCGTACGGCGGCTACCGGATCGGCCGCGGCACCCGCCCGGCGCCGATGCTCTTCACCCGCGACGAGGCCGTGGGCCTGGTGATGGCGGTGCTCGACGGCCACCACGCCGCGGGCGACTCCACCGACCCGGTGGGCAGCGCGCTCGGCAAGCTGCTGCGCTCGCTGCCCGAGCCGGTCGCGCGGCAGGCCGAGGCGATGCGGCGCACGGCGGCGGCGGTGCCCGACCGCGGCGCGGCCCGGCCCTCCGCCGAGACCGCCGGGGCGCTGGTGCACGCCTGCGGCGAGAGCCGCCGGGTGCGGATCTCCTACCGCACCGAGGCCGGCTCGGCCTGGGAGCTGGAGGTCGACCCGTGGGCGGTGGTGGTGCGGCACGGGCGGTGGTACCTGCTGTGCTGGTCGCACCGCGCCGAGGAGCGCCGCGCCTACCGCGTCGACCGGGTCGGCGCCGTGGTGCTGCTCGAGCAGAGGTTCACGCCACCCACCGACCTCGATGCCGTGGCCGACCTCGAGGCGCACCTCGCCGTGGGCTGGGAGCACGCCACCGAGGTGGTCGTCGATGGCCCCCTCGACGTCGTCGGCCGGTGCCTCCCGCGCACCCTGGGCCGGCTCGAGGCCCTCGGCCCCTCGACCTGCCGGCTCCTCGGCAGCACCAGCAACCCGTGGTGGTACGCCGGGCAGCTGGCCGGGCAGCTCGCCGAGCTGTCCGCGGCGTACCGGATCGTCGGCGGCCCCGAGCTCCGGGAGGCCGCCACCGTGCTCGCGCGCCGGATGCAGGCCGCCGTGGGCGAGGAGCCGCTCAGCCCGTGACCGCGGCCGGCCGGGGCCGGACCACCGCCGCCGGCAGGACCGCGACTGCCAGGCATGCCACCACCACGAACGCCGTCGTGAACGAGGCCGCTCCGGCGATCACCCCGACGGCCACCGATCCCAGGGCGGTCCCGGCGTCGAAGCCGACGTTCCACACGGCGCTGGCGCGGTTGCGGTGCTGCCGGCCGACGGAGGCGAAGGCCACCACCAGGGTGAGGTTCTGCAGCGAGCCGTAGGCGAGCCCGAGCAGGGCGACCGCCAGCAGGAAGAGCCAGGCGCTGGTGTCGTCGGGGTCCAGCACCGACCGGGCCACCAGAGCGGTGCTGACGCCGGTGGTGACGACCAGGGGCCACAGGAAGCGCTGGGCGCCGTACCGGTCGGCCAGCAGCCCGGCACGCCACCGCGCCAGCGCGGCCACCACGCCCATGACGAGGAGGCCGCCGGCGGCGAGCCCCTCGCCCGACACCATCTGCGGGACGAACGTCACCGCAGCCCCGCCCGCCAGCGTCACCGAGAGCAGCAGCAGGGTGGGCCGCAGCAGGGGGAGGTACGTCGCCCCACCGGCCTCGCCGGGGCTCTCGGTGCCGAGGTCGGGCGGGTCCTCGGGCAGCGCCGCCGCCAGCCGGCGCGCGGCCGGGATGCCGACCACCGGCAGCGCCGCGACGACGAAGACGACGGCGAAGCCGACGTTCTCCGCGACCCAGGGGCCGGCGGGCAGCAGCAGCAGGTTGGGCACGGCGACGGCGAGCCCGTAGACGCCGATGGCCTCGCCGCGGCGCTCGGACCCGACGAGGGCGGCCACCGCGGCGCTGCCGGTCACCGTCAGCACGCCGAAGCCGACGCCGCGCACGGCGGAGACGAGCAGGATCGGCACCAGCTCGTCGCTGAGGACGTGCAGGAGGGCCGGGGCGCCCATCAGTGCCATGCCGGCGGTCAGCACCGCCGCCCATCCGAACCGGCGCAGCGCCCCCGGGACGAGCAGCTGGGTCAGGACCGTGAACAGCAGCAGCACCCCGTTCACGAGGCCGGCGCCGCTCGTGCCGGCGCCGCCGTGCACGGCCCACAGCGGGGCGACGGAGAGGAGCGCGGCGTACCCGGAGAAGCCGGTGAGGGTCATCGCCACCAGCGCCCGCATCCCGGGCTCGCGCCAGACGGAGGTCCTCATCGGACTCACCGTATCCGTGGCGCCCGCGGGCTGTGGTCCCGCCCGACCTGCAGGAGACATGGAGGAACCCGCGGCGCTCTCGGGTACGCCGCGGGTTCTGATGGAGAATCTATACGCGCATCCGGGCGGCTGTCCTGGAAAGCACGGAATTCCCCAGTCCCGGGTACGCCGTACCCTCGAGGACATGGACGCACGCGACGACGCCGACGACTCCCCGCGCACGGAGCCCAGCAGCCAGGAGCGCGCCGCGGACCCTGGCTCCGCCTTCCCGGCCGGGGGTGAGCACGTCGAGGAGGGGGACTCCCAGGCGGCTCTCGAGGCCATGCCCGGGGGCAACGCCACCACCGCCGACATGGTCGACACCGACGACGTCGACTCCTCCGCCCACGACGGCTGAGCAGCCGTGATCACCCTCGAGCTCGCCCGCCGCGTCGGAGCACGCCTGGCGGCCGCCGGGCATCCGTGGCAGCCCGGGTCGGGTGACCGCTTCATCGTGCCCGACCGCGGTCTCGACCAGGTCTTCGTGGTCGCCGAGATGACCATCGAGGTGGCGGAGTACCCCACCGGCACGCTGATCCGCTTCAACGGCACCACCGAGTGGGCGCTGGACACCGTGGAGGCCCGCGAGGTGGTGTGGCTGCCCTGGGAGCACCAGCTGCGCGCGGCGCTGGGCGACCGGTTCGAGCGCCTCGAGCGCGTCCCCGGCCCGGCCGAGGGCTTCGTGGTCGTCACCACCGACGGCGAGCGGCACGCCGACGTCGATGTCGAGGGCGCCTACGCGCGGGCGCTGCTGGGGGGCTGAGCCGGCGATCCACCGGTTGGGTGGCCTCCGTACGCTGTCAGGGAACCTGACAAGGAGGAAGCGCATGCGGATCGTGGTCCTGGGTGCCAACGGCGGGGTGGGCCGCCAGGCCGTCCGAGCAGCCGCCGAGCGCGGGCACCAGGTGGTGGCCGCGGCCCGCGCCACCGACCCGGGCGCGGCCGACGACGGGGTGGATCGGCGCGCCGTCGACGTCCGTGACGCCGACGCGGTGCACGCCGCCCTGGCCGGCGTCGACGCGGTGCTGTGGTGCGTCGGCGTCACCCGCACCTCCGGTCCCGGCGTCGGCAGCGCGGCGCTGCCGCACGTGGTCGCCGCCGCCCGGTCGCACGGCGTGACGCGTCTCGTGAGCGTGTCGGGTGCGGGAGTCGACCTGCCCGGCGACCGCAAGGGCCTCGGAGCCCGGTTGGTCTCCGCGCTCACCCACCGCCTCGCGGGAGCGTTGGTCGGCGACAAGGAGGCCGAGCACCGCATCCTCGCCGCCAGCGACCTGGTCTGGACCGAGGTCCGCCCCCCGCGGCTGACCGACGGCGGCGCCACGGGCCGGTGGCGCCTCGGTGACGACGCGCCCGGCCTGACCGCGTCGCCGGTGACGCGGGGCGACGTCGCCGAGGCGATGCTGGACCTCGCCGCCGACCCCGGCCAGTGGGTGCGCGCGTCGCCCTTCATCTCAACGGTCCGCGGCTGACCCGGGTGCGAGCGCTCCGGTTCCATGCCCACGGCGCCCCCTCCGTGCTGCAGGTCGACGAGGTCGCCGGGCCCCGTCCGCCGAGGGGCGACGAGCTCCTGGTCGAGGTGGCCGCGTCCAGCATCAACGGCACCGACCTCGGTCTGCGCCGCGGCGACCTCCCGGCGGTGGCCACCTGGGGACGGCTGCCGTTCACTCCCGGCTTCGACCTCGCGGGCGTCGTCGTCGACACGGGCCCCGGCGTCACCGCCTTCGCCCGCGGCGACCGGGTGATGGCCCTGCTCGGCCACGGCGGCGGTGCGCAGGCCGAGCGCGTCGTCGTACGGCAGTCGCGCGCCGCGCTCTGCCCACGCACCGTCGAGACGACCACCGCTGCCGCCATCCCGCTCGCCGGCCTCACCGCCTTGCAGGCCCTCCAGGGCTGCGGGCACCTCCAGCAGCGTCCCCGCGGCGCCCGCGTCCTGGTCCTCGGCGCCTCGGGCGGCATCGGGTCGTACGCCGTCCAGCTCGCCAAGGACCTCGGTGCGCACGTCACGGGGGTCGCCCGCGCCGCGAAGCACACCCACCTGCGCGACCTCGGCGCCGACGAGGTGGTCGACCGCCGGCAGACCGACGTCTCCACCCTCAGCGACAGGTACGACGTGGTGCTGGACGCCGCCGGGGTCCAGGGCTTCGCCGCCGTGGGCCACCTGCTCGTGCCCGACGGCCGGCTGGTGTCGGTCCGACCGCTGTCCCTGGACGCCGCGCGGGGGGCCCTGGCGCGCCGGCTGCCCGCTGGGATGGACGCCCGTCACCGCGGTGTGTCGGCCGTCAGGACGACGGCCCGGTCCCAGGACCTCACCCGGCTGGCCGCCCTGGTCGACGCGGGCCGGCTGCGGGTGCCGGTCGACGCGACGTACCCGCTGGAGGCGGCGCGGGAGGCGCACGCGCACGCCGAGCGCGACGTGCGCGGCAAGGTGGTCCTCACGCTCGGCTAGCGACCGGCCGCCCCGTCGTCCCAGACGCTCTCGAGGAGGTCGCGCAGCTGCGCGCCCCGCGTCGCGCCGAGCTCCGCCTCGAGGTCGCCGAGCACGCCCCGGGCAGCGGAGGCCAGCTCACGCCCCCGGCTCGTCAGCACGACCAGCCGGCCCCGCTTGGTGGCGGGGTCGTCGACCACCTCGGTGAGGCCGAGGCGCACCAGTCCGGCCACCAGCTCCTGCGTCGACTGGCGGGTGGCGCCCAGCGCCCGCGCGAGCGCGGCCGGGGAGGTGCCGTCGCCCCCCAGGTGCGGGAACACCAGCGACTGGGCGGAGGTGAGCCGCGGCCACCCGAGCTCCTCGAGCCGGTCGAGCAGCCGGCGGTCGAACCAGCGGCTCGCCCGCAGGAGCAGCAGCGCCAGCGGCTGGTCGCTCACGCCCGGTCGACCAGCGCGAAGACCCGCGCCGGGAAGCCCGAACCCTCCTGCGGCTTGGGCCACGTCGCGACGACCAGGGCGCCGGTGGCCGGGACCCGGTCGAGGCCGGCGAGCATCTCGATCTGCCACCTGT
>NZ_CADCUP010000167.1 GCF_902805925.1 uncultured Nocardioides sp.
TGTGCGCGTCGTCGACGGCCACCAGCGCCAGGTCTCCGGGCGCGCTGCTCCCGACGTACGGCAGCCACGCGTCGTGCGAGCGGGGCTCCACGTCGAAGGTGGCGTAGCCCTCGCGGGCCTCGCGACCGTAGATCGACGCCAGGGCCGGGATGTCTTCGGTCGTCGCCGCCCGCACGGAGAAGTCGGCTGCCATGGGCGCATGCTGCCACTGTCGGAACCCGCTGGTTGAATGGCGGCGTGGCGATCGAACCCGACACCAAGGACTGGACCTGGGTGCTGGAGCGCTCGTGTCCCGACTGCGGGTTCACCTCGGCCGCGCACGGTGTCGCAGACCTCCCCGACCTGCTGCGGAGCACCACGGCCACCTGGTCGCGGGTGCTCCGCGGGCCCGACGTGCGCGAGCGCCCCGACCCTTCGACCTGGTCGCCGCTGGAGTACGCCTGCCACGTCCGCGACGTGCACCGGGTCTTCGCCGAGCGCGTCGCCCTGATGCTCGCGCAGGACGCCCCCGCCTTCGCCGGCTGGGACCAGGACGCCACCGCACTGGAGTCCGACTACGCCGCCGCGGACCCCGCCGAGGTCGACGTCGACCTCATCGAGGCGGCCGGCACGGTCGCCGGCCTCTACGCCACTGTGACCGACGAGACGGCGGGGCGCACCGGCAGCCGCAGCGACGGGAGCCGGTTCACGGTCACGACGCTGGGCCGCTACCACCTCCACGACGTCGTCCACCACCTCCACGACGTCGGGCACGACCCTTGCAGCGTCACCATCCGCTCCTACGACGCCCACGCGGCCGCCTACCGCGACGCGAGCGCCGTCATGGGCGAGCCGCTGCGGGCCACCGCCGAGGCCTTCGCGCAGCGACTGGGCGCCGGCGCGCGCGTCCTGGAGATCGGCTCCGCCGGGGGTCGTGACGCACTGGTCCTCGAGGCCGCCGGGCTGCGGGTGCGCCGCACCGACATCACGCCCGCCTTCGTGGGGCTGCTCCGGGCGTCCGGTCACGAGGCCGAGGTGCTCGACCCTCTCCACGACGACCTCGGCGAGCCCGGGAGCGTCGACGGGGTGTGGGCCAGCGCCTGCCTCCTGCATGTCGACCGTGCCGACCTGCCGACCGTGCTGTCGCGGCTGGCGGAGGTCGTGCGCCCCGAGGGGCTGCTCCACGTCTCCCTCAAGGAGGGCGACGGGGAGGTGTGGTCCACCCACGGCAGCATCCGCGCCCCGCGACACTTCGTGCGCTGGCGCGAGGAGCCGCTGCGCACGGTGCTGGACACGGCCGGGTGGCAGGTCGAGGCGCTGACGCGCCCGACCGGCCGCACCGGGGAGCCGTGGATCGACGTGGTCGCGAGCCGTCGGCGATGAGGCACACCGAGTTCTGGGCGCGGATGGAGGAGGCGCTGGGCGAGTCCTACGCCCACGCCTGGGCCGAGCTCACCGTCATCGGAGAGCTGGGCAGCCGCACCGTCGAGGAGGCGCTCGCCGCCGGTGAGCCCCCCAAGAGGGTGTGGGCGGCCGTGTGGCGGATGCTCGACCTGCCCGACAGGATGCGATGACGCCCGACCTGGCGGCGGTCCAGCGACGCACCGTCCGGGTGCTGGTCGCGGGCCAGGCGATCGGCGCCGTCGGCATCACGATCGGCGTGGCCACCGCCTCGCTGCTGGCACGCGACATCTCCGGCTCCGACACCCAGGCCGGGCTCGCGCAGACCACGCAGGTCCTCGGCGCCGCCGTCGCGGCGTACCTCCTGGCCCGGATCATGTCGCACCGCGGGCGTCGCGCGGGCCAGGTGACCGGCCTGCTGGTCGGCGCCGCGGGGGCATTGCTGGCGGTGCTGGCCGGCGTGGTCGAGTCGATGGCGCTGCTCCTCGTGGGGGCGGCCCTGCTGGGCGCCACGACCGCCGCCAACGCCGGGGCCCGGTACGCCGCCACCGACCTGGCGCCCGAGGCGACCCGGGCCCAGGCGCTGTCGACCGTGGTGTGGGCCACCACCGTCGGCGCGGTGCTGGGGCCCAACCTCACCGGGCCGGCCGGCACGCTCGCCGACCGGCTGGGCATCCCGCCGCTCACCGGTCCCTTCCTGCTGGGCGGCGTCGGCATGCTGCTGGCCGCGGCCGTCTACGCCGTCTTCCTGCGGCCCGATCCGCTGCTCGCGGCCCGGGCCGCCGCAGGCACCGGCGCGCACCGGCCCATCGGCACCTCGTGGGGCCGCGCCGTCGACGCCGTGCGCCGGGCCCCGGCACTGGGCGCCGCGATCGGCGGCATCGCCGCGGCGCACGCGGTGATGATCTCGGTGATGATCATGACCCCGCTCCACATGGAGCACGGCGGCGCGGAGCTGCGGGTGATCGGGTTCGTGATCTCCGTCCACGTGCTCGGCATGTTCGCGTTCTCGCCGCTCGTCGGCCTCGCCGCCGACCGCCTCGGCCGGCCGGCGGTGCTGCTCGTGGGCGCCGGGGTGCTGGTCGTCTCCCTCGTGCTCTGCGCGCGCTCGCCCGAGGGCTCGTCCTGGCAGATCTTCGCCGGGCTGTTCCTGCTGGGCCTGGGCTGGTCGTGCGCGACGGTCGCCGGGTCGACGCTGGTCGCCGACCTGGCGCCGCTCGAGGTGCGCACCGACGTGCAGGGCGCCTCCGACATGACCATGCAGCTGACCGCGGCGGCCGCCGGCGCCGTCGCCGGGGTGGTCGTGGGCACGTGGGGCTACGCCGCGCTCAACGCCTTCGCGGGCGTGCTGGCGTGCGGGGTGGTCGCCGCGGGCGTGGTGAGCGGGCGGCCGGCCGGCCACCGCGTCGGCGTCTGAGAGGACTCCGCGACACGCCGCCCGGCAGGGATCGGTCGAACACGTGTTCGGCTATCGTTGGCTGCACGGGTACGACGCCCGGCCGAGGTTCTCCACAGGCTTCGACACTCCTGACCAGGGACTGTCGGTGGCTCGGCCTAGCGTCGCCGACGTACCCGACACCGACACTCACAAAGGACAGGCACATGGCTGCAGACCCCCGCGACAAGGCGCTCGACGCCGCCCTCGCGAACATCGAGAAGCAGTTCGGCAAGGGCTCGGTCATGCGACTGGGCGACGAGACGCGCGCCCCGCTCGAGGTGATCCCCACCGGGGCCATCTCCCTCGACGTCGCCCTCGGCCTGGGCGGTCTGCCCCGCGGCCGCGTCGTCGAGATCTACGGCCCCGAGTCCTCCGGAAAGACCACGGTCGCGCTGCACGCGGTGGCCAACGCGCAGGCCGCCGGCGGCATCGTCGCCTTCATCGACGCCGAGCACGCGCTCGACCCCGACTACGCCAAGGCCCTGGGCGTCGACACCGACGCGCTGCTGGTCTCCCAGCCCGACTCCGGTGAGCAGGCGCTGGAGATCGCCGACATGCTGATCCGCTCGGGCGCGCTGTCGCTGATCGTCATCGACTCGGTGGCCGCCCTGGTGCCCCGTGCCGAGATCGAGGGCGAGATGGGCGACAGCCACGTCGGGCTGCAGGCCCGGCTGATGAGCCAGGCGCTGCGCAAGATGACCGGTGCCCTCAACAACTCCGGCACCACGATGATCTTCATCAACCAGCTGCGCGAGAAGATCGGCGTCATGTTCGGCTCGCCCGAGACCACCACGGGCGGCAAGGCGCTGAAGTTCTACTCCTCCGTGCGCCTCGACGTGCGCCGCATCGAGACCCTCAAGGACGGCACCGACATGGTCGGCAACCGCACCCGGGTCAAGGTCGTCAAGAACAAGGTCGCGCCGCCGTTCAAGCAGGCCGAGTTCGACATCATGTACGGCAAGGGCATCTCCCGCGAGGGTGGCCTGATCGACGTCGGCGTCGAGGCTGGCCTCGTGCGCAAGGCCGGCGCCTGGTACACCTACGAGGGCGACCAGCTCGGCCAGGGCAAGGAGAACGCCCGCACCTTCCTCAAGGACAACCCCGACCTCGCCAACGAGCTCGAGAAGAAGATCCTCGAGAAGCTCGGGGTGGGTGCACAGGTCGACCAGCCGGGTGACCTCTCCGATGAGCCGATCGGTGTCGACAGCTTCTGAGCGGTGGCGCGGCGACGTCTCCGACGGCGTCGCCGCGTGGACCGGCACCGCCCAGCCTCCACACGCCCTGCCTCCCGATCCGGTGGGCGACGGCCCCGAGGCCGACCAGGAGGCCGTCGCCCGCAAGATCCTGCTCGACCAGCTCACCGGTCGGGCCCGGACCCGGCACCAGCTGGCGGAGAAGCTCGCGCAGAAGAACGTGCCGGAGGAGCTGGCCACCCGGCTCCTCGACCGGTTCGAGGAGGTCGGGCTCGTCGACGACGAGGCCTTCGCCCGCGAGTGGGTCCAGCAGCGCAGCACCGGCCGTGGGCTCGCCCGGCGTGCGCTGGCGCACGAGCTGCGGCGCAAGGGCATCGACGACGACGTGGCCCGGGAGGCGCTCGAGGAGCTCGACGCCGACGACGAGCGGGAGACCGCACGAGAGCTGGTGCGCCGCAAGCTGCGGTCGGTGCAGGGGCTCGACCACGACAGGGCCACCCGTCGCCTGGTCGGCATGCTGGCGCGCAAGGGCCACTCGCCCGGCGTGGCCTACGCCGTCGTGAAGGAGGCGCTCGAGCGGTAGGTTGCCGGACATGCCACGACGCCCGACGCAGCGCGACCGGGTGGCGCCGTGAGCACCCGCCTCAGCGTCGTGCACGGCGACCGGGAGCTCGACGGCACGGTGCGCGAAGGCGAGTCGTGGGCGGCCGCCGCGCGCCGTACGAGTGCGACGCTCACCGGCGAGCCGGCGCCGGTCGACCTGTCGAGCGAGGTGAAGCGGTTCGTGATCGACCACGACGTCGTGGTGTCGCTGAGGGCGATGTCGCGCGGCGACCTGCCCCTGATGACGCGGTGGCGGCAGGCCGGGAACGTGCAGCGGTGGTGGGCCGCTGCCGGCGAGC
>NZ_CADCUP010000168.1 GCF_902805925.1 uncultured Nocardioides sp.
CAACCTCGCGCTGGTCGAGTCACGAGCGCCCCTCGCCGGTCGAGTAGCGAGCGCCAGCGAGCGTATCGAGACCCAGTCACTGTGCCGGCGGTCTCGATACACCCGCTCGTCCCTCGCGGGCACTCGACCACCGAGAAACCCCGGGCACTCGACCACCGACAGCACCCTCCGCGCACTCGAGCCGCGACATCCTGGCTACAGCCAGCGCATCGACGACCCGTGGCCGTGGGTCCAGGCCACCGCCTGCCCGTCGAGGCCGAGCACGAACGACGCCACGTCGTCCGGCACCGCCGGCCCGGTGGCGGCCACGCCCGGCAGCACCCGCCCGCCCTCGTTGCTGACCCAGCGGCAGCGCCCCTCGCCGACCAGCCGGGCCATCAGCCGCTCGAAGCGGCGCCGGCCGGGGTCGTCGACGTAGGCCAGCACCGCGCTGTGGAACACCACCACCTCGCCGTACGACGCGGCCTCCTCGACCAGCGCGGGCAGGTCGTCGAGCAGGTCACCGGCCACGAGGTGCGGCGGGTCGGCGGCGGCGATGGCGACGGCCTGCTCGAGACGGGCCCGCCGGTCGTCCTGCTCGGGCCACACCAGGTTGGCCAGCCACGCCATCTGGTCGGCGTCGGCCACCGACAGCGGGTGGAGGTCGAGCCCGCCGCGCCACGCCACCTCCGGCAGCGCCGCCGGGAGGGGCATCGGGCCGGTGACCTCGCACCGCAGCAGCGGTCCGGGCCCGGCCAGGGCGCCCACACCGGGCCACGCGTAGGACCAGCGGTCGGGATAGAGGCAGAGGCCGGCCGACGCCCCGGCCTCGAGCAGCGCGAGCGGCCGGCCCGCCTCCTGCGCCACCCGCGCGAGCACCGGCGTGAGCGTGGCGAGCCGGCCGACCTCGTTGGTCTGCGTCGCGCGCTGCATGATCGTGGCGCGGATCGGCCCGCCGCCCGCGTCGTCGGCGAGCAGCGCCTCGCGCAGGCCGGCGTACGGGCCGGGCGCGGGCACGCCGTGCCACCGGGCGGCGGCGAACACGAGGTTCGGCTGCTGCTTGATGCCCGGCAGGGTCCGCACCCACGCCTGCACCTCGGGATCCTCGACGACACCCCTGGCCCACGCCTCGAAGCACGGCGAGCCGTCCGCGTGGGCGGCGAAGTCGGCGTACTGCGTGGGAATGTCGGCGAAGAGCTCCATCAGCCGAGCGAGGTGGTCGGCAGGGCGACGTAGGTGGTCTCGAGGTACTCCTCGATGCCCTCGAAGCCCCCCTCGCGCCCGAAGCCGCTCGCCTTCACGCCGCCGAACGGCGCGGCGGGGTTGGAGACGAGGCCGGTGTTGACGCCGACCATGCCGCAGTCCAGCGACTCCGCCAGCCGCAGGGTGCGCGCGAGGTCGCGGGTGTAGGCGTAGGCGACCAGGCCGTACTCCGTGGCGTTGGCCGCGGCCACCGCCTCCTGCTCGGTGTCGAAGACGGTGATCGGGGCGACCGGGCCGAAGATCTCCACGGTGTTGATCCGCGCCCCGGCCGGGACGTCGGCCAGCACGGTCGGCGGGTAGAAGTACCCCGGCCCCTCGCCCGGCTCGCCACCCACGACGACCCGCGCGCCGTCGCGGACCGCCTCCGCGACCAGCCCGCTGACCGACTCGACCGCGTCGGGGTCGATCAGCGGACCCACGTCGACGCCGTCGTCCTGCCCTCGTCCGATCCTCAGCGCGCCCATCCGCTCCCCGAGCCGCCGGGAGAACTCCTCGGCGACCGAGCGGTGCACGAGGAACCGGTTGGCCGAGGTGCAGGCCTCGCCCATGTTGCGCATCTTGGCGAGCATCGCGCCCTGCACCGCGGCGTCGAGGTCGGCGTCGTCGAAGACGAGGAACGGCGCGTTGCCACCGAGCTCCATCGAGACCCGCTGGAGGTTCTCGGCCGACTGCCGCACCAGCACCTTCCCGACGGGGGTGGAGCCGGTGAAGCTGATCTTGCGCAGCCGGTCGTCGCCCATCACGGCCTGC
The DNA here is from genome assembly GCF_902805925.1 of uncultured Nocardioides sp. GTDB lineage: Bacteria > Actinomycetota > Actinomycetes > Propionibacteriales > Nocardioidaceae > Nocardioides. The sequence continues at coordinate 1,993 of NZ_CADCUP010000168.1, forward strand.
CCGACGTCGGCGGACGAGCTGGTGGTCACGACGTTGAGGACGCCGTCGGGCACGCCGGCCTCGGCGAGGATCGCCGCGAGCTCGAGCATCGTCAGCGGGGTCTGCTCGGCAGGCTTGACGATCATCGTGCAGCCGGCGGCGATCGCCGGGGCGATCTTGCGGGTGCCCATGGCGAGCGGGAAGTTCCACGGCGTGACGAAGAGGCACGGTCCGACCGGCTTCTTCAGCGTCAGCAGCCGGCTGCGCCCGTCGGGCGCGCTCATCCAGCGACCGTGGATGCGCACCGCCTCCTCGGAGAACCAGCGCAGGAACTCCGCGCCGTAGGCCACCTCGCCCGCGGCCTCGGCCAGCGGCTTGCCCATCTCCAGGCTCATCAGCCGGGCGAGGTCGTCGGTGCGCTCGACGACGAGCTCGTACGCCGCCCGCAGGATCTCCCCGCGCTCGCGCGGCGCGGTCGCGGCCCAGCCCGGCTGCGCGGCCACCGCCGCGTCGAGGGCGTCGACGGCGTCGGCCGGACCGGCGTCGGCCACCCGCGCCAGGACCGACCCGTCGGCCGGGTCGAGGACGTCGAAACGACCTCCGCCCGCGGCCTCCCGCCACGTGCCGCCGATGAACAACAGCTCCCTGACCTCGGACATGCGCCTCACCTCGTATGGACCGCTCGCGAATTTGCCTGGGCATTCGGCGGAGGCGATGACGCGCTTCGTCCCGCCGTGGGACCATTCTCTCGCGGTTCACCGGAAGGTGGGCGCACGCCAGCCCCTTGCCGACCCCATGCGGCAAGGGGTTCGGCCTCGGAGCCCTGAGCGGCACCGCCGGGGCGTCAGTGCCGCGCCAGCCACCGGTCCAGGTCGATGCCGGCCTCCCGGGCCGCGCTGCGGGCCGCCTCCGTGGTGAGGTCGGGGGCGGTGAGCTCCTTCGGGCGGATCGTGCGGTCGGCCGCGGCGTACTTCCGCTGGCGGACGGCCAGGGCTCCGGCTCCGGCCGCGGAGGCCCGCATCAGGGCGCCGTCGGCCCGCAGAGCGACACCGGTGAGCTGGGCGCTGACCGTGGGCGTGTAGCCACTGCCCTGGCCGGCGACGCTGGGGTGGTAGCTCTCGGTGACCGGCCAGGAGAGCCCGTTGATCCACTCGGCGCGGTCGCAGACGGCGTGGCCGAGGAACGCCGAGGTCGGGTCGGCGAAGCGGAAGCCCGCGGTGGCGGCCTGGGTGGCGGTGCGCGCGTTCATCAGGTCGGCGGTCTGGTTGAGCCGGGACTGCTCGGCGGGGGAGAAGAAGGTGGCGGCGTTGCAGTCCTCGCCCATGAAGATGCGCGGGTAGCCCACCACGACCACCCGGGCGTACGGCGCCCGGCTGCGGATCGAGGCGTAGAGCCCGGCGAGCCGGCCGGGCAGCGGGCCGTTGATGAACGCCTGCGCCCGGTCCACCGCGCGGTGGCAGCTGCTCATCCAGCCGGGCAGGGCGCACTCGGTCAGCACGTCGGCGAAGCCGGCGTCGTTGCCGCCGACCGAGATCGTCACGTAGCGGGTGGTGCTGGTCAGGGCAGAGAGCTGGGTGCCCCTCACGTCGGGGATGCGCGCGCCGGAGCACGCCCGGAAGTTCAGCGTCCAGCCGCGCGAGGCCGCGAGGAGCGCGGGGTAGGCCGAGGTGGAGCGCTGGCACGACGAGCCGTCGGCGAGATAGCTGCGGGTGCCCGTACCGGAGGAGTAGCTGTCACCGAGGGCGACGTACTCCGGTGCAGCGGCCTGGGCCGGCGCCTGCAGGAACGAGGCGGCGAGCAGCACCGCCGTGAACGCGGCCGCCAGGGCGCGCGCCGGTGATGGGAACGACATGATTCCTCCCGAGAACCAACACATCGCCACGTGCTGTGGCCCACGTCACAGTAGGCCCCGGGAGTCCGGCGCGGAAGGCGTCAGCCTGCCGCGCGCAGCAGCGCGTCGAGGAGCGGTCCGGCCGTGCGCCGCCCGCCCAGGCCCTCCTCGACGAACGCCGCGACCGCGAGGTCGCCCTGCGCCGCGACCATCCACGCGTGCAGCAGGCGCTCGCCGTCGCGGTCGAACTCGGCGGTGCCGGTCTTCGCGATCGCCGGCGGCCCGGGGAGGTCGAGGAGAAAGCCGCCGCTGCCGTCGGTCACCACGGCGCGCAGCATCCCGCGCAGCGCCTCCGCCTCGGGGATCAGCGTCGGGTCCGAGGGCGCGGTCGCGGTGAGCAGGCGCGGCAGGACGGTGTGCCCGGCCTGGACGGAGGCGACGACGGTGGCCATCACCATCGGGGAGGCCAGCACGCTGCCCTGGCCGATCATGTCGGCGGCCCCCTCGGTCTCGCTGGCCGGCGGCTCGACCTGTCCGAAGTACGCCGGGAAGCCCAGGTCGTGGTCGACCCCGAAACCCAGAGAGGCGGCCGCCTCCGCGAGGCCGCCTGCGGGCGCGTCACCACGTGCGGCGATGAAGGCGGTGTTGCACGAGCTGGCCACCGCGGCGCTCAGCGGGATCGAGCCGAGCCGGGAGCTGGGGTAGTCGTCGTAGTTCTCGAAGCGCTTGCCGTCGACGACCACCGAGGCGGTGCACGGCACCCGGGTCCCGGGCGTGAGCCCGGCCCGCAGCAGGGCGAGGCTGCTGGCGATCTTGAACGTCGAGCCCGGCGCCATCTGCCCGTACGTCGCCAGGTTGTAGCCGCCCGTGCCGGGACCGTTGGCCGCTGCCAGGATCGCCCCGTCGGAGGGCCGGATCGCCACCAGCGCGCTGCCGGGACCCACGTCGGCCAGGATGCCCTCGGCGGCGATCTGGAGGTCCTCATCGAGGGTGGTGGCGAGCGGCTGACCGTCGAGCTGGTCGACGCGGAAGAGCTCCACCTCGGTGCCGTCGGCGGCGACCCGGTCGACGACCAGGCCGGGGGTGCCGCGCAGCTGGTCGTCGTAGCGTGCCTGGAGGCCGGAGAGCCCGGCGACGTCGCCGGCGGCGTAGGTCTGGGGGTCCGCCTCCACCATCTCGGCGGTGACCGGGCCGACGCTGCCGAGGATCGGGGCCGCGAAGCCGCGGGTGGGGCCGAGCTGCAGGGAGCCGGGAACGGCGCGGGCGCCGGGGATCGCCTCGAGGCCGGCGGCGAGCGCCGGGTCGACGTCCTCGGTGCGCAGCGCGATCGCCTCGACGAACGCCTGCGGCCCCGCGGCGGTCACCGACGTGGCGAAGCGCTCCGGGTCGACCTCCACGAGCGCCGCCAGGGCCCGGGCGGACGCCCCCGCCCCGGCGTCCTCCACCTGGGTGCGGTCGACGCCGAAGCGCACCACGTCGCGCGCGGTCACCAGGGGCAGGTCGCCGGCGCCGGTGATGGGTCCGCGGGCCGGGGCGATCGGAGTGGTCTCGAGCGTGTCGCCCTCGACGAGCTCGGGGTGCACGAGCGCCGGTGACCAGTCGTGCTCCCACGAGTCGCCGACCAGGCGGAGCTCGACGGGGACGTCGTACTCCCAGGGCTCGCCGGCCACCTCCCACTGCCAGGTGAGCGCCGAGGTGGCGACGTCGCCGTCGACCTCCGCGGTCGCCGCCGTCACCGAGTGCGGCAGGTCGGCGACCCCGGCCAGCACGGGCTCCAGCCCCGCCGGCACCTCGCCCGACTCCAGCGAGTGCGCGAGGCCCTCGAGCACCGGCTCGGGGTCGGGGCCACCCGACCACGGCAGGGCGCACGCGGTCAGCGTGGCAGCCAGCGCAGTCATGGCGGTCAGGGCAGTCAGGACAGGGGCCGCCGAGCCGGTCCGCAGGAGCATGGGGCCTGTCTACCAAAGGGTCCGGACATCTCCGCCCGTCCCTCGCGGGCGCCCGACCACCGAGCAGTCACTCCACGGTGACGGACTTGGCGAGGTTGCGCGGCTTGTCGATGTCGTGACCCAGGTGCAGGGCCGCGTGGTAGGCCAGCAGCTGCAGCGGCAGGGTCATCAGGATGGGGTCGAGCTCGGGCTCGCTCCGGGGCACGTCGAGGCGGACGGCCTCCACCCCGCCGAGGTCGACGTCCTCGTGCGTGACCACGACGAGCGGTCCGCGCCGGGCGGCGATCTCGTGCAGCGCTCCCACGTTGCGCTCGGTGAGGTCGTCGGCCGGCACGACCGCGACCGTCGGCAGGGCGGGGTCGATGAGGGCGAGCGGGCCGTGCTTGAGCTCGGAGGTCTGGTAGGCCTCGGCGTGCCGGTAGCTGATCTCCTTGAACTTCTGAGCGCCCTCGCGCGCCACCGGGAACCCGCGCACCCGGCCGATGAAGAAGAGGCTCGGCGCCTCGGCGAGGGTGCGGGCGACGGCGGCGTACTGCTCCTCCTTGGCCAGCACCTGCCCGACGAGCCCCGGCAGGGCCGCCATCGCGGTGACGAGCCGGGTGCCGTCGGCGATGGAGAGGTCGCGCACGCGCCCCAGCTGGACGGCGAGCAGCGCGAAGCCGAGGAACATGTTGGTGAGCGCCTTGGTGCTCGCCACCGCGACCTCCGGGCCGGCATGGAGGTAGATGCCTCCGTCGCACTCGCGGGCGATGGCGCTGCCGACGACGTTGACCAGCCCGATGACCCGCCCGCCCTTGCGGCGGATCTCCTGCACGGCCAGCAGGGTGTCGATCGTCTCCCCGGACTGGCTGACCGCGACGTACAGCGTGTCGGGCTCGATGATCGGGTTGCGGTAGCGGAACTCGCTGGCGGCCTCGGCGTCGGCCGGGACGCGCGCGAGGTCCTCGATGAGGCCGGCGCCCATCTGGCCGACGTAGTACGCCGACCCGCAGCCCAGGATCTTCACCCGGCGGATGGCGCGGAACTCCCGCGGCTCCATGTTCAGCCCGCCGAGGTGGGTGGCGCCGAAGCGCTCGTCGAGGCGGCCCCGCAGCATCCGCTCGGCGGCGGCGGGCTGCTCGAGCATCTCCTTGTGCATGTACGACGCGTGGACCCCGGCCTCGTAGGAGTCGGGGTCGACGTCGACCGGTGTCGCGGCCTTCGCGGTGGCGGTGAGGTCGTGGCGGAGGGTGGTGAACCCACCCGCGGTGACCGTCGCCAGCTCGCCGTCATCCAGCATCGCCACGGTGGTGGTGTGGCGCACCAGCGCGGCCAGGTCGGAGGCGACGTACATCTCCTTGTCGCCGACGCCGACGATGAGCGGGCTGCCGTTGCGGGCCACCACGATGCGGTCGGGGAAGTCGGCGTGCAGGACCGCCAGCCCCCAGGTGCCGTCGATGACGGAGAGGGCCTCGCTCACCTTGCCCTCGAGCGTGTCGGCCTGCGACCGGCCGACCAGGTGCGCGACCACCTCGGTGTCGGTGTCGGACACGAGCTCGACCCCGTCGGCGGCCAGGCGCTCGCGCAGGGCTGCGGCGTTGTCGATGATGCCGTTGTGCACCACCGCGACCCGCTGGTCGGCGTCGGTGTGCGGGTGGGCGTTCACATCGTTGGCGGGGCCGTGGGTCGCCCACCGGGTGTGCCCGATCCCGGCGGTGCCGGCGAAGCGCTTGGGCAGGGCCGCGGCCAGGTCACGCACCCGGCCCGCGCGCTTGGCGACGCGGAGCGCACGGGGTCCCCGGCCGTCGGCGCGGACCACCAGGCCCGCCGAGTCGTAGCCGCGGTGCTCGAGGCGGCCGAGCCCCTCCAGCAGGATCGGGGGCGCCTGCTGGGCGCCGATGTAGCCGACGATGCCGCACATGGGGTGGTCTCTCTCTCGTGATCAGCCGTAGACGATCCGGCGGAGCTGCCGGGCGGTGAGCGGGGGCGCGGCGACGACTCGCTGCGCCAGCTCGACGGCGAGCCGGTCGAAGATCTCCTCGTTCCGGGCGCCGTAGGTCTTCAGGTGCGCGTGCCGCCGACGGACGTAGTCCTCCACGCTCTCGCGGTGGAACGCGACCACGTCCTCGATCACCCGGCGGGCCTCCGCGGCCGTGAGGCCGGTGGTCGAGACGAGGTGGTCGAGAAGCGGGTCGGGCACGGGCGCGTCGACAGGCACGGTGTAGATCGTGCGCCGAGCCCGGTCGATCGGCAACTTCCTGCCCGAAATCGGGCAGAACCACCTATCTAACGAATGTACCCGGCGCCGGTGGCTACACCGACACACCGGCGAGTGGAGCGCGCCACGGCGCGTCAGCCGGTCCGGAGCCCCACAGAGGGAGGTCCGAGAGGCTAATTGGCGCGTTTCTTGCCCGTCGGGTGGGGAACGACGTACTCTGGTGAACAGTAGGTGAACAGGAGGTGTCACATGTTCGACGTCCAGACGACGATCGAGGGCCGCAACGGCTCGGCTGCACCCGGTCGCGGGTTCCGCATGCACTGGGTCGAGGTGCGCGACGAGCAGGGGCGCACCCACCTGGAGGCGCGCTGGTCCAGCGACGCCCCGCCGACCGGGCTGCACGCGCCGCACGCGGCCTGACCCCTCCGGCCGGCCCCACCGAGCGCGGTCTCCCCGGACTGCGGTCATGCCCGTGCGGCGGTGACACCGGTGCGGGAATATCTGCCGCTCCTGGATGTTGGAGTAGTTGAATTTCCAACGACCTACCTCCAGGAGTCTCCATGAGCCAGCACGAGTTCGACGCCTCCACCACCGCCATCGCCGACATCACCGGCGACTACACCATCGACGTCTCCCACACCCGCCTCGGCTTCACCGCCCGGCACGCGATGGTCACCAAGGTCCGCGGGCAGTTCAGGGACTTCGCCGGCACCGCCCACGTCGACACCGCGACGCCGTCCGCCTCCTCGGTGAACGTCGCCATCCAGGCCGCCTCCGTGGACACCGGCAGCGCCGACCGCGACGGCCACCTCCGGTCGGGCGACTTCTTCGACGCCGAGACCTTCCCCGAGATCACCTTCACCTCGACCTCCGTCGAGCGCGACGGCAGCGAGTGGCAGATCACCGGCGACCTGAGCATCAAGGGCACCAGCCGGTCGATCACCATCCCCTTCGAGGAGACCGGCTCCGCGCAGGACCCCTTCGGCAACGTGCGCATCGGCTTCGAGGGCCGCACCACCGTGAACCGCAAGGACTTCGGCCTGACCTGGAACGCCGCCCTCGAGACCGGCGGCGTCCTGGTCTCCGACAAGATCGTCCTCGAGTTCGACATCTCGGCGATCAAGAGCGCCTGACCTCCAGCGGCCACCCCGCTGCAGCGACAGGGCCCCGAAGCCGTTGGGCTCCGGGGCCCTGCTGCGTCCGGGCTGGGCGGCTGGCCGTTTGCTTCATCAAGGTATGCAGCCGAACCGACAGTTCCCACGGATTGCACACCATGGGAAGCACCACTTCGGCGACATACCTTGATGAACCGTCGCCGACCGTCCGCACCCACCCTCAGACCTACTTGTGGCGCGGCTTCCTCGCGCGCTCGCCACCGTCACGGCGCTGTGGCGGCGCGCCGGTGTCCTTGCCGAGCTCGATGAGCTTGCCGGAGATGCGGGTGTCGCGCAGGCGCTCCCACGTGCCGGGCGGCAGCTCGGCGGGCAGGTCGACCAGCGAGTGGTCCATCCGGATGTCGATCCGGCCGAAGTCGGAGCGCCCCAGGCCGCCCTCGTTGGCCAGCGCCCCGACGATCTGCCGCGGCTCGACCTTGTGCCGGCGACCCACCGAGATGCGGTACGTCGCCAGGTTGGCGTCGTTGCCCGCCCGGCGGCCTCGAGCAGGCGGGCCGCTGTCGCGCTGCTTGCCGCTGCGCTCGGGGCGCTCGCGGTCGCTGCCCTGGAACGTCCGCTGGGCCGGCTCCTTCGCCGGGTCCAGCAGCAGCGGGCTGTCGGCGTACATCACCGCGGCCAGGGCGGCGGCGACGTCGATCTCGGGCACGTCGTGCTCGCGCACGTAGTGGCCGACGACGTCACGGAAGAACTCCAGCCGCTTCGCGTCGGCGAGCATCGTGGTGATGGCGTCGTCGAAGCGGTTCAGGCGGGTCTCGTTGATGTCCTCGACGGTGGGCATCTGCATCTGGGTGATCGGCTGGCGGGTGGCCTTCTCGATCGCGCGGAGCAGGTGCCGCTCGCGCGGGGTGACGAACGCGATCGACTCACCGCTGCGGCCGGCGCGGCCGGTGCGGCCGATGCGGTGCACGTAGGAGCCGGGGTCGGTCGGGATGTCGAAGTTCACGACGTGGCTGATGCGCTCGACGTCGAGCCCGCGGGCCGCCACGTCGGTGGCCACGAGGATGTCGAGCTTGCCGGTGCGGAGCTGGTTGATGGTGCGCTCGCGCTGCACCTGGGCGACGTCGCCGTTGATCGCCTGGGCGGAGAAGCCACGCGCCCGCAGCCTCTCGGCCACCACCTCGGTCTCGCTCTTGGTGCGGACGAAGACGATCATCCCCTCGAAGTTCTCGACCTCGAGGATGCGCGTGAGGGCGTCGATCTTCTGCGGGTAGGAGACGATCATGTAGCGCTGGGTGATGTTGGACGCCGTCGCGGTCTTGTTCTTGACGGTGACCTCGACCGGGTCCTTGAGGTGCTTGGCGGTGATCCGGCGGATCGCAGCAGGCATCGTGGCCGAGAACAGCGCGACCTGCTTGGTGTCGGGCGTCCCCGAGAGGATCGTCTCGACGTCCTCGGCGAAGCCCATCTTGAGCATCTCGTCGGCCTCGTCGAGCACCAGGAAGCGCAGCTCGGAGAGGTCGAGCGTGCCCTTCTCGAGGTGGTCCATGATGCGGCCGGGCGTGCCGACGACGACGTGGACGCCGCGGCGCAGCGCGGAGAGCTGGACGCCGTACCCCTGGCCGCCGTAGACGGGCAGCACGTGCAGGCCGGGCAGGCGCGCGGCGTACCGCCCGAAGGCCTCCGACACCTGCAGCGCGAGCTCGCGGGTGGGGGCGAGCACCAGGGCCTGGGGCGTCTTCTGGCGCGTGTCGAGGTTGGAGAGGATCGGGAGCGCGAAGGCGGCGGTCTTGCCCGTGCCGGTCTGCGCGAGGCCCATCACGTCGCGGCCCTCGAGCAGCGGCGGGATCGTGGCGGCCTGGATGGGCGAGGGGACCTCGTAGCCGACGTCGGTCACCGCCTTGAGGACCCGGGCCTCCAGCCCGAGGTCGGCGAAGGTCGGCTGGTCGGTGCTCGCGTCGTCGTCCACCCGTCAACGGTAGTGCGTGCACGCTCCCACATGGCATTCCTGCACCGTGCGACCCTGCTCACGCAGCGGCGGAAAATGCGGCGACAGCGGGGACGGATCCGGCTCACACTGGCTCGGTGGACACGAGCACGCTTGCCCTCGACCTGCCGGCCGGGCTGACGAGCCGCCCCCTCGTCCCCTCCGACGCCACGGCCGTCTACGAGGTGATGGCCGCCGTCGAGGTCGCCGAGATCGGCCGGGCCGAGATCGAGGAGGCCGACATCGTCGCCGACTGGCAGCGCCCCAGCTTCGACGTCTCCGCCTCCACCGTCGGGGTCCTCGACGGCGACCGGCTGGTGGGGTACGCCGAGGTATCGGGCGCCGAGAGGGGGGACGCCGCGGTGCACCCCTCGTGGTACGGGCGCGGCATCGGCACGGCCCTCGCCGGCTGGATGCAGGCGCTCGTGCGCTCGCGCGGCGGCCACGTCATCGGCATGCCGGTGCCGCAGGGCTCGTCGGGCGACCGGCTGCTCGAGGCGCTCGGCTACCACGTGCGCTGGACCAGCTGGGTGCTGAAGCTGCCGCCGGGTCGCGACATCGTCGACCGCCCGCTCCCCGAGGGCTACACCGTGCGCGAGGCGACCGAGGCCGACCGGCGTACGGTCTGGACGGTCATCGAGGACGCCTTCCTCGAGTGGTCGCAGCGGGAGCGACAGGCGTTCGAGGACTGTGCTGCCGGCATGTGGCTGCGGCCGGGCTTCGAGCCCTGGAACCTCCGCGTCGTCACCGACGCCGGCGGCGAGGTCGTCGGCACCGCGTTCGTCGTCAAGGCCGGCGACGAGGCGTTCGTGGACCGGCTGGCCGTCCGCCGGGACCAGCGCGGGCGGGGCCTGGCCCAGGTGCTCCTCGTGGACGCGTTCGCCGCGGCGCGCGCGCACGGCACCGCGGCCGCCTGCCTCTCCACCGACTCCCGCACCGGGGCCCTGCCGCTCTACGAGAAGGTCGGCATGGAGGTCACCAGCGTCTGGGTGCACCGGGCGATCCAGGTCTGACCCGCCGCGGGGCCGCTGGCACCTCGGCTCACAGGAGCCCGGCACGCCGGCCGGAGAGGAACGCCCGCTCGGCCTCGTTGTCGATCAGCGCGATCGCGGCGTCGTAGGCCGCCCGCGCCTCGGCGTGCCGTCCGAGCCGGCGCAGCAGGTCGGCGCGCGTCGCCTGCCAGGGGTGGTACGCCGCGAGGTCGAGGCGGTCGACGAGGTCGAGCGCGATCTCGGGGCCGTGCAGCTCGGCCACGGCGACCGCCCGGTTGAGCGCGACGACGGGCGAGGGGTCGATGGCGGCCAGCTGGCCGTACAGGGCGGCGACCTGCGACCAGTCGGTCTCCCCGGCGGTGGCGGCGTCGGTGTGCACGGCGTTGATCGCCGCCTGCAGCTGGTAGGGCCCGGGCCGGTTGAGCGCCAGGCACGCCCGCACGAGGTCGTGACCCTCCTCGACGAGGTCGCGCCGCCAGAGGGTGCGGTCCTGCTCGTCGAGCGGCACCAGCGCGCCGTCGGCGCCGACGCGGGCGGGCCGGCGCGCGTGGACGAGCAGCATCAGCGCCAGCAGCCCGACGACCTCGGGGTCGCGCGGCAGGAGCACGCGCAGCAGCCGGGCGAGGCGGATCGCCTCCTCGCACAGGTCGTCGCGCACGGACTCCTCGCCCGCGGTGGCCAGGTAGCCCTCGTTGAAGACCAGGTAGACCACGGCCAGCACCGCGGCGGTGCGCCCGGGCAGGTCCTCGGCCCGGGGCACCCGGTAGGGCACCTTCGCGGCCTTGATCTTCGCCTTGGCCCGGGTGATGCGCTGGGCCATCGTCGTCTCCGGGACCAGGAAGGCCGCGGCGATCTCGGGCACGGTGAGGCCGGTGATGAGCCGCAGCGTGAGCGCCACCCTGGCTGACGGGGCGAGGGCGGGGTGGCAGCAGGTGAAGACCAGCCGGAGCCGGTCGTCCTCGACCACGCCGGTGTCGGGGGGAGGGGAGTCGTCGTGGGTCATGGCCGCCTGCCGGTGCCTGCTGTCGCGGGTGGACTCCCGCCTGATGCGGTCGATGCCCTTGCGGTGGCCGGTGGTGGTCAGCCAGCCGCCGGGGTTGGGCGGGACGCCGTCGACCGGCCACCGCTCCATGGCGGTCACGATGGCCTCGCCGGCCGCCTCCTCGGCGAGGTCGAGGTCACCGAAGCGGCGGGCCAGCGAGGCGACGACGGCGGCGTACTCGTCCCGGAAGATCCGGGTGATCGGCTCGGACAGGTCGCCCGGAGCGGGCATCAGTCCTCCTGGAAGGGCCGGACCTCCACCGCGCCCGCGCAGGCCCGCGAGCCCTGGGCCGCCCAGTCGAGGGCGGCGTCGAGGTCGGCGGCCTCGATGATCCAGAAGCCGCCGAGGAACTCCTTGCTCTCGACGTAGGGGCCGTCGGTGACCACCGCCCGGTCGCCCTGCGCGTCGACGGTGGTGGCCGCCTCGATGGGGTGCAGGCCGCCGGCGAAGACCCACGCACCCTCGGCGCGGAGCTTGTCGTTGAAGCGCTCCACCGCCTCGAAGACGGGCTGCATCTCGGCCATGTCGGGGGCGGGGTCGTCGACCGAGCCGTGCACGGAGAGCAGGTACTGAGCCATGGTGTTCCTCCTTGAGCCGGTGAGGCCCGGCGGCCTCACTCCACCCCTCCCACGAACGGGACCGGGCCGGTACGACAACTCTGCCAAAGGTTCTCAGGGCAGGGGTGCTGCGGGGGTGCGGGCGACGAACGCAGCGGCCAGGACCAGGTCGCGGCCGGGGGTGAACTGGTTGCGCCGGCGCAGGGAGCCGCGCCGCTCGTCGTACAGGTCGAGCAGGTGCCGGACCGAGGCGACGACGTCGGCGTCCGGGTCGTCGTCGGCCACCCGGCACGCGTGTCGTACGACGTCCAGGGCGGTGCCCGGGTCCGCACCGCGCTGCATGGGCTCGAGCACGGAGTACAGCGACGAGGTGAGGACGTCGAGCACGGGGCTCATCGCCCGTGCCTCCTGCGCGGGTGCCGGCCCGAGCTCGAGCGGGTCCTCCCCCGCGAGCAGGCGGGCGAGCTGGCCACCGGCGACGCAGCGCAGCTGGTCGGCGTCCAGACCGGCCTGCACCGCGCAGCGCAGCGTGCACACCGCGGCCTGCAGCGGCGTGCCGTACGGCAGGTCGGAGGCCAGGAGGACCCGCCCGGGCGGCACGAGGCGGAGGAGGGACATCACGTGCTCGACGCTCCACCAGGAGGTGTCGAAGAAGAGGTTCGGGGTCGCGGGGACGTGGCGCCACAGCCACATCAGGTCGGTCAGCGCACAGTGCGCCATCACCGCCCGCATCCCGGGGAACCGGCCGCACAGCGACAGCACGGTCGCCCCGATGCTGCCGAGCTCGGGGCCGGCGTGCAGCACCACCGGCAGGCGACGCTCGTGAGCCAGGGAGAAGACACCCTCCAGCCGCGGGTCGAGCAGGTCGAACCCGTCGCCGGAGGCGTGCAGCTTGACGCCTCGCGCCCCCGCGGCGAGCGCCTCCGCGAGCATCGCGGCCGGCTCCTGGTCGGGAGTGAGCCGCGCGAACGCGGTCAGCACGCCGCCGCTCGCGGCCGCCTCCCTCGCGCACCGCAGGTTCGGCTCGCGGTAGCCACCCGGCTCGACCATCGGGAAGACCACGGCCCGACCCCCGCACAGGCGGAGGGAGCCGAGGAGCTCCTCGGTCGTCGCGGTGAAGCCGTCGGGGTCACGGGTGCCCACGTGGGTGTGGGCGTCGAGGAGCGCCAACCCGGGCGTCTCCCGCGCGAGCGCGTCGTACCAGGGTCGGAGCAGTGCCTCGGCGTAGATCGTGTCCCCCCTCGTCCGGTCGTGACCGCGATGTGTCCTCCGGTGCCCGGCATCGGCACAGAGATGCGACCATCGCCCCGTGCGAGGTGAGGCGACGTGACGATCCGACAGCTCGGCGTCGAGGAGGAGCTCATCCTGGTCGACCAGGACGGTGCCCCGGCGCCTCTCGCGACCGAGGTGATCGCCGGGGGCGGGACGGGCACCGACGACGTGGCCCTGGTCCGCGAGTTCTTCCTGGCGCAGGTCGAGGTCGTCACCGCGCCGACCCGGAGCCTGGCCGAGATCGGCCGCCGGCTCCAGCACGGCAGGTCGACGCTGCGCGCGGCGGCGGAGGCGCTCGGGGTCCGGGCCGTCGCCGTCGGGGGACCGGTGGTCGATGCGCCCAACGGACCGCGGGTCCGCGACGAGCGCTTCGACGGCATCAGCCGCGTCCACGCCGGCATCGCCGACGACTCCCTCATGTGCGCCGTGCAGGTGCACGTCGAGGTCGAGAGCCGGGACGAGGGCGTCGGCGTCGTCGACCGGGTGCGGCCCTGGGTGCCCCTGCTGCTCGCGATCAGCGCCAACTCGCCGTACTGGCACGGCCGCGACACCGGCTTCGCCAGCTGGCGCTCGCAGGTGTGGGGTCAGTGGCCGAGCGCCGGTCCCACCGAGCTGCTCGGCGACGCCGCGGCGTACGACGCCCTCACCGCGCAGATGCTGCACACCGGCGCCATCGCCGACGCCGGGCTGCTCAACCTGCCGGTACGCCTCTCGGCGCGCTACCCGACGGTGGAGTACCGGGTCGCGGACGCGTGCACCTCGCTGCAGGACGCGCTGGTGGTCGCCGCGCTCAGCCGGGCGCTCACCGAGACCGCGGCACGGGAGCTGCGGCGAGGCGTCGCGCCCGCCCCCTGGCGGGTCGACCAGCTGCGGGTGGCGGGCTGGCGAGCGGCCCGGTTCGGGCTCGCCGAGCGGCTGCTGGACCCGGTCGACGGATCACCCGTGCCGGCCCGGGCCGCGCTGGACACGCTGGTGCGCCACACCGCCGGGGCCCTGGACGACGCCGGCGACCTGGCCCTGGTCACCGACGCGCTGGCCCGGCTCTGCGAGGGCGGCACCGGGGCCGATCGGCAGCGCCGCTCCTTCGACCGGCACGGCGACCTGGTGGCCGTGGTCGACGACCTCGCCCGCGCGACGTCCTAGGGGCGGCGGCCGGGGCAACCAGGCCCCTGTGCGGGCGGACACCCTAGGGTGCCGACCATGTCAGCGTCCTTCACCCTGGCCGCCACCGTGCTGGGGGCGCCCGACCCGCGGGGTCTGTCCGACTTCTACTGCGCCCTGCTGGGTTGGGAGGTGGTGGAGTCGGAGTCCGACTGGGTGCGGATCGGGCCCCGGGACGGCAGCGGGCTGGCCTTCCAGCGGGAGGAGTGCCACGTGCCGCCCGCGTGGCCGGCCGGTCCGGGCGACCAGCAGATGCAGGTGCACCTCGACATCGCCGTCACCGACCTCGAGCCGGCCGTGGCGGCCGCCCAGGGGCTCGGTGCCTCGCTCGCCGACGACCAGCCACAGACCGACGTGCGCGTGCTGCTCGACCCCGCCGGGCACCCGTTCTGCCTCTTCCGCGAGGGCGGCGCCTGAGCGAGCGCCGCCTGCCGAGCGCTGGCCGACCTGGGGAGGCGGGTCACCGCCGGTCACCGCGGGGCTCCGCGCTCGGCACGCGCCCCTCCGGCGCGGCGTACGGCGGCCGCCGGCTTCCTGCTCCACCACCCGCTCAGGTGGGGGCCAGGTGGGTACTGCCCCTCGGGAGCCCCGAGGGCAGCAGTCCTGCTCCGTCCCGGAACCACGGCTTCCCGGGGACCGTGGTCCCGGGACGGCTCCCCCGGCCGCTGGTCGAGGGCGCGCGAGGACCGCGGGGGCGCCGGGCCGCGCGCCGCCCCACCGTCAGGGTGTGAGCTTCCCCAGCCGCGCCCGGAGCCGGTCCGTGCGGTGCGCGTTCCCGTGCAGCGCGACGTATCCGTCGCCGTAGGTCGCGAGCAGCGCGTCGTCGAGCCGGCGCACGGCGCCGGTCGGGCTCTTGTAGCCCATCCGGCGGTCGAGCTCGGCGGAGTCGACGCGGCGCACCACGTCGGCCAGCTCGTCGAGGGAGGTGATGCCGAGCTCGAGCAGCAGCCCGGAGATCCAGGCGTAGTGGCTCTCGCGCGACCACCCGGCGTCGGCGTACTGGCCCGCGAGGAACGCCGCCAGCTCCTGCGCGTCGATGCGCGGGTCGTCGTCACGTGCCTGCTCGCGCACGGCCTCCGCGGTGCCGCGCAGCCGCTCGCGGATGGTGGAGAACTCCCGGTCGGCGAGCTCCAGGAGCCCGGCGGCGAGGGTGAAGCGGCGGTCGAACTCGGCGCGTTGCGCGTCGGGGATGCTGCCCTTGTAGCGGATGTCGTGCTCGAACTCCGCCCACGCGTGCTGCAGCACCGTGCGGATCTGCACCTGCACGCGCTGCCCGACGAGGTCGGGGCTGGTCTCCGCCGCCTCGGTGTCGTCCGGGTCGAGCTCGACGAGGAGGTGCCGGCTGGCGTAGCCGAACCGGCCCTCGCTGGCGGTCTCCCGGCCCATGTCGCGGTCGTCGAGCACGACGGCCTCTCCTGCGAGCAGCTCGGCCACCGCCTCCACGTCGCGTTGCACGTAGGTGATGACGCGGACGCCGATGACGTCGGTGATGTCGTGCACCGGGTCGGCGAAGGCGCGCTCGCCGTCGATCACGCGGGCCGCCTTGGCCGCGAAGGACGCCACGCTCTTGGCGCGGCCGGTGACGTTGAGGTAGTTGATGCCGGCCTCGTCGAGCACCGTCGTGACCATCGCGGTCGCCTGGTCCGCCGCGTCGCGGAGCGAGGGCTGACGGGCGGCGTAGGTGCGCACCGCCGCGGCGACCGCGTCCTCGACCTGCCGGGCCGGCCGCGGGCTCGGCATCTGCCCGTCGGGGAGGCTCGGGGTGACGATGTAGCCGGTCCGGACGTCGCCGTACGTCGTGGTGTCGGCGGGCCGGCGCTCCCGGAACAGCGCCACGTAGGCGCACACCACGGCGTCGACGGGATCCTCGGCGCGGCGCAGGTCGGCCTTGCGCTCGGCGGTCTCGATGTCGCGCACCAGGCGCCGCCAGGCGTCGGAGTCGGCGAGGTGCAGGGGCGGGTCGGCGGTGGCCAGGCCCTGCAGCAGCGCGGTCAGGGTCAGCAGCTGCTCACGCATCGAGTCCAGCGACCGACCGGGCTTGTCCTTGTACTTCAGGGTGCGCCCGAGCCCGAACAGCGCGACGGTCGCGGGGTGCGGGTAGACCTCGATCGCCCGCCGGCTGCCGCGGGAGCCCGGGTCGATGTGGAGCCCCAGGCGGGCGCTGAGCCGGGCGGCACGCGGCACGTCGGCGAACTCGGGCTTGCCCGTGTTGGCCGGGTGCGCGCCGGCGTCGTACCTCGCGAAGTCCTTGTTGAGCGCCCGCTCCGCCGGCCGGTTGCCGGTGGCGTTGGTGACCACGAGCGGCGCGTCGATGGCGACGAGGCAGTCGCCCGCGACGTACGGCGCGATCGTTGCGCCGATCTCGGCGTCGGTGCGGGCCGCCTCGATGTGCACGAGGTGCCCGCGGTCGTCGAGGACGGCGATGCCCGTGGGCTTCCGCTCGCCCCAGGCGAGGTCCAGTCCGACGAAGTGCATGGCGGCAGCCTCCCACGGCGGCGCGGCAGCCTCGCCTACCATCGGCCGGTGCTGAATACGCCCGACACCATCGACCCCGACGACCTGGCGACCACGGTCCGGGTGCTGGGGATGCTCCACGAGCTCCCCTCCGACCACCCCGACATCGTGACGGTCAAGCACGCGGCGTCGCACCTGTACAAGGCGCTCAAGCGCGAGCGGCGCACCCGCAAGCGCGAGGCCGAGCTCGCCCACGACCGCGCGATCACCGCGCTGACCGCGACCGGCTCGCCGGTCCGCATCGACGACGAGACGGCCGGCATCCCGCTCGTGTCGACGGCCGCGGGCGCCTTCGCCGGTGAGCTGATCAACCCGCGCGGCTGCTACATGTGCAAGCACGACTTCACCCGCGTCGACGCGTTCTACCACTGGCTCTGCCCCGACTGCGCCGCGATGTCGCACGCCAAGCGCGACCAGCGCACCGACCTCACCGGCCGCCGTGCGCTGCTCACCGGCGGTCGCGCCAAGATCGGCATGTACATCGCCCTGCGCCTGCTCCGCGACGGCGCGCACACCACGATCACGACGCGCTTCCCCAAGGACGCCGTACGCCGCTTCTCCGCCATGGCCGACAGCGCCGAGTGGCTGCACCGGCTCACGGTGGTCGGCATCGACCTGCGCGACCCCACCCAGGTGGTGTCGCTGGCCGACGAGGTGTCCGCCGCCGGCCCGCTCGACATCCTCATCAACAACGCGTGCCAGACCGTGCGTCGTACGCCCGGTGCCTATGCGCCCCTCGTCGAGGCCGAGCACGCCCCGCTCCCCACGGGCGTGGAGCTGCCGGAGATGGTCAGCTTCGACCGCGTCTCCGAGGCCCACCCCGCCTCGATCGCCGGCGCCCTGGCGGCCGACTCCGTCGCCCACCACGAGGGCGAGTCGCTGGAGCATGCCCGCGCGGCGCGCTCCGCCGCCGCGATGACCGCGCTGGCGCTCAAGGCGGGCCACGCGTCGGTCGAGGCGCACCTCACCGGCACTGCGGTCGACGCGGGCGGCCTGCTGCCCGACCTCCGGACCCACAACTCCTGGACCCAGACCGTCGACGAGGTCGACCCGCTCGAGCTCCTCGAGGTGCAGCTGTGCAACTCGATCGCGCCGTTCCTGCTCATCTCGCGGCTCCGCCCGGCGATGGCAGCCGCCTCGTCCCCCCGCCGGTACGTCGTCAACGTCTCCGCCATGGAGGGCCAGTTCTCCCGCCGCTACAAGGGCGCCGGCCACCCGCACACCAACATGGCGAAGGCCGCGCTGAACATGCTGACCCGCACCTCCGCGCAGGAGATGTACGAGACCGACCGCATCCAGATGACCGCCGTCGACACCGGCTGGATCACCGACGAGCGCCCGCACCAGGACAAGCTCCGCATCGCCGCCGAGGGCTGGCACGCCCCCCTCGACCTCGTCGACGGCGCCGCGCGGGTGTACGACCCGATCGTCAGGGGCGAGCGCGGCGAGGATCTGTACGGGTGCTTCCTCAAGGACTACCGGGTGGGCGCCTGGTAGGCCCGCCGGGTCGTCCCGGGCTCCGCCCAGGTTCCGGCAGGGCTCCGCCAGGTCGCCGGTCGGGTCCCGATCACGAGCCGCGGCTGGGCTACAGTCAGCGCCTCCACCCGCCGGAGAGGAGCACGGTGCCGACTGTCCTGTACCGCATGTCGCAGTACCTCCGGAGCCGGCTCACCGGCTGGCGTCGACCGCTGGTCCTCGTCCTGTTCCTCTTCCCGACCAGCTGGTTGGCGATGTGGCTCGCGGAGCCGGAGAACCAGATCACGGACCCGGCGAACTACTGGTGGTACTTCCTGGTCACCTCGGCCACCGTGGGCTACGGCGACTTCTTCCCGATGTCGGCCGCCGGTCACGCCGTGGGCGCCTACGTCATCGTCGGCGGCATCGTGACCCTGACGCTGCTGTTCACACAGATGGCCGACTACCTCCAGGCCGTGA
Organism: uncultured Nocardioides sp.; assembly: GCF_902805925.1. Lineage (GTDB taxonomy): Bacteria > Actinomycetota > Actinomycetes > Propionibacteriales > Nocardioidaceae > Nocardioides. The sequence goes on from NZ_CADCUP010000168.1 coordinate 20,521, forward strand.
GAGGGAAGCGCATGAGGGGCACCACCCAGCTCGACCTCACCGGGCACGTCGTCATCCTGGGCTACACGCCGGGCCGCACCGAGAAGATCGTCGCGGAGCTGACGACCGAGGGCCGGCACCGCATCGCGCTCTGCGCCTGGGACGAGGTGACGCAGAACCCGCTCCCCGACGAGGCGGCGGTGGTGTTCGTCCGTGGCGAACTCACCCACGCCGACGTGATGACCCGGGCGTGCATCGGTCGCGCCCGCACCGCGCTGATCGACGGGCGCGACGACAACGAGACCCTCGCCATCGCGGTGGCCGTGGACCACGAGAGGCCCGACATCCACCTGGTCGCCGCCCTGCGCGACATGCGTCGCCGGGAGCAGCTGGGCTACGTCAACCCGCGCGTGCAGTGCGTGCAGTGGCACATGCCCTTCCTGCTCGCTGAGGAGGTGAGCGACCCGGGCATCACCGAGGTCTACAACGACCTGATGTCCGCCGGCGGCCACGGCAACACCTACTCCTTCAGGGTCCCGCAGGGCTTCCCGCATGCCACCTTCGGTGACTGCCAGGTGCACTTCGGTCGTACGCTCGCGGCCACCTTGGTCGCGGTCCGCACAGGCGAGGAGCTGCTCGTGAGCCCGCCGTGGGACCAGCAGCTCGACGAGGGAACCGTCCTGTACTACCTCGCCGGCGAGCGCATCGATCCCTCGCGGGTGGCGGCCGCCGGGTGAGCGGCGCGCGCTGAGGCGCCGGCATCGTCCACCTGCCCGCCCCCGCACGGTCCGCTGGCACAGTGGAGCCGTGACCGACGAACTCCAGACGAGCCCCGACCTCCGGTGGGCGACGCACAGCGGGCCCGACTTCCTGGTGCTGCAGTTCCCACCGGTCCCGGTGGTGACGCAGGCCGGGGCGCACGACGCGATGAGGGCGCTGCTGGGGCAGCGCGGCTTCCAGCCGGTGGCCGAGACCGACGACCTGGACCTCCGGCCGGCGAACGGGTGCGCGCTCACGAGGCTCGGTCCGGCGAGCGCCGAGCTGCTCGTCACGATCGGCGGACGGGTGGGTGCGAGCCGGATCCCGCTCGCCGACATCGACGAGGCATGGCTGGCCAGGGCCGTGGACAACGGGCACGCGGCGGTGCTGGCGGCGGAGTCGGCGGTCGGCAGCGACGGGACGACGTCGCGGGAGGCGGTCCGGCGCGACGTCGATGCCGGGGGCGTGGTGGCGGCGCTGGTGCCGGTGGCCGACGGCCAGTAGGTCCCGCGGCAGCCGTC